>CAWVZP010000016.1:0-28556 GCA_963934675.1 uncultured Gammaproteobacteria bacterium | reverse complement strand
ACACCTCAATAGTTGATAAATATTATCTCTTATTAAAGTGTCCGGTTCTATTAGATCAGAACAACCCACCCCATGTTTGATACGAGGTGCCTACGGGCTTAGTTGTAAGGAAAAGTTACTGCGAAACATCAGAAACACTGTCAAGTCTGCTCCGAACCTCTTCTCAGGGTGACCCCGAGATGACCCCGACAAGAAGCCATGAATCAAGGCGTAAGGAATTGGGCTAATAAATTATTGAGATAACGCATGAAAAAGAACATGGAACGACTTCAAGCCTAGCTTTCAGGCAAAAAAAAGCCCCTGATTCAGGGGCTTGAATATGGTGCCGGCACCAAGAATCGAACTCGGGACCTACTGATTACAAGTCAGTTGCTCTACCAACTGAGCTACGCCGGCTTTATTTTCATTTTACATGTCTCTTTTTAAAGAGAGACGGGAATGGTGGATTTGGTCTACCCAGCCAACCCTTATTGGAGGCGGAATTCTAGTGACTTTGACCAGGGTTGGCAAGTAGTTTATGCCTTGAAGCTAGATGATTTTAGCTGAATGCCAATAGTTTCATTTTTGTAGCGCTTTAAGTACATTGGCTCGCTATCTGACTAATGCCGTTAGCTATGTCCTGTTCGCGCAATAAGGGCTGCAGATCACTTTCATTTGATTGCTGATAATAAAGCCAAAAAATAGTACGTTCTCGATATCGCGCTTCGGTCTTAACGGTATATTTGAGCTTTTTAAGTTGGTTAACGCGGCGTACGGCGTTTTTCTTTAAACCAAAAACACCGAGAGACAGTACATTTGATTTGTCTGGATCGTTCACAATAATGAATTCACGGATGCCTTGCGCCGTGAGCTTATCGGATGTTTTAAGTGCTTCTTGTCGGTTTTGATGGCCGGCAATATAGACCATGATGCCCAGATATTCTTTTTCAAGACTGGATTTTAATTCTGAATTGATGCTGTTGGATGAGTAGCGACCACTCACTTCGAGCGCTTTGGATCTGTCTTTAAAAGGACCGATTGTAAAACACAGCCGCTTATCGCTGGTATCTTCGACTACCAAAGTAGAGAGTGGCTTACTGATATTGGTTTTGGTACTAATCTCGGGTTCATTTTTTACCAGAGATGCCAGAGATGCCGAGTCGCTAGGTTCGCTGAGTAGTTGTAACCTTTCCGCAACCGGAATTTTTTTGGCGTCTAATGGCATCCACAGTTGCTCATAAGGCAACAGCCATTGGATCAAACCAAAGGCTATGTTGGCAATCAGCAACAGGCTAAAAAACATCTTCATTTCAGGCTGTCCAGTTGTTTGCGCATGCCTTTAAATACCAGATCTGGGCCTTCATAGCGCGGGTGTTGTTGATGGCGGTTTATGCGCTTTGCATCTCCACCGGTGACTATCATGATTGCGTCGGGGGCTAGCAGCTTAAACCAGCGATCAATCACCTGATCGACCATCGTCGCGTTAGTTGACATGTCAGCTGAACAATAGTTTATATTAATACAGGCTTCAGTTGAACAGCCGGGTTCATCGGTGCGAGTTATATCGACGTGATCAAAATTAGCCTGACTCATGATTTGCTTGAAACGAGCTATCGAGGTGTTAAATCCAGGCAAGATGGCACCGCCTAAATGTTTGCCGTTTTGGGTCAGCAGGTCGATAGTGATAGCACTGCCTGCATCAATGATTAACTTGTCGACTGGCCCATAAAAGTTCATCGCTCCTAACAAAGCTAACCAACGATCTACACCTAGCTTGTCTGGAGCGGTATAGCCATTATCTACACCAGTCACATTTTTTTTCGTGGTTAGTCGAACACAATTGCCTAATCCAATGATCGCTTTCAGGCCATCGAGCAACTGCGCCTCTGTATCTAGATCAGCCACGGAGGCGAAGTAACATTGCGTCGCATCGTCAGTTGTCTCAATATCTGGCAATACTGACTTTAATCTGGCTTGCCAGTTGTCACCCAACCGGCAAGAAAATGAAGACTGTAATTCATCCTTGAGCCACCATTGGCCTTTGATTGCACTATTACCAAAGTCGAGCAGTAACATCAGGCGCGCCTAAGTGAAATGTCAGCAGCCGAGAACATCATCATGCCCTGCTTTGTTTCCACCTGTAACTGTCCGGTTTGTGTAATGCCAGCATTGGTGCAAGCGATGGTTTTGCCCGAAGACAACACGTTAACGGGCATTCCCTTGAACGCATCAACCTGATCAAATGCTTCAACCAGTTGCGGGATGGCTTCATCACTAAATGCGTCGATATCGGTTAATGTCTGACTCACGGTTTCTAATAATATCTGATTGCGGGTTATTGTCTTGCTTGCAATCAGATTCAGACAGGTGACCGCCTGCTCAATGGCCGCTAGTGACTTGTTGCTCATATCGACATTAATACCAAAACCAATCGCCAGAAAGTATTGATTATCCTTTACGGGGCGGGATTCAATCAGTATTCCACCCAACTTTTCACCCTGATAATATAAGTCATTTGGCCATTTAAGCTTCACTTCTTGGTAGCCCAAATTTGAGAGGGCTTTGCATATTGCTAGTCCGGTGACAATACTCAGCAATCCTAAATTAGCGGGCTTTATAGTTTTTAATACACCCACCGTGCAGTAAATGTTTTGAGCAAATGGTGAAACCCAGTGATTACCCCTTCGGCCTTTACCTTGGGTTTGTTTTTCGCAGGTGGCGATGCTGGTGATTGCTTTTTGATCGAACAATGCAATCACGTCAAGGTTGGTTGATTTTGTTTTCAGCCAATATTGGCATTCCGTATTGAGACCTCGTTGAGCCAGATTGAACTGTAACAAATCTATATCGAGCATTTCGATTCGTTTTCTCAACCTAAGGATTTGGCCATCGATTTTATATGCCAGCCCAAGATCATCAATTGTTGCCAGAAAGCTAACCCGATGTTCACCCACTCGACTCAAGTCCAGCATTGACGATTCACACAGCTGGTGCACCCAATGATTGACTTGCGTTTGATCCATCTTTACTAATGAGTCAGTTGAGGAGTAAGTTGGGCAGCCAGCCATTTCTGCGCTTGCTCTGGATTGTCAATTTGGAGGGCGATGGTTGTCTCTGCCGATGCTTGCAATGTCACCTCGAACTCATTTAACTCATCACGACGAAAAGCATGAATATTCCAGACATCGTCAACATTGGCGAGCTTTAGCTGCTGTTCTGCCTGAGCCAGATTCAGCTTTAAACCATTGATCGCGATTATGACATCACCTGCTGCCAACCCGGCTAATTGAGCAGAACCATTTTCGGTCGCCCGCACTAACTGCAAGCCACCGTCATGCTCTTGCAGAAAGCAGCCCAAATCAACTTGCGGTGATGCAGACGTCTGTAATTTCCCGCCCCTATCGGCTTGCCCGCTGGCGCGCTGTCGATTAAAAGACACGCCAAAGCTAGATAGCAATTGAGCTAACGGTAAGTCAGTTCGACCATAGATCATGCTATTCAAGCCCTGTTCAATCTCACTGCCAACGAGAGCCCCGATTAACGCCTGAATGGTATCGATGTCGACGCCTTTACCGGTATCGCGCGTTGTCTGCCATAGTTGCAACATCACATCGTCGAGACTAACAGACGACTCGCTTTTGGCGCGCATTTGTAAGTCGATACACAGCGCAATTAAGCACCCTTTTGCGTAGTAACTGACAATGGCGTTTTGAGCATTTTCATCTTGCTTGTAGAATTTGGTCCAGGTATTAAAGCTTGATTCGGCTGCCGATTGTCGCGTACGACCCAGACCTCTTTCTACTCGGGTAATGGTTTGCGAGAGTAACTCTAGATAAGCCTTTTCGTCGATTAATCCACAGCGCAGTAAGGCCAGATCGTCATAGTAGGACGTGATACCTTCGAAAGCCCAGAGCAAGTCGGTATAGACTTCTTTCTGTAAATCATAGGGTTGGTAAACCGCCGGTTTGATGCGCTTGATATTCCAGGTGTGAAAATATTCGTGGCTGCACAAGCCAAGGAAGTCTCTGTACTTGTCATTCATTTCGACCTGACCTGGCAAAGGCAGGCTGTCTCGACTGCACATTAAACTGGTGCTGGCTCGATGCTCTAACCCACCATAACCCCCACCAACAACAATAACTTGGAACTGGTAATAATCCATTGGCGCTGGCTCGCCGAAGAAGCGAATATGATGTTCGCAGATTTTAATCAGGTCTTGCTTGAGCCGTGCCTCATCGCACTGGTAGCGTCCGGTTAATATAAAATCGTGCGGTACGCCACAAGCCTCGAAACTAATACAACCAAATTCACCCATTTCGACTGGATGATCGATTAGGTCGTCGTAGTCCTGCGCTTCAAACAGGCCGAATTCAAATCGAGACTTGCCTTTGAATGGCAATGAACTAGCTACCTGCCAGTTTTGGTATTGAGCACCTGCTGGCTTTGTAATCTCTACTTCGCAAGGTGAATCAGACTGGCCTACCACTTCGAGAAAAACGCTCGAGCCGTTGTAATAACCATGACTATGATCGAGATGAGCGCCTCGTACCGACAAGTCTTTCGCATACACTTTATATTTGATCGTGAGCGCTTCGGTAGCACCTTCGATAGTCCAGTTTGATTTATCTTGCTGCGTGATTTGCAAGTCCCCAACATTTGAACGCGCAGACAGCTCGATGATATTACGCGAGAAGTCCCGAATCATATAACTACCCGGTATCCAGTTAGGTAAGCGCAGTCGCTGGCTTTTTTGATCCGGCTTATCAATTTGAATAGTGACGTCAAAATAATGGGACGTTGGATTGTTGCTGGTGATCTGATATCGAATCATAAAGACAAGGTAGGCCGACTGTTAAAAAGTGAAGTATAACATTTTATTTTAAATCATCGGGCTGGATTGGCTATACAATAGAGGACCCGATATTTCGAATTGAGCAATGACGACTAATCTATGACAAATCTAAATCCACTTCAATTTCTAGACCGAGTCTCAACGCCCGCTAATATGTTGATTGAGCCAGCGCCAAACGATGAACAACTCGCCCAAATTTTTAAGGCTGCCATGAATGCACCGGATCATAAGCGGCTGAAACCTTATCGTTTCATTACTATTAGAGGCGAAGCGCGGCAGGCACTATCTGAGGTTTTCATCAATGCAGTAAAAATACGCAAACCTGATGTCGACGCTGCTTACCTCGAGAAACAAGGTCAAAAACCCCTGCGCTCACCGCTCATCGTCGTCCTTGTCGCCAGCTTGCAAGACGACCCAAAAGTGCCCGAAATAGAACAGATGCTTTGCACCGGCGCCGTTGCCAACAACATGATGCTAGCCAGTAATGCACTTGGGTTTGGATCAATCTGGCTTACAGGCGACAATACCTACGATGCTAATGTTTGCCGACCGCTAGGCCTAGCGGATTCGGAGAGAATCATTGGTTTTATTTATATGGGAACGCCAAAAGTTAAAATGCCAAATCGAGAGATACTCAACTTATCAGATAAAGTGATGGACTGGGTAAAGCCGCTTTAAAAGGGTCAGCAATTTTTTTCTGTTGAAAGGCCTGATTTTCGCGGCCTTCAACAGATTTTTTAGGTCCTTTATAGATTACTGATCAAGACACTTTGCGTTCTGGCAGCCGCCAGTTGGGGCGGATGAAGTGGCAGGTATAGCCGTTAGGGACCCGCTCTAAATAGTCTTGATGTTCTGTTTCCGCCAACCAAAAATCACTTTCGGGCTCAACTTCGGTCACTACCTTTGCAGGCCACAAACCTGAAGCATCGACATCAGCTATGGCGTCTATTGCGATTTGACGTTGTGCGTCACTGGTGTAATAGATAGCGGACCGATACGATACGCCGAGATCATTGCCTTGTTGATTCACCGTTGATGGATCGTGAATTTGGAAGAAAAACTCGAGCAACTGACGATAGCTCAATATATTGGGATCGAATGTAATTTCTATCGTTTCTGCGTGAGTTCCGTGATTTCGATAAGTAGCGTTGGGTACATCACCACCACTATAGCCAACTCGGGTTGACTTAATGCCGGATATTTTCCGAATTAAGTCTTGCATGCCCCAAAAACAACCACCGGCTAAAATAGCTCGGTCAACTTTAGATTCAGTCATTATATTTCCTATGTATCTTTAAATATTGGTTCATTAGCGAACTAGTCTGACCTCAGTAACGCTGATTAAGTGCCGCAGAAAGTTCGCGTTACTCGTTGCTCCGATTTCGGTGGTGCCATCAATTCGTGGTCAGCTGGATCGACTTGATAAGGATTGGCTAATACCCGGCATAATCGTTTGAAAGGTAAAAAGTCATTGTCTTCAACCGCAGCATCGATGGCGAACTGAACTTGATGATTACGCGCAATGACGGCCGGATTAGCCTGTCGCATCGACAATAAGCTATCGCTATCTTTTGCTCGCAGAGCCTGCCATTGTTCGATTAAACTAGATGCAACTTCTGCATCGTTAAACAAGTTAATTAACACTGGTTCTGACTCACTTTCTGCCACTCTGGTAAGGTTATTGAAGAAAACAGTGAAGTCGACACCGTCTGCTTCCATCGCAGCTAACATTTCAGTGGTTAACTGTCTGGTTTGATCACTGCCTTCAGTAAATCCAAATTTACGCATCAACCCCGCTTGAAAAGATTGTTGAAATTGCGGTATAAATTCCGCGAGTCGCTGTTGCGCCATTTCAACCGATTTTTCCTCATTGTCGTCAAATAGCGGTAACAAGGTCTCGGCCAAACGAGTTAAATTCCATTGCCCAATCGTGGGCTGTTGATCCCAGGCATAACGGCCTTGAACATCGATTGAACTAAATACTTTTTGAGGATTATATTCGTCCATAAAAGCACAGGGACCAAAGTCGATAGTTTCACCAGTAATTGATACGTTATCAGTGTTCATCACACCATGGATAAAGCCAACTAGCATCCACTCGGCTATTAGAGAAGCCTGCCTTTTGCCAACCGCTGACAGTAAATCAAGGTATTTTGATGACGATTTTTCCAGCTCAGGAAAATGTCGAGCAATAGTAAAATCAGCTAACGCTTTTACGCCATCTATAGTTGCTGGTGGTTGAGCCGAACCCTCTTGTATTGATTGGGCCTGAATTGATTCAGCCTGAATTGATTGGGTCTGGATTGATTGAGAACGGGCAAATTGAAAGCTACCAACGCGTAAATGGCTCTCGGCCGAACGCACTAAAATAGCGCCTGGATTGAGTTGCTCCCGCGCAACTGAATCTCCAGTCGTCAACATCGCAATCGAACGAGTGGTAGAAATGCCTAAGCCAGCCATCGCTTCGCTCAGCAGGTATTCACGTATCACCGAGCCCAATGTCGCTCGACCGTCACCACCGCGCGAAAACTGAGTTCGCCCCGATCCTTTTAATTGTAAATCAATATATCGCCCCTCGGCAGTCTTCACCTGCCCCAGCATATGCGCGCGGCCGTCACCCAGCACTGCTGACCAATTACCAAACTGATGGCCGGAGTAAGCCATCGCGATTGGGTGGTTGGCTTCATTAATGCTGTTGCCTGACAGCACAGACAAAGCCTGTTGACTGCCAAACCAACTCGAATCGATACCGAGTTGATCGAGTAGGTTTGTATTGAGTTCGATTAGTGACGGTGCTGCTGAAGGGGCGGGCATCGATTCGGCAAACATTTCTGCCGGTAGATCTCGATAGTGCTGAAAACAAATTGGATTGTCGATAGTGGCGCTTGGGTTGGTATTCATATGCTCCAATTAAATTTGGTGAATAATGCTTCATGGTAACCTGAAAAGGTCTCGTTCACATTATCGCATAATTTTTATTGTTCATTGTGCATCACTCATTATATAGGCCTCACTGTTTAGAATATCCGCTTGGCTTTCGGCATCTGCACTTATGGCTCCCATATCCAGAATGCGACCCAAGTGTTATTGAAAGCACGACCGTTGTTAAGGATTTAAAGCAGCACTAATAACTTAACGCCTCTCGCCATCAACCTCCGTCTTGATCAATATCCATTCGATAACTAACAAAGCCATCAGCACCGCCTGTTAGCTTGTCATACAGTATTCGAGCATCATTATTTTTTTCTGCCGTATGCCAGTATATTTCACCCCAGCCACTCACCTTTGCATCTTCAGTTATCTGATGAATTAATGTTCTGCCTAATCCAGATCCTCTGCAGTCGGGATGAACAAACAGGTCATTTAAATAGACTACTGGCATGGCTGCCCAGGTATCGGTGTGCGGAAAATAATGGGCTAGGCCCACCAGAACTGACGTGCTGAGATTTTCAACAACATAACATCGAGTCGCATGCTGACAATCGTGAATTCTTTGCCAGAGCAAATCAGTCATCGATTCCGCGAGCGTGGTTTTATAGAAGGTTAAGTAGGCCTGCCACAGTTTTTCCCACTGTGCTCGTTCATCGATACTCACTCGTTTGACGGCGTAGTTGTTTTCACCCACTCTTTATGTCTCCAATAAAATTTTAATTTTTATAACCCGATTCTTTAATGAACAAAAACCTTTTCACCTTGAAGTATGGTCATTATTACACTGGCGGATTCTATCTGGCTGGGCTTGGCTTTCACAATGTTCCTATCCAGCAAAACAAAATCTGCTGATTTTCCTGTCTCTATGGAGCCAGTCACCGACTCGAGACCTAAAGCGCGAGCACCGTTAATAGTGGCTGCTTGAATGGCTGCTTGAATATTTGGCAGCCCTTTCGAGTTTTTTAATCTGACTGAATTAGCGATAGCGACCAACGGGTTAATAGAATTGACTGTTCAGTCACTACTAAAGGTGACGTTGGCACCGGTGTTGAATACTTCGCGCATTGCCAGCATACGCTTCGCTCGTTTGCGTCCGACATAAAAGCTCGCCCAACCAGTGTCCACAAAATAGGCTGCACCAGCCTGAAAGTCAGCATGTACCTTCAGACTCTGGAATCGATCAATATCATCGAGATGGATCATTTCTAGATGAGTCATGCTGTATATTTGTTTTGATCCGCGCTCGCGAGCCTGTTCGATGGCGTCAAGAGTTTCTCGAACACCGGCATCACCTATGGCATGAACATGGGCACCAAAACCAATTTCATCGAGGCTCGAAAGGAAACCCGACAAAGCCTTCGGGGAGACGTAATTCAATCCATAAGGCAGGTCTAATTGCCAACTCCATTGATAGGGCTTTAATACTTTTGCCGTTCCAAAATGTATGACACCATCGATATACATTTTCACTTGATCAACCACTAGCAAATTGTCTTTGTCCAAACTGACAATGCCACGCAGGTAGTCTAGCTGTTGGTCTAGTGGTATATCTGGATATATCCAGGGCCGGAGTGAAGTGCGCACATTGATCGCGTCATTTTTGAGTGCCTGTTGCCACACTTCGTACCAGCCTCTCTGCCAATACAACCGACCATCACCAATAGTCGTAATGCCATAACTAACGGCTTCATCCATACCCGCTAACAAGCCGTCGTAACTCACTTGAAAATTATTACTCAAACTATTCCAGGCTAGCGCCATTACTATGTCGCCAGCGTTATCAAACAAGACACCACTGGGCTGGCCATCTTGAGCAAACATGATGCGGCCCCCTTGCGGATGTTCAGAATTGGGATCTATACCTGCTTTTTCGAGTGCTAATGAGTTGACTAACATTGAATGCGAGGACTCTTCCATAATGACGACGGGATTATCAGGAAACCATTTATCGAGGTGTTCTCGCGGATTTAAATTTTGACTATCACCCCAAAGCGCATCCAGTTGGTGGCCATAACCAATTAGCCACTCTCCCTGCTTTTTGATACCATTTTTACAGGCCTGCAATTGAGGCCGCTGGTCTTTCAGTGTTTTGACTGGGGATAACAGACAGTTACCACCGACTTCTGAAGCACCCTCAAATACATGATTATGGGTATCGATGAAACCTGGCAGTAACATCATACCGTCGGCATCGATTACCTCTGTCTCGGACGAAGCCCAGGCCAGTGCTTGTTTGTTATCGCCAACAAACACTATTTTTCCATCAGCTACGACTACCGCTTGCGCCTCAGATTGAGACTGATTCACGGTATAAATTTGGGCATTAGAAATGATCAAATCAGCGGCAGCAGCAACGGTCGCTATAGTGAGAGCGTGCGTGAGAGTTAAACTAACTAACAGGTATTTTGATTTTCTGATCAGTTCCATTGGAAGAAATCCCGGCTGCGTCATGAAGGTTATACCTTGCCATCCAAGGTTGTAATTGCACTATATTGATCCGGCCTACGATCGCGATAAACGCCCCAGGTTTCTCGATACAATTTTATTTCAGCCAAATCAAAGCTATGCATAATAATCGATTGAGTTGCTCTGTCAGCTGCCTCAACTCTATTACCAAAAGCATCGGGAATAAAAGACGAACCATAGAATGTCATCTCCAAGTCATTGGTCGTGGCCTTCTCTGTACCTATACGATTTGACGCAATCACGGGCATAATATTAGCGCCTGCATGATCGCACATCACATTCTGCCAGTGCTGCATCGAATCCATTGCAGACTCGTCGCCTGGCTCAGAACCAATTGCAGTCGGATACATCAATATTTCACCACCCTGCAACGCCATACAGCGAGCAGTTTCAGGCAACCATTGATCCCAACATATTCCAATGCCTACTTTTGCATAGTGCGTATCCCACACTTTAAAACCAGTGTCTCCAGGACTAAAATATTGCTTCTCATGATAACCAATCGCATTGAGAATATGCGTTTTGCGATAGACACCCATAACCGACCCATCAGCGTCTATCATCGCCAGTGAATTAAAGAATGCATTACCCGCGCGCTCAAACCAGCTAACTGGTAAAACGACTGATAGTTCTTTCGCGAGATTCGCCATGTGTTTGATAACTCGACTGTCTTCTACTGTCGTTGCCAACTCCAGATGTTTGAATGATTACTCTATAACAAAGTAAGGGGTTTCAAACAATTCCTGTATCAGAATAATTTGTGCACCTTTTGATGCCGCCTCGCAGACCATCTGTTCGGCACATTTAATATTTTCTTGGATACCCCAACTACAGGTCATTTGCATGGCTGCGACTGTTACCATCTTCGTGACACACATTTTTAGGCTCTCTTTATAGACATAATGTATCAACCTGTCCAACCTCAACAGTCGTGGAGCCCCAATTTCACCAATCCTTCGCTCATGCTTCAGGCAGCAAATGATATCGAAAAAAGTGCCTTGGTATGCCCGCTAAGTAAGGGAATAAAATCTCTATATGGCTATTACATTGTGCACAAACACGAGGGACTCGATAGCCCTCAGCTCGGCATATTTATCAACTGGTTAACTACTCAGACAATCAGGCTTGGACAAAAATTGAACCGTTTTATGATGAACAAGCAGCGATTTTATCCGCGCCAAAAACAACTTGCCGCACATAGACCATGTAAAATCGCTTGACCTAAACGTTGTGCCAACAATTTCCCCATGAGAAAGACGCATTAGCATTCAGCTTTGTCGACAGATCATGTAAAATGAATTTTCTATTTTTATTGCTGAACCCCTATTCATGTCTGACACCAGCATTGTCGATGCCGACATTTCCAATTTTATTCGTGACGCTATTAATGCCGACATTGCTGATCAGAAAACCAGCAAGGTCATTACGCGATTTCCTCCCGAGCCTAACGGCTATCTGCACATCGGCCACGCCAAGTCTATTTGCCTGAACTTTGGTACCGCACTCGAATTCGGTGGACATTGTAATTTGCGTTTTGACGACACCAATCCTGAGAAAGAAAGCGTCGAATACATTAACGCGATTAAGCGCGATGTTGAATGGCTCGGTTTTAGCTGGCATTCGAACCCTCATGCTTCGGATTACTTTGGACAGCTCTACGATTATGCGGTGCAGTTGATTAATCAAGGGGATGCCTATGTTGATAGTCAGAACGCTGATGACATTAGAACCAACCGTGGCACCTTGACTGAACCCGGTATTGCAGGCCCTTACCGTGATCGTTCACCTGACGAGAACTTGGCGTTATTCGAACAAATGAAAGCCGGTGAATTTGCTGATGGCGAGCATGTCTTGCGCGCTAAAATTGATCTCGCGTCAGGCAATATTAATATGCGTGACCCGGTCATTTATCGTATCCGTCATGTTACTCATCACAATACTGGCGACACCTGGTGTATCTACCCACTCTATGATTTTACCCACGGATTGTCGGATGCCATTGAGGGTGTGACTCACTCATTGTGTACGCTCGAGTTCATGGACCATCGTCCGCTGTATGACTGGATTCTAGATAAGCTCGATCCGCCCTGTCATCCACGTCAAATTGAATTCGCGCGTCTACAACTGGAATACTCACTCACCAGCAAGCGTAAGCTTAACCTGCTAGTGAGCGATGGCCACGTCGATAGCTGGGATGATCCTCGTATGATGACTATTGCGGGCATGCGTCGTCGTGGTTTTACGCCCGAATCGATTGTCGAGTTTTGCCGCATGATCGGCATGACTAAAAAAGACAGTACGATTGAAATGGGCGTGCTTGAAAATGCCCTGCGCGAAGACTTAAATACTCGAGCGGTACGGCGCATGGCTGTAATCAAGCCAATTAAATTGATTATAGAAAATTATCCTGAAGATCAGATAGAGATGTTCACCGGCGCCAATCATCCACAAAACCCCGATTACGGCACGCGTGAAATTGCTTTTTCACGCGTGCTTTACATTGAGCAGGATGACTATATGGATGATGCGCCAAAGAAGTTTTTTCGACTCACTGTTGGGCGCGAAGTCCGACTGCGGTTCGCCTACTACGTGACTTGTAAGGAAGTGATTAAAAATGCAGATGGCAGTATCGACTCGGTAATTTGCACCTACGATCCAGACAGCCGTGGCGGAAAGTCAGCCGATGGTCGAAAGGTGAAAGGCACTATCCACTGGGTCAGTGCGAAGCATGCGGTTAACGCCAGAGTTAACCTGTTAGATCGCATGTTCCTGACCGCCAATCCGGCCGCTGAAGATGATTTCATTCCAACCTTGAACCCCGAGTCGAGAGTAATCGTCGATAATGCCAAACTTGAGCCAGCAGTCGACGTCACCGGTAATGTATTGGCCTATCAGTTCGAACGATTGGGTTATTTCATTAGTGATACCGACTCGAGCAATGAGCAACCGATTTTTAATCGGACGATGACCTTGCGCGATAGCTGGGCCAAGATCGGACAAAAGAAGTAGTGCTTGTGACCGTAATAAAACAATCTAGGGAATAGAAAATGGCGCTTTTTTTAATCAAACTGTTCAATCGATTGGTGCTTAACAGCCCAATAGCTACGCTTGTCGTCGTCGCGCTAGTCTCTGGATTTTTTATTGCTCACACGACTGATTTTGAACTCGACGCTTCGTCGGATTCACTGATTTTAGAAAATGACAAAGCATTAAAGTACTTTCGGTCTATTGCAAAAACCTATGGCACCGAAGAATTTTTGATTGTTACTTATAGCCCAAAAAAACCCTTATTTGGTGCTCAAACGTTAGCCAACATTGCCGAATTGAGAGATCAGTTAAAAGCGGTAGAACATGTTAAATCTGTTGTCAGCATGCTTGATGTTCCGCTGATCAGTAGTCCACCAGTAACGCTAACAGAAATCACAGAGGAGATTAGAACACTCGAAAGTGATGATGTTGATATTGCGCTGGCAAAGATCGAAATGACAACGAGTCCGCTCTATAAAAACTTACTGGTGAGTGACCAGGGTGATACCACCGCATTACAAGTCAACCTCGAATCAGATGGCGAGCTTTTCAAGCTCAACCTGAGACGTGACAAACTTTATGCCAATCAACCCTTAAGTGACGAGCACAAAGCTCAGATCCAGATTGTTTCTGAGAAGATCAAACAACTCAATCTTGCTGCCAATCTACGTCAGGACGAAACAATCAAACAAGTCCGTGCGGTTATGGACTTACACCGTGATCAAGCCACACTATTTTTAGGCGGCGTGCCCATGATCGTGAGCGATTCAATTGACTTTATTCGCAGCGATTTAAAAGTGTTCGGTGTCGGCGTAGTGGGCTTTATTATTCTTATTCTAATCGTATCGTTCAGATCAGTTCGATGGGTGGCTTTACCTTTAGTGATCTGTGTCACCAGCGCACTGGTGATGATGGGTTATCTTGGCTGGATGCATTGGCCAGTGACTGTTGTCTCCTCAAACTTTATTTCACTACTGCTAATCATCACGCTGTCACTAGTGATTCATTTAATTGTTCGCTATCGTGAAGTGTCAGAACAGACGCCTGATGCATCACAGTTTGAACTGGTAAGCGAAACTGTGCGCAGCAAGTTTTTGCCTTGCGTGTATACCGCAGTTACAACCATAGTGGCTTTTGGCTCATTGTTAGTCAGTGGCATACGCCCAGTCATCGACTTTGGTTGGATGATGGTGATTGGCATTTCAATATCGTTTTTCCTTGCGTTCACCCTGTTCCCTGCGGCGCTAATGTTATTGCCAAAACAACAGCACGAATCGAAGGGCAACTTCACCGCCACCATCATGACCTCAGTTGCGCAGTTTATCCAAAACCACAGTAAGGCAACGTTGTTGTTATTTATCGTGCTCGCTGGCATAGGCTTATCCGGTTTGCCGCAGCTATCCGTCGAGAATCGTTTTATTGACTATTACAAAGAAGACACCGAAATTTTCCAGGGCATGAGCTTGATCGACCAAAAACTCGGGGGCACGACACCGATGGATATCATTATCGATGCACCCGTATTCGAAGAAAGTGCAGAAATGGTGTCGGGTTTAGAGGATGACTTTTTTGAGGAAGATGAGTTCAACGACGACGATAGTGATGACATTACGTCATCTAGCTACTGGTTTAATAGCTATGGCTTGCTCGATATTGCTGAAATTCACGCCTATCTGGAAAGTCTGCCTGAGACAGGCAAGGTGCTGTCCATCGATACCGGCATGCGAATGCTGCAAACTATTAATGAAGGAGAGCCCTTCGATGACTTCAAACTAGCGGTTGTTTACAAGCGTTTGCCCGACAGTGTCAGGCAGTCGCTCATCACGCCTTATTTATCAGCGGATGGAAACCAACTCAGATTTAGCATTCGTATTTATGAGTCGGACAAGAACCTGAAGCGTCAGCAACTAATCGATACCATTCGAACACACCTGGTTGATGAACTAGATCTACAACCTGAACAGGTTAACATCTCGGGCATGGCGGTTCTTTATAACAACTTACTGCAAAGTCTTTTTAAATCACAAATTTTAACCATAGGTGTGGTGTTCATTGCCATTTTATTGATGTTTACGGTTTTGTTTCGGGCTATACGCCTGTCCATTGCAACCATTGTTCCGAACATGATCGCAGCAGGATTAATTCTCGGCTTAATGGGCTGGATTGGTATCCCGCTAGACATCATGACCATCACCATCTCGGCCATTAGCATTGGCATTGGCGTTGATGATTCAATTCATTATATTCACCGCTTCCGCGAAGAGTACGCTATTGATCAAGACTACTGGCCAGCAATAAAACGAACTCACAATAGTATTGGTCATGCACTTTATTACACAACAGTGACTGTCGTACTCGGATTTTCGATACTGGCGTTGTCTAACTTTGTGCCTACAATTTACTTCGGGCTGCTTTCTGGTCTGGCGATGACAACGGCACTCATTGCAAATCTGATGTTACTGCCTATTTTGATCGTTAAGTTCAAACTTCACTAGCCCAACTGCGTTAGGGTAGCTGCCTCTTCATTAATTAAATCCACATTTCCCCACCGATCTACTATGCTCATGACTTATAATCTATTGAAGAGGCATGTCAGATATTATGAATATTCGCATTGTGTTACTACTCTTACTGCTCATCACGAGCCCATTGAAGGCCGAGTCACTTAGAATTATAACTGAAAACTTCCCGCCCTATAACTTTCAAGTAGATGATGAAGCAAAAGGACTCTCTAGTGAAGTCGTTCAGGCGGTGTTGAAAAAGATCAATCTTCAAGCCTCGATTGAATTTTACCCTTGGTCGCGAGCCTATGAAACCGCTCTGACTGATAAAAACATCCTGATTTATTCGATTGCCCGAATCACTGAGCGCGAGGCATTGTTTCACTGGGTAGGTGCCATTGCGCCCTATAAAACATCGCTGTTTAAACTCAAGTCAAACAAGTCAATTCAAGTCAATTCTATTGCTCAGGCAAAGAAATACGACATTGCGGTGTCATCAGAAGATGTCATCTC
Organism: uncultured Gammaproteobacteria bacterium; assembly: GCA_963934675.1. Classification (GTDB taxonomy): domain Bacteria; phylum Pseudomonadota; class Gammaproteobacteria. Next base: position 12,287 of record CAWVZP010000016.1, on the reverse strand, counting down.
TACTTACCTGAAAAGACATCAAATGCCGTCACTAGTGACGGTCGCGAGCGATATTCTGAGTATCCGGTTACTCGCTAACAACCGTATTGATTTAATTGCATCCGATGAAGCTTCGTTTTATCACAGATTACAAGACGAAGGTTTAGACGCCTCTTTGTTCGAGCGTGTATTTCGACTCGATGAGTTGTCAGATCAACTCTATATGGCATTTAGCCTGACTTCTGATGCCAACTTAATAACAGCTTTTAGAGATGGCTTGGAAGCAATAACAGTGAACGGAACCTATGATCAAATTCAGCAGCAGTATTTCAAACTTGAGTAAGTATGTTGCTTAGCCTAATCACGTACTTTTTAAGCCTAAATATCCATACTAAGAGAAATAGCAGTCGTGTGATGGTTATATGAAACAGTTACGCCGCAAAGACAATTATATTGCGAGGCGTCTCATTGTCGGCGTCGTGATGTTTAGCACGCTGCTGACACTTCTAACTAGCTCAATACAATTGCATTTTGACTACAGCAAGTCCGTCAATGCGATCAACCAAAACCTGCATGAGATTGAAGTCAGTAGCCTGCCACCTATTATTAACAGCGTCTGGGTTATCGACCACAAACAAATTCAAACACAACTCGATAGTCTAGTAAAACTGGACGGCATAGAATATATCGCAATAATAGTCAATGGCGACGTCAGCTGGCAAGCGGGGAGCAAGAAAAAGACAAGCATTATCGAACGCAATTTCCCATTAGAACGCAAGCACCAAAATAGAATGCAAAATATTGGCACGCTTCGAGTAATGGCGGATCTCGATGAGGTCTACGCCCAACTACGCAATAAGATACTCGTAATATTAATCACCAATGCACTGAAAACATTTTTAGTAGCAGGATTTATCATCTTATTTTTCCACTATCTGGTCACCCGACACTTATATAAATTACTTGAGGGTTTTCGAAACTTTCGACCTCACGCAATCAATCCCCTCATTACATTTAATCGTCGTAAGAAACCAGAATCTATTCCAGATGAACTAGACCTACTCGCTTTGGCCTTTAATCAATTACAAGAAGAAACAACCAACTCATATCAAAAGCTAACCACCGAAAAAGAAAAATTACATATCACTTTAAATTCAATCGGGGAAGGTGTCATTGTTAGCAATGAATCCTGTTTGGTCGAACTTATTAATCCAGCTGCTGAGGTTTTAACTGGCTGGACTAACAAGGATGCGACTGGACAGTTAGTCTCTACAGTATTCAAGGTTTTGCATGAAACAACCCGTGAGGCAGTGCCCGATCCTGTTAAAATGGCAATTACATCTGGAGCTGCACATTACCTCAGAGACCACACAGTATTAATTAATCGATCAGGAAACGAAGCGGCGATTGAAACTTCAGCCGCACCAATTACTGGTGATTATGGAGATATACTTGGTTCAATACTCGTATTTAGTGACGTTACCAGAGCTAGAAAACACACTCAGGAGCTGAATTGGCAGGCCTACCATGATTCACTAACCCGCCTGCCCAATCGACGTGAATTTGAACGCCAATTGAAACTAGCGATTCCAGTCCATAAAGATGAAACGGCCTCGCATGTCATTCTGTTTATGGATTTAGATCAATTCAAGATTGTTAATGATACCTGTGGGCATGCTGCTGGTGATAATTTACTAAAACAATTGACGTCATTGCTTGACTCAAAAATTAGAAAAAGCGATCTGTTAGCTCGTTTAGGTGGGGATGAGTTTGGTGTTTTACTGCACGATTGCTCATCAGAAAAAGGGTTCCAAATCGCTGAGCATTTGAGACAAACTGTCGACAGTTTTCGCTTCATCTGGCAACAGAAATCATTTCGTATTGGCGTGTCTATTGGGTTCGTTACGATTCGACAAAATGACTCGGTTAAAAACTATATTCATCATGCCGATATGGCTTGTTACGAAGCCAAGGCCAAGGGCAGAAACCGTATCCATATTTTTCAGGCTGAAGAAGGCGCTATTAAGGAAGCTGAATTAGGATGGGTAAACCGAATAACAGTTGCCATCGATAAAAATCAATTTGAACTGCATGTACAGCCTATAGTATGTGGCGATTCTCTAAGCGTGCACCACTACGAAATTTTGATTCGCCTCATCTCAGATAATAATAAAATTATATATCCAGATGAATTTATCCCGCCAGCTGAGAGATATGGCATCATGTCGAACGTTGATCGTTGGGTTATTAGCCAAACTTTTAACTGGCTAAAAACACAGGCAGCTCATGTACCAAAAGTTGCTATTAACCTATCAGGTGCTAGCTTGGGAGACACAGAACTGCCCCAATTTGTGGCTAATTACTTTGAAGATGGCATTGTGCAAGGACATCAGATTTGCTTTGAGATAACCGAGACGACGGCAATTGCCAACTTGTCACAAGCTCTGTCGCTTATCAGTAGTCTAAAAAAACTTGGCTGTAGCTTCGCTCTAGACGATTTCGGTAGTGGCCTTTCTTCGTTTGCCTATTTAAAAACCCTTCCAGTCGACTATCTTAAAATCGATGGTTCGTTTATACGCGGTATGGTGGACGACCCGATCGACCTAGCTATGGTTCAAGCCATTCATCAGATTGGCAAAGTGATGAATATAAAAACAATAGCGGAGTATGTTGAAAGCGACGCATTAGTGACCGTCTGCCAGGACATTGGTATTAACTACCTGCAAGGGTACGGTGTCGGTAAACCGATACCGATATCACTGCTGGCTTTTAACCGATAACCAACCTAAAGGCTATAGCATCTCACACTGTTTGACACTAAATAGCTTTCCTTGACATAGATCAATTAAGTGTTTAAATTTCAAATGGATTTTTTTCGGTTCTAGGGAGCCAAAGAACTCACTTTATAATAGTATTTTGGCGTTATAGTTTGATTTACCACACCAATGATTTAATTTTAATCCAAGACTAAGTTACCATCCTGCTTTGATGTTTTGGTTTGGAACTGGCACCACTTTATTAATTTCGATTTCCTTCTCAAAATAAAGATAGACCCATTTATTTATAAACAACTACAAATAGTTAATTATGGACTCATTTTATTTATTGTTTCTATGACAGACATTAAGTATGAAGTCTTATGACTTGTAATATTAAAAGAGATAGAACAAAATGTTTTGAACGTAAATACAGTGTAAGTTAATTTTACCGCCCAACTAATATGAATTAGTAATTCCAAAAATTAAAATGTAAAACATCAGTCATTAAATAGGAGAGATGATTAAATGAAACGTCGTGACTTATTAAAAGGTGGTATTGCCGCTGCCGTTGCTACGAGTGCAGCCGCTATTTCTGCACCAGCAATTGCTAGGGACAAGATTGAAATTACCATGGTTTCTACCTGGCCTCGAGATTTTCCTGGTTTGGGTACAGGTGCACAAAGATTTGCTGATCGTTTAACTAAAATGACTGATGGCCGCATTACAGTTAATTATTTTGCTGCCAATGAACGCGTTAAAGCGTTTGATTCGTTTGATGAAGTTGCGTCGGGCAATGCACAAATGTATCACGGTGCGGACTATTACTGGAAAGGCAAACACCCAGGCTGGGCATACTTCTGCGCCGTACCTTTTGGAATGACCTATACCGAAATTAATGCCTGGATGAAGTTTGGTGGCGGTCAAGAGTTACATGATGAACTAGCAGCTGGATACGGATTGAAGTGTTTACCTTGCGGTAACACAGGTGTTCAGATGGGCGGTTGGTTTCGTAAGGAAATGAATACAGCAGCTGATTTTAAGGGCTTAAAAATGCGAATACCTGGCCTTGGTGGTGATGTTATATCTAAACTTGGCGCCTCTCCTGTCTCATTACCTGGCGGCCAAATTTACGAAAACCTTATTTCTGGTGCTATTGATGCAACAGAGTGGGTTGGTCCCTGGAATGATAGCTTTATGAAATTTTATGAAGCGGCTAAATATTATTATTATCCAGGCATGCATGAGCCAGGCGCACAATTGACTCTCGGCATGAACAAAAAATTCTGGGATGGTCTAAGCGAAGCTGATCAAATGACCATAATTGCTGCAGCCGAAACTGAAAACTCAGTTATGATGGCTGAATTCAATGCTAATAATGGTGCTTCACTGTCAAAATTAATCTCTGAGCAAGGCGTTAAACTTCGTAGCTTTAGTGATGATATTTATGATAGCTTTGGTGAAGCAACCGAAGAAGTATTTGAGGAAGTTCAACAACATGATGCGCTTGCCAAAAAAATTCACCAGAGTTTTATTGCTTCTCGAAATGAAGTCGGAGCTTGGGCGAAAATTTCAGATCAGGCCTACGTACAACAACGCAATCGAGTGTTAGGTCTTTAAGCTTTTCGCTGGTCAAGTCAATTGATATAGACGGGGATTAATAACCCCCGTCTTTATTCTTCTTTTTCGTAAATATCCCCCTCCTAAACATGCAGTATGCTTTTAACTTGACGACTCTTAGCCGATGTTTCGCCTATTCGATGGTGATTGCGTTACTACTCTATTTGATTAATAACTATTTGGTCTATTGGCAAGGACTGCCCGGCCCTTTTAATCTTATGTCACATTATCAATTTGCTGGCCTTGAGCCGCCCTATAAACCACTCGATAACAATCAATTAAATCAGGGTTGGACACAGCTCATTGCCTATTTAGCAACATTAGTTATAGGTCTATTTTATGTACTAAAGACTGCCAGCCGAACATTACACGATGAAGCTTATCGTTTTGCTACACTAACCGCCTACATCATTCGTATGTCATTTTGGTCGGTTGTCTTGGTCGGATTTATCGACATGTTGATCTCTTTTCTGCGCGTTGAAGACCTACTTGAACCTTTGGTTGGCACAGAATTAACCATTCAATTAGGCCGACCTATATTCCGTGGCAGCTATGTCCACTACCCTCTCATTCTATTATCGTTTTTTATGGCCACAATATTTCGTCAGATTAGTTTTTGTTGGCTGGCGCTATTTGTCGTTTTGGCCGAATTTTCTATTGTAATTAGTCGATTTGTATTTTCTTACGAACAAGCCTATATGGGTGACATTGTTCGCTTCTGGTATGCCGCTTTATTTCTGTTTGCAAGTGCTTACACACTCGTTGAGGAAGGGCACGTGCGAGTCGATGTAGTTTATGCAGGTATGTCACGAAGAACAAAAGCTTGGACCAATTCCATTGGCTGCCTTGTGCTTGGCATGCCAATTTGTTGGGTTATTTTAATGCATGGGATGGGTGGAAAAGGTAATAGTATCAACAGTCCATTATTGAGTTTTGAAGTATCGCAAAGTGGTTATGGTATGTATGTGAAATATATTATGGCGGGTTTTTTAATTGTCTTTGCGGTATCGATGCTAATCCAGTTCGTGAGTTACCTTTTATACAATATTAGCGAACTTCATAACCCATCGGACGAGGAACGTGTGGAATACCGGCAACTTGTTCACAGTAAGCGAGTAGTTTAATTCATGGAAACTTATTTTCTCATTTTATTAGTCGTAACCATGGCTTTTGCACTGATCTCTGGATTTCCAGTTGCATTTGCCTTACCCGGCTCAGCCATCTTAACGATTACCCTAGCTGCGTTGTCTGGCTATGTTTTTGAAGGTGATACAGACGCTTATTTTGCATTAGGCGGACCTAATCAATGGCTGAGTGCTGGTGTTACCAATTTTCGAAGTTTGTACTGGAATGTTGAGCGTGACACATTAATCGCCATTCCACTTTTTGTGTTTATGGGCATTATGTTACAACGTTCAAAAATTGCTGAGGATTTACTTGTGGCGATGGCCCAGTTATTCGGTCCAGTACCGGGCGGGCTCGGTATTTCAGTGGTCTTTGTTGGTGCATTACTCGCAGCTACTACCGGCATTGTAGGCGCTACAGTTATTGCCATGGGGATGATTTCGCTACCAGCTATGTTGCGTAATAACTATTCGAAATCGCTCGCTTGCGGCACCATTTGCGCATCTGGCACTTTAGGTCAAATAATACCACCTTCTATTGTTTTAATTATACTGGCCGACCAATTGTCCAATGCAGCTGACCAGGCAGCAACCATGCGCAAGGCTGACTATAGAGAGGCCACTGGGAGCTTCTCAATGCCCGGTGATTTCGATGTTGTCTCTGCCAGTGCTGGCGATATGTTCATGGGGGCATTTATACCCGGATTAATATTAGTCGGTTTATATATGCTCTACATATTAATTACAGCTATTATTTCACCTGAAAAAGCCCCGCCAGTGCCCTTTGAAGGTAAGTATGATCGTCGCTTTGCAGTCAAAATATTGATCGCCTTAACACCACCACTTACCCTCATTTTAGTTGTGCTTGGTTCTATTATTTTTGGTATAGCAACCGTAAACCAAGCAGGTGCTGTTGGTGCTGTTGGTGCATTAATAATGGGCAGTTACCGTTTAATGGCAGGAAAACCGCGAGCTTATTATCCTGCAATCATTGCAATTACTTCACTGTTTGTTTTAGCAGTCCTAATACAGATGTTTGATTTGAATATTAAAAACATTCAAAATACTTCTGATGCCTTTGGCATTACTCTGGCTGGGATTACGGTTCTGGCTTTACTAGCATCCATAGGATGGAGTGTCTGGCGCGCTTATAGGATTGATGACACGTTAGTCGGTGTAATGACAGAGACGGCAAAAACCACCTCGATGGTGTTCATCATCTTGATTGGTGCCGCAATGCTGACTTCAGCTTTTCGGGCATTTGGGGGAGAAGAGTTGGTAAAGGGTTATTTAACCTCATTACCCGGTGGCTTTTGGGTTCAGTTTATCGTCGTAATGGCCGTCATTTTTTTCCTTGGTTTCTTTCTCGACTTCATTGAAATAGCCGTTGTTGTAGTACCCATTGTTGCACCTATTTTACTCGCCGACCCAGGTGCTAATATTACGGCTGTTTGGCTGGGGGTTATGATTGGTTTAAACATTCAAACGTCTTTTTTAACCCCACCATTTGGATTTGCTTTATTTTACTTGCGAGGAGTGGCACCTCCTCAAATAAAAACCACACAGATTTACAAAGGTGCTGTTGCGTTTATTGGTCTGCAATTACTAGGACTGACAATTGCTGGTTTTTATCCACCACTAGTCAACTATCTGCCAAATAAGACATACCTCACTTCTGAGACGGCACCACCACCCAGCAATCCGAAACTACAACAATGTTTGGAAAACTCAGTATTTGAGGACTATGATGCCAATAGGAAAGCAATAATGGCCAGTATAAATCAAATTAAATCAATAAGCCTGTCGTACCTTCCCATTAACTATCAGCATGATTTAACCGAGAGCTTTAATAAGGCCTTGAAGAGTTTTAGTCTTATTGAAGAAGTAAAAGGATCAAGAAGTGAATTAGAACGTTTTAAAATAGCTTATCGACCCATTCATCAGGATGCACGAGCCATAGAAAGAAAACTAATAACTCTCAATAAACAAATAGAGTTGGCATCAGAATTAATTAGCGACCTGACTAAAAGCGGTATTGATTACGTATTACTTGACCAACAAATCAGTCTTAAAAAAGGCTTACAACAAAATTTTGACCAACTCAAGACTAATCTTCCCAGCCAATGGAGTGATTCAAAACAAAGATTTGATCAACTGTTTGAATTAGCCAACAAGGCCAGCCGTAATTACCGACGTAATGCTGATGAAAGTTATGAAGTGATACAAATAATGCAAAAAATGATAAGTGAGAATGAATCATTAAAGGCAAATCTACCCAACCTTAAATTGTTAATAACAGCGATAGAAAATCAGCCAGCATTACAGGCAATTGAACAAATTAAGCGCTATACAGACCGACTAGCTGACTTTACAAATGTATCGTCGGTTCAGACATCGGTATCTAAAGCACGCAGGATTTTAAAGAAAGACGCTTCTGATACTGAAAAAAGCATTGATAAAGTGAGACTGGCGATTAAGGAGATGTCTTCAGAAATAGAATGGAGACAACAAGCAGAGAAAAGATTAATGTCAGATTTAGCCATTTATAATGAGGCTATTCGAATGACTGTTGGTATGCGCCTACAAGAACAACTAACGCCTAATCAGGCCGGTAGCATTGCATCATGCCTGGCCGTTCATCGAGATATTTCCCTGCACTTTTAATCGGATATAGATGCTTAAAATCTCTTGGATTCAACTCTCAAGTGCAATACTTGAATCGGTAGAAAAAGCGGATAGCTGGCTGTAAGCTCGTCCTATTTTTCTCCAGCAAGAGATGACAAGATGAAAACCTACAGCGAGCGATGCCAGATTTATGTGTTAAATAAAACCGGCAATACACAAACAGCAATAGCCAACACGATCGGTGTTAGCCAGTCGACTATCAGCAGAGAACTTAAACGTAATACTGGCCTACGTGGTTATCGACACCAACAGGCCGATAAAATCAGCTCAAACAGACGCTTATCAGCCGTCAGGTCGATTAAAATGACACCCGATATGATTCGATCAATCGACTCCAAACTTCGTAAGGAATGGAGCCCAGAAAAATTTCAGGCCGGTTACGGCGAGAAAAAAACACGGTCATCAGTTATGAAACTATTTACCAACCTATTTGGCATGACAAGCGCCTAGGTGGCACACTATTTCAATACTTACGACGCCAGGGAAAGCGTTATCAGTCACGTCGCAAAACCTATGCTGGTCGAGGTCATATCAAGAATCGAGTCAGCATTGATAAACGACCCACAATCGTTGAGGAGAAATCTCGTGTAGGCGATTGGAAAATTGACCTGGTGATAGGTAAGGGTCACAGCGGTGCACTAGTGACCATTGTCGATAGGGCCACTAGCTTTACCGTTTCTAAACGAGTCAATAGTAAGTCGGCAAAAGAAGTGACTGCGGCAACGATTTCGCTACTAAAACCCTATACGGTACTAACCATTACAACTGACAATGGTAAAGAGTTCGCCTATCATGAAATGACAGAAGCCCTTGGTGCCTTCGTCTATTCTGCTGATCCATACAGCTCTTGGCAACGTGGGCTGAAGAAAATACAAATGGATTGTTACGGCAGTACTAGCCGAAGTGCACGGACTTTAAAACGGTATTACCAAGAGAGGTGGTCTCTGTGATAACATTACTCAATACTAGACCAAGAAAGAAACTCAATTATAAAACACCGGCTAAAGAATGGCCGAACACGTGGCAGCATTTGCAGCTTAATTGGTTATACACTTCGAGGTTGAATCTGCCTCTTTTAAAGATAAACATCATAGAGACTACTTTTAGTCGGATTGAATTATCCATTGTGAGAGTGTTGAGTATAAGATATTTAACTCAATTGGCTTAGTCATGTGACCATTCATTCCAGCATTAAAACTTTTATCTTGGCTGCCGTCTTGTGCATCTGCGGTCAAAGCAATGATAGGCACGTGTTGATAAGCATCTATTTCGCGGATCTTACGAGTTGCCTGATAACCGTCCATTACCGGCATTTGGCAGTCCATTAAAATACAGTCAAACATTTTTTTCTTTGCCTCTTCAACCGCATTGGCTCCATTAACCGCTACAGTGACTTCAACTTGCATATTTGCCAGCACTTCCTGCATTAAAAGCAAATTGATTTCTTTATCCTCAACTAAAAGAATTTTGGCGCCTTTTATTTGATTTAAATGCGGTGATTGAGACTGAAGACCCAATTTACTAAATTTTATAACGTCGTTAACAGAGATTAACTCATTTATAACTAGGCTACGGTCCAAATTAAATGTCACCTGAAAAGAAAAGCAGGAGCCAATGCCCAATTGGCTGGTCACACCGATATAGCCACCCATCAGACTAACTAGTTGTTTACATATTGCTAAACCTAAACCTGTGCCGCCATAGAGCCTTGTTGTTGATGAATCAGCCTGCCTGAATTTATCAAATATTAAACCTTGCTGCTGTTTATCTAGGCCAATGCCGGTATCTTGGACACTAAAGTCTAATAATACAGTTGATCTATTCGTCTCAAGTGCTTTTATAGACACTACCACAGAACCAGAAGGTGTAAACTTAATTGCATTGCCGCATAAATTGAGAAGTATTTGACCTAATCGAAATGAGTCACCCAACAATGCATCGGGCACATCAGTTCCAACGTCTACCAAAAAAATTACTTCAGTATTAACATTATTCGCGCTAATTAATGTATCCAAGTTCTTAACAACATTACAGAGTGAAAATGGTATTTGTTCTATAACAAGTTGTCCTGCCTCAATTTTTGAGAAATCTAATGTATCGTCTATTAAGCGAAGTAATGACTCAGAGGAAAACTGAATAGTCTCCAGGTAACTACGTTGCCTCACGTTTAAATTTGTTTTCATTGCTAACTGCGTCATACCTATGATTGCATTCATTGGCGTTCGAATTTCATGACTCATATTCGCTATAAAATCAGACTTCGCATGATTAGCAGATTCAGCCACTAACTTCGCTTCGTTTGCTTCTTGCTGTTCCCGTACGCTCGCAACAAACTTTTGAGTATGACGAGATATTTCTGTTGCCATTACTTTTAATATTGGCTCAATATCAGCAAACTCGCTGTAGGTTATTACTTGAGTTTTAGGTTCTGCCTTCTCGGTAAACTCTTTCGAATAGTGTTTAGTTAACTCTTTCAATTCGTCTAAAGGTGCTTGCATTACCCGTTTCATGATTAACTTGATAGAAAAAACAGTAAAAGCTAAATTAACAAGAATAAAGATGCCAACAACCTGATATATGGCTTTAAACTGATTATTAAAAATATCTGGATCCAAGGAAATTTCAACTCTTCCGACAACTTTATCGTTGTACATGATTAACGATTCTCTAGTTTGAAGATCACTTTCTGCAAACGGTTGCCTAAAACCACAAAATTTGTTGCCTAGATCATCATAAATATGAACTTCAACAATTGAGTCCGTCAGTTTAAAAGAATCGCATATATAACTTATGGAAGTTTTGTCTAATTGCCAGAGGGGTAGAGAGAGGCTGTTTGTGAGATGCAATGAAATTTGCTCGAATGTTTTACTTAAATGAGCATTTGACGACTCTGATTGAAGATAACTTACCACACCAAAAGTTATTAAATTGGCAAATAATAAAACCATCGATAAATATAGAACAAGCTGAGATGATATAGAACGTAAAACTTGTTTTTTTTCAATCGGGCTCGAATTTTTATTAGAATCGTCCATCTAATTATAGTTTTTCTTTATTACAAACTTGATCAGTCCAACGATTGGTCTGCAATTGGATATTAACTTTATGTTCGTCATTGTCATTAAAAACGTTGAGCGCATGCGAAAAACGTTGAATAAGCTTGGCCGATGTAGACTTGCTAAAAACCAACCATAAAGACTCCGAAACTTGATTAAGACGCATGCCTTTAATTAATAAGTCAGGCTCTAGATTTTCTACACAAACATTGCCACGGGCAAGGAAACTTGTCATGGGTATGTAATCAACCCGATGGCGGTACAACATTCGAATTCCTTCACGATAGTCAGAAAAAGTAATGTAATCGGTGTCTTTAATAAATTTTAATGAAAGTAGATATTCTTCAACATTTGAACCATCCTGAACCCCAATTACTCGTTGACTAGCTTTTATTGCATCTAACGATTGTATATTGTGCAATAATTTTTCATCTAAACTGAAAAGATGCATATCATAACGTGAAATATGTCCAATCCAATGAAATTGATCTTCTCTTTCAGGACTTCTAGACAGAGAAAAAAAAAGAATATTAGGTCGATTGGAGGTCGCAATTCTTAAAGCACGCTTCCAAGGCAAAAATTCAAAATCAACAGTAATTGCTTCTTGATCTTTCTGATTGATTTTATTAACCACTGACTTAATTACATTAACCGTATAACCATCTGCTTGCTCATCCTTAAAAATTTGCAATGGCGGGAACGAGGATGTCAAAGCACGTATTTTAATGTCACTTGCCAGCACTGAGAAACTTAAACTCATTATTATAATAGTTAGAATTAAAGTAATGTAAGCACTTATAACCCTTCCAAATTTAACTTTTTGTGAATTTATTACCATAAAACTCAAAGTCCAATATATATAGCTATTAATTGCTCAACGAATTAAAGAGATATTAAGTTACTTGATTACTAAGGACATCTTTTATACATTATTAATACATTTAAAGCAGGATACTTTAGCACTTGTGATTTTACAGGCAAAAAAATACCCAACTCGAAGAGCTGGGTATTTAGGTATTAATGCCTGGCAATGACCTACTTTCACATGGGAACTCCCACACTATCAT
>CAWVZP010000015.1:0-29775 GCA_963934675.1 uncultured Gammaproteobacteria bacterium | reverse complement strand
TGCTTAGTCGTTACGACATTGAAAGCAACAATATCGGTACCGTTCAGGAATCGCTTAATATTTTCTATGTTGTTGAGTTACTCTAACTTCGTGATCCTTTTCATTACTAAATCATGAGCGACTTCGTTGATTATTTCAGGCTCATTTTATATTAGAATCATGTGCCACGTTCAGGTTCATCTCTTATTGGAGAAGACTACCAGTTGCCATTAGAAGATTGCGGTGTTATACAAACTATTATTAATCTGTCTATAATTAACATAATGAGTAAACAACCAGCCCAACTAACCGTGAACATGTTTCGTGACTCTCCATGGCCAGGAAATATTCTATCTAACTTCGCGCAAACGCCGTTTGTTATAGATGGGGTAGCATGTTCTTGCTCAGAGGCCTTTATACAGTCTCTTAAATCCTCTAATCCTGAAGAACAAGTAAAGTTATGTAGTCTTCAAGGGAAAGACGCTTGGGAGCGCGGTAGCAAGTTAACCGATCGAATTTTTTCAGCCGGATGCGTTTGGTGGCTTGGTGAAATATTACCATTACACTCTACAGAACACTTCCAGCTAGTTAAGCGCGGGTTAGTTGCCAAATTTAACCAATCAGAAGTAGCTCGCGACGCTCTAATTGGAAGTGGAACTGCCAAGTTACTCCATGATTTTGGTAAACCTAAAGCGAGCAGAGAATCTTTACCGATTGAAGTATTCTGCGAAATAATAACTGAAATTAGAAATGTAATTCAGTCAGAATAAATTACGAGTCTGTATAACGCGTTGATTGAAAGAATTAAAGACCGGTTAAACGCAGTCAATAAAAGCTAACAAGACATTACATCGGACTCTTTATGCTGCCGCGCTTTTTGCAAACATACGTAAAAAGGCCCGCCAAATTGTTCCACCATTGATACCCGCGTTATCTGCGCCAGGATACAAAAATGAAAATTGTATTAGCGCTTATTTTTCTGACTTTCATTTCTAAAAATTCATATGCTTGTAGCTGTATGAGCTACGATATCGAAAAAGCGGACGCAGAGCATGAAGTTATATTTATTAGAAAAGTAATACAAGTTGAGAAGCAACTGTTGGTTGACAGTAGCTTTTTATTTCCATATAAATTTAAAACAGTAAAATTTGAAGTTCATAAACATTATAAGGATCTTGAGGGGTCTAGTTTTGATCTAGTAACTCCGAATGATTCGGCCGCATGTGGGTATTACTTTGAAAAAGGCACTGATTATGTGGTCTTCGCTTCTCACAATAAAGAGAGATGGAAATATGAAGTTGACTCTTGCAGCCCAACTATTCTTTAACATATAAAAGAGAATTATAACGGGCGACAAAATTATGTGATGGATTTTCTCGATGGCAAGTAGAACACAAAAATTAACAATAAAGGTCAGACACTCTTAATAATCACATAGCCTACAATTAAAGAAATCGTCAGCTTCATAAAGTGAATTGCAATTGGGGATTAAAAATGGAATTTATCCTAAAAACTCGTTTTCAGTTATTGCTGAATGCAAACTCTCAAAGCGTTTCCATTTCTAGATCATACTGATTTTTTCTGTCTTTGGTTGCTGAAGTGAACTAACAGAACTACAGGGTTAGGCAGCACAGTCGGGTTGAGTCTAATCTAATTTATTAAACTATTTTTTAGACAAAAAAAACCCCCAAATCATACGATTAGGGGGTTAAAAAAGTCAAAACCTTAGGAGGAGGAAAGGGTTTTAACTTGTAGCCTGCAAAAATTAGCAATTTATGCCTCTTTTTGACACCCGACTCTGATATGAGTCGGTTTGAAAATTTTCACTCAATTTCTGAGCACATCTAAATAATAATGATTTAACTGTCATAATAACAGTTGCAATTTCAATTTAATTTAACCAGTACAGTTATCCGGAACCATGGCAGTTTTACTTTGTGAATCTAAATCTTTCAATTGTAACCAAAAAAGAACAAACGCTTTTGAAATTCACCTAATCTGCTAACCGTTAAAACCATTAATTTCAGTAGGTAAAATACAATTGGTACTTAAAAATGAAATTTAGCCTAGAAGTACGATTTTCAAGTCAAACATCTCGTAAATGCTTGAAGCAAGATTGTTTATGAAACCTTAATGGATTTGACAGCCTTTTAACAATTTAGTTCTGTTTGTCATTACTTATACCTGACACTAAAAAAGTAATAGAATATGAACAATTTAAGAATAGCTGTTATTTGTAGTCGGCCTAAAGGGCAGAGCACTTGTTAAGTCACCCACTTGAATTTTATTAAAATCGATGAAACTTTTATTGGCCGCTGAAATAACTGACAGACAGAAACAACGTGTTTGTATCAAACACATACTTGAAGTAGTGTCAAAAGTTATCATCGATGATGAAATTGCGTTGTCAATTGACCAGATCGTGCAAAAAATACGCGTTTAGTTGGTTTACAAAGAGAATCTGGCTTTGGCTATATTTTAATTACCCATGACATTGCCAATTTTAAGACTATTAAAGATAAATTGCCGTTGTATCGTCGAGGGTAAACAGTTAGGCAGTGTAATCAAAGTATATTTAATTTTTAAATAAGACCGAATTATTAATATTTTCAGCCCTTGAGATAGAGCAGGATTGATTATTTAAACTATTAGACTAAATATAAAAAGCTGCACAATCGATTTAAGTCTTAACTAAATGTTTAAGGCAAATTTTAGGCAAAAAAAACCCTCGGATCTTACGATCAGAGGGTTAAAAAAGTTAAAACCTGAGGAGGAGGAAAGGGTTTTAACTTGTAGCCTGCAAAAATCAGCATTTGATGCTTCGTTTTGATAACCAGCTCTGCTGTGAGTTGGTTTAAAATTTTTTGCTCATGCCTGAACAGAAATACATAATAATGATCTAACTGTCAGAATAACAGTTGCACTTATCGCTTAATTTAACCAATACAGTTACCTAAAACCATGGCAATTTAAACTTCACTGTTACAATCCTTTAAGCAAAACCAATTATCACATTATTTCAGGGGATAAAAACAATAGAGTGCAAGCCACAGTCTATTATTGATATCCGTTCATTATAACGCGCGGATAAAGGGGGAAGTAGAGTTGTCAAGAAGAGCAAGGCTAATACTCTCCGCGTACCAGTAATCAGATTGCGATATATCGAATGCAGTCGGTAGGAGAGGATGAATTGGTTTACCAAATGGATGCTTCGTATCCCACTTGTGGTTATTAAATTATTTTTTATTAGTCGTGGTTCGGTTTTTTTTGGTGATGTAATTTTTATTATAACCATTCCTGACTATTAGCGATTTTTAAAATTTTAGAGACCATTGGTATTTTAGTACCTCAAACACATTTATTTGTTGGTTATGGGTTAATTATTTTGATTATTGCTGTTTACCCCAACAGCATAAAGGTAGCTTTACATTCAGAAAAATTAACTGAAATATCCGAATTTTTGCTATATATATGATTGGTATTCTATTTTTTATTTATTTGATTTGTATGGTGGGCAATTACGCCCGAAAGGCTTGAAAATAAGCAGACCATCACATCAAAAGGCGAAGGAATCTAAAATAAAACATTAACCACTAGGGAGTAAAAAATGAAAAATATAATTTTGAACTTTGACGGCACTTGTAACGACCCAGAACATGCGGGTGATTTTTTTGAAGACTCTAGTATTAGCAATATACTTAAACTTCATGCATTTTTTGGTGGTAAATTAAGTCCATTGAATGAAAAAAACAAGAAAACAAAAAAACAAAATAGCTTTTATTATAGTGGTGTTGGCACTCGAGGTAATTGGCTTCAGAAAAAATTTAACTCTATTTTTGCACCACCTGAAGGTGATATAGACGATATTCTTAAACAAGCCGAAATCGATTTAAACAAGCACTACAAAGATGGCGATAAAGTTTATATTTTTGGTTTTAGTCGAGGTGCAGCCATTGCTAGAATGTTCGCTTCGAAATGTTCCGAGTGGAGACAAGAAGTAGAATTTTTAGGTGTGTTTGATACTGTTGCTGCAACTCGAGGCTCCTTAGACTTAAATCCCGATACTTATCCAGCTAGCGGTGTAGTATTTGAAAATGGCACCGTAGGTGACCATATCAAAAAAGCGGTACATTTAGTATCAGTAGACGAAAAGCGCATCACTTTTCAGCCTACTTTGTTCAATAAGGACAAGCGGATTACTGAAGTCTGGTTTGCAGGCGTACACTCTGATATAGGCGGCAGTTATTGGTTCGACGGTTTGTCTGACATTACACTGGAGTTTATGATGGATTACGTTAGAGGTGATTTAAAGATATTAACAAACGAACAATTAAATTATGATGATTTAAAAATATAAGGGGCTCAAGACTGCATTTGTTGGGACGATCTCAATATTAACCCATTACCCAATGGCGTCTTACATGAGCAAAAACGCAAAGGCATTGCGGCTAAAACATTGTCACCACGCTTTGTAAGAGTCAATAAGAATGATCAACCGTCATTAGATAATTCAGATATTCCAATTATTCATCATAGCGTTTGTGAAAGGTTTAGCAACGTGACTTCATATCGACCTTATGCTCTTCGGAATAAAAAGTTTTTTGTTATGCAAAAAAATGGAACTGTTGATGAAAATCCTGAATTTATTGGTGTTGCCGGATTAAAATAATTAAAACATAATTGTTTTTATGATTAACAAGACCTAATACCACAGGTAATGCGGCATTAACTTTTTTGGGGCACTACACTTGACAACTAAAATAGAAATTGAAGATTTCATGAAAACTGAGTTTCCTCAGGCTAAATGCATTGTTGAAGCCGTTGGTAAACAATCAGCAACGCTAAGAAAGGCAATAGGATTTGATGAATTAAGGCCTGGTGGCACCGTATCTGGGCCCGTTTTAATGACGGTTGCTGATTGTGCTTTATATGTCGCTATTCTAGGTGAATTAGGCTTAGTTTCACTGGCAGTTACAACCAGCTTTTCCATTAATTTTATGAGGAAGCCCTCATCATCCAAAGATATTATTGCTGAGTGTACCTTGTTAAAAATTGGAAAATCGCTAGTGGTTGGGGAAGTTTCTTTATATTCCGAAGGTGATGAAAAAGCTGTTGCGCATGTAGTTGGAACCTATTCAATCCCTAAATAAAATAAAGCTCACACTTTTCAAGTGTCGACACAATAACGATCGACTGGACTCCACTTCATGTCACATTATTGACAACCAACTTTACCTGTTTAAAATAGTGTTATCGTAATTACAAATTTAGAACCATGGAATGAAGCCTATCTGTAGCTTTGCGGATTTAAACTCAGTTGCCTGACAAAAACACGGTGATTCCTTTGTATGGAAACTAAGCAACTACTCATGACCAATAACCAGGCAATAGCATGGAATCGATTCTTAACTAATACACAATTCTCAGATTACCTGCACAATGGACCTGAATTGGTCTCTTTATTAAAAGGAAGTGCCAGAGTTGATGACAAATGTATATTAGCCGAGTAGCTTTGTGCAACCAAAACTGGCACTTTAAGGGAGCCTTTTAAAGTGGAAATGTCGGTTATATATTCACAGCCATCAATACAATTGAATCAAAATATTGCTAGTAGCCCCAAAACAGGTGAACCTATCTAAAACATCCTAGCTGGAGCACTCGCCAATTAATTCAATCTGGTGGTATAATTAACGTAAGCAACCAATTGGATTCTCTGCTGGTGCCGATGAACCGCTCGAAGTGCAATTTAGATATGATGTTCAATTAAAGGCGAAAGCAGGAAAGATAATTGAGAGGAAATGGAGAAAAGTCAGCATACAAGTTAATCAAATTGACGCTTAAGGCGCACCTGATTTAGATGTATATGCCTTTATCGAAAATTTTTCGCTTTATATTCGAACCGGTGAATTCGTTTATATTTTTTATATTTCACCAACATTAAATGAGTAAAGAAAATGAGTAAAGGTACAGTTAAATGGTTCAATGCCGATAAAGGTTTCGGTTTTATTACACCTGAAGATGGTGGCAAGGATCTGTTTGTTCATCATTCAGAAATCCAAGCGGGCGGCGAGTATGCAACCTTAAATGATGGCCAGGCAGTAGAGTTCGAAGTTGGTCAAGGTCAAAAAGGACCGTGCGCCAATAAAGTTGTTGCTGTTTAAGCGGCGACAATTACCAAATCAAGAAGCGGCTGGCTACGCCTCCGCTTCTTGATTCATTAAGCTCTTTATTAAAACTAAATCAATAGTGCAATTTAATATTTCTGAAAGTAACCGAACAGAAAGAGTAGCTGGCGACTGCATTGAAATCGTCATAGTAGAACAGTTGGATTATATATAATTTTGAAGTAGCTACCTGCTAACCGCCTCACCTAAAGCGTTTGGACTGTAAGACTAACGCCGTCTCCACTTAGTAAAAATCCAGCAGCTATTGTCAGTATAAACTGAGAGGCATTACAAAGTTTTATCCAAATTGAGCGCAGATGACATTCGTGTCTGTCCACTCGAAGATTTTTTATAATAACTTACGTACCAATAATATCCCTATCGCGACACTCGGCCCAACGCCGAATGCGAACATGATTGTACCGATACCTACGACACCACCTAAGTACCAGCCGATCGATACAACCGTGATTTCTAGCGCGATACGAATACTCGCGATGGGCAAATTTGTTTTTATTTGCAGCCCCGTCATCAACCCGTCTCTGGGGCCAGCGCCAAGGTTGGCCGTTAGATAAATACCTGACCCTATGCCGATGACTAGTACGCCGCTAACGACTTGAACCAGCTGCCAGATCAATGTCTGCGGGTTGGGTAATAAATGCAGCGAAAAATCGATCATAAAGGCGATAATCAACGCGTTTAAAATAGTACCTATGCCCGGCTTTTGGTGTAATGGTATCCACATGAATAAGACGCTAAAACTTACTATCATCGTAGAGAACCCAACACTCCAGTTTGTTTTACTAGAGATGCCTTGAGCCAATACCGTCCAGGGACTGACACCAGCACCACTCGCAATCAGTATTGCCTCACCCAGACCAAACAGCACCAAACCTATGTTCAAATAGAAAAAGGTAAGCAGCTTTGGGCGAAGACTAAAAGGTGTTGGTGAACTCCAATCTAATCGCGGTATGGATTTAACGGCAAAAATTTTCAACATCTATTGCACTTCCTTAAAGCTATTTTTTTTCTGATGTAATGATACTGGATTTAGAGATCTATATTTCAAGTAAAAAAATCAAACTATTCCAATTTATAACTCACTAGCATTAACGGCGTTCAGCATTTAGATGCTGAGTGCAAAACCTTTGATGAAAACCTTTTAATCAATAGCGCCTAACTGGTACGGCAATACCGTGTTGATTTAATTGACTTGCTCGTAAGACCTCAGCTTCGCTCTAGTGAATAACACCAATATTTTCAATATCTTGCCAACCAATACTTATATTGAAATATTCGTCTCGCAAAATAAAGTTAACTTGATGACATTGTTAATTCCCAGCAAATCGGAAGTAAAATCATAATCGATGGAGACTAACACTATTTCCATCAGTCCAGTTTTAAATTACGGTACCCAATTGAAATGATCCACAAGAGACAACTTAGCAACATGGCTCTAATTTATCACTTGATTTTCTCAGCCAGTATCCCCTTGATGTGACTGAACAAAAGGCAGGCTAAACAGTAACATTGCAATCGTCCGTTTCCAGTTGATGTGTCGGGTGTCAATAATTGATTTGGCTAGCATCAATTCATCAATAAAATATAGATGAGTGTCATTCAAGCAAAATAAAATAGTGCATAGATCGGACTTGAAGAACCTCATGATTATGATTTCTTCTTAGCCCTGGGATGAGCCGAATCATAAACCTTCGCTAGATGCTGAAAGTCAAGGTGGGTATAGATCTGTGTAGTGCTGATATTGGCGTGCCCCAATAGCTCTTGTACGGAGCGCAGGTCGCCACTGGATTCAAGTATGTGAGTAGCGAACGAGTGACGCAGTGTGTGAGGTGACAGCGATTGATTGAGTGAGTGTTTTTTTGATAGCACATTCAGTCGTGCCTGAACATTGCGGTGTGATATTCGCCTTCCGAGCTTACTCAGGAATAATGCCTGATCTGTATCGGCCCTTACAAAGCTGGGACGACTTTTTAACCAACGTTTTATAGCAGTGATCGCCTTTGAACCAACCGGTAGATAACGGGCTCTGTTACCTTTACCGATGACGATAAGCTGCTGTTGATTGAGATCAATGTCGTGGATGTCAATGTTAACCAACTCAGCGAGACGCAGGCCGGATGAATAAATGAGTTCAAATATTGCTAAATCTCTAATGGTTAGATCGCTATCGGTCTCGCTGTCACACAAGAGTTGTCCGACCTGTTCGGCATCGCAAGTTTTTGGCAGTAACTGATCAGGCTTTGGCGCCCTAACATCTTTGGCTGGATTACTCTTCACCACACTTTCGTGCATTAAGTATTGATATAGCCCTCTAATTGAAGAAAGCTCACGCTGGATCGAGCTACTTTTGAGACCATTTCGAAAACGATAAGCGGCGTAAGCATTGACCTGTAAAAAGTCGACTTTGGCCCATTGAGTAGTGTCGTGATCGTGCAAATAATTTGAAAAGTTATCGAGGTCGCGGCGGTAATTTTTACAGGTGTGAGGAGAGTAGTATTTTTCACTACGCAATATCTGAATATAAGAATCCAGATATTGCGATTGTTGCTCTTTCATGCGATTCGGTTGTTATCCAAAAATTATTATATTGCTAGTAGCCCTTGCAGGCGAGCGCTGACCAATTCACCGAGTTGCTGCAGAAAAATGGTGCCCATTTTTTTAGTAAAGTGATCTTTGTTGGTGCTACCAAGGCAAAGCAAACCAAGATCTGATGCATGATAAAGCGGAATAATGGCACAGGACTCTACATTTAAATCAACACCAAACAAGGCTGCATTGATACTCGCTTTTTGCTCACCACAGATTGGTTTTCGTCCAGAAATCCAAGTTGTCGCGATATCGCCGACGTCACTGCTTTCATCGAAATAATGGCTGCTGAGACGTTTTTTCGAGTCATTAATGGTTGGCAAAAATTTAAAACTAACATAATTAGTATTGAAAAATGTTTGCACTTGATCCCGAACCAACGATAGAACATCGTCCAGTTGATCGCAGCTCATTAGCTCAAGCGCAAGACGATGAAAGCGATGATTAAGCTCTTCGTTCTCACGGGCAATAGTCACCAGCTCATCCAAGTTTTGTTTAATTACCCGATTTTCATCGCGCAGCATCATTAGTTGGCGTTCGACCAGTGAAGTCACGCCGCGAATTTGATGTGGAATCGACAACCCAGTAAAAATATCGGGATAGGACATCAATGTCTCTGGGTGCTTTTGTAAATAATCGATGGCTCTCGACTCTTCTGATTGATCTGGTTGGGCTTTTGCTTCGGGCATTCTTTCTACTCTTAAGTTGGCACTAATGGTTAGTGCTGGTCGGCAATTTCGCCTTGAAATACCATCGCGGTTTCACCAGTCATCATAACGGGGTTATCTTTTCCCTGCCATTCTAGCTGAAGTTTGCCACCGATGAGTTGTGCAGTGGTGTGTGTATCTAAAATTCCTAGTTGAACACCAGCAGCCATCGCGGCACAAGCGCCACTGCCACAAGCTTTGGTTTCGCCGACACCACGCTCAAAAACGCGTAGGATAAAGTTTTTGCGATCTGCAATTTGCATGAATCCTACATTTACTCGTTCAGGGAAAAAAGAATGCGCCTCAAGTATTGGCCCGAGAGTCTCCAGATCACATTGATTAACGTCATCGACCAGGACCACTATATGAGGATTACCAATCGCGAGTGCACTGAAATTAATGGTTTTCTGGATGAATTGTTCGTCAAGATCGATTTGGTATTGCTCGCAACGGACTGACGCATTAAGTGGAATCTGTTTTGGATCAAACGTTGGCGTACCCATATTAACGCGCACTCGACTGGCACTCATCATTTCTAATTGCAATAAACCAGAATTAGTTTCAACCGTAATTAAATCAGCATCACTGAGATTTTGCTCGCGAACGAATCGCGCGAAGCAACGAGCGCCATTGCCACATTGTGAGACTTCCCCACCATCGGCATTGAAAATACGATATTTGAAATCGGCTTGATCCGAATGGGCTTTTTCGACTACCAGCAGTTGATCAAAACCAATACCCAAGTTGCGATCAGCCAGGTGTTTAATTTTAGCGCTAGCTGGCTCAAAGTGTTGATTGATCGCATCAATAACAACAAAGTCATTGCCAAGACCGTGCATTTTGGAGAATTTAAGCGCCATTAGAAATCCATTATAGGGGTAACAACGATTCGCCACTTATCTGCTCATCAAAGGTTTCGCGTTGACGAATACAATAGTGCTGATCACCATCGACCATTACTTCGGCGGCACGATTACGCGTATTGTAATTGGACGCCATCGCAAAGCCATAAGCCCCTGAGGAGCGTACGGCTAGCAAATCGTTTTGTGCCAGTTTCATTACTCGATTCTTGCCAAGGAAATCGCCTGTCTCACAAATAGCGCCGACAATATCATATTCAAGCTCTGTTTCGGCACTTCCCAGTTGAACTGGAATGATGTCCTGCCAGGCAGAGTAAAGAGCAGGCCGAATTAAATCGTTCATTGCAGCATCGACGATTGCAAAGTTCTTTTCGTCAGACAATTTGAGGTAATTGACCTGACTCACTAAAATGCCAGCGTTACCGGCAATGGCGCGACCTGGTTCGACTACAATAGTGCCTTCAAAACTCGACAGCTGTTCGCTCAAAGCAGAGGCCCAATCACTGGGTAACGGCGGTGTTTCGTCTTGATAACGTATGCCTAAGCCACCACCGAGATCCATATGGTGGATGTTCAAACCTTGCCGGTTTAAACTATTGACTAAAGCGAGGAGGAGAGTGAGCGCATCGATAAAAGGCGATAACTCGGTGAGCTGAGATCCAATATGACAGTCGATGCCGATAACATCAATATTCACTAATTGGTTCGCCTTCAGATAAATTCGTTCGGCGTCGTCAAACGCAATTCCAAACTTGTTTTCCTTTAATCCGGTTGAAATGTAGGGATGAGTTTTTGCATCAACATTAGGATTAACCCGGAAAGAAACGGCCGCAATCAAATTCTTATCAGCCGCAACCTGGTTGAGCAAATCAAGTTCCTGTTCAGACTCGACGTTAAAACAATGAATGCCCGTGTCGAGCGCCAATGCCATTTCATGTGCCTGCTTACCCACACCGGAGAATACGATTTTGGATGGATCGCCCCCGGCTCGTAATACGCGCTGTAATTCACCGCTTGAGACAATGTCAAAACCCGATCCAAGACGGGCCAGCACGTTTAATACAGCAATATTCGAATTGGCTTTAACCGCATAACAGATGAGATGCTCTCGCCCCGCCAAAGCATCATCAAAGGCATGCCAATGGCGCTCCAGAGTTGCTCGAGAATAAACATACAGTGGGGTACCGTAAGTTTCAGCAAGCGTGCTAATGGCGACATCTTCACAGTAGAGTGAGTCACCTTTGTAATTAAAATGGTCCAAAATAGTTTCTCTTCAATATTTACAAATAGTGTTTCTAAGTTGCTATATCACTCGTAGTCCGAGCTTTAACTGTCAGTCTTTTTTTCGTCATCTGGCAAGATCAGTGGACCTTTATTACCACAACCAGAGAGGCTGATGAGCAGCGCTAGACCTAAAAAGAATGCGATAAGTTTAAGCTTCATAATTAAAAGCACTATTAAAAGTTCGATTATGTTGGGGAGTGGCGTGAGAGACAAGCTGAAACTTGCAATTTATTTATGATGTGGCTGCGAATTGGCTTTGCCAAACCTAAAGGTAAGCACAAATGAATATTACTTGTCGCAATCTTCTGGAACTTTAATTCAAAAAAATAATGCCAACAATGGCACAATAATTATTCCTATCTGAGTTAAACAATCAAACCAGAAAGTGCTATATTTAAATCATGACGCTACAAATTTCCAAGTGTTTATGCTGATTAAACAGATAGAGTGACTAGTGGATATATTCCCCAGAAGTCAACTTCCGCTTTTGAACGGCTGACCACTAAATGTCCGTTATTTGTTTTGTGTGATGATTCTCATCGGATTTATATATGCCTTATGGCCCTTCAGGGGCTTGGGTCACTGGCTATCATTTTAACATCTGAATTGTCTGCTGCACCCGTTTGCCACCTTTCAGAGCGAAGCGCTTAATCAATGCCTGATTCGCAATTGACTTCAATTCAATTGATTTCTGTCAGATCAGCTGGTGCATGTCGCGAATGCGCGCAGCCCTAGGCAATTTATGGATGATATTGTAAAAACAGGTCACCCACTTTTAGATGCCTTCAAGCTGGCCAGCGGCGAAGTAAGAACTATCTTTGTCGCCCAATGTATCGACTGATTTCGTTTGATTTTTTCACTTATGCTATCCATATTTTTTGCGTTCTATTGATGACCTTCGCTTAGAGTAAGATTGACATTGCATAGTCGTCAATTAGTTCATCGGCATTGTCGCGTTTTAGATAGGCTCTTAAAGTGCCTTCTATTTCGAATCCCAGTTTTTTATAAAGGCTGATGGCTTTAGGGTTATCGCACTCGACGATTAATTCTAATCGTTTAATATTGCGTTGCTTTAGGTGTTCAAAAACTGCACGCATCATCCGGCTAGCAACGCCTTTTCCCTGATGCTCTGGGAAGATAGCCAACGCCCCAATGGTGGCGACGTGTTGTTTGCGCCATTGGCCATAGATCAACGAAAATATTCCAACCCTAACTCCATTTTCCTGATAAAAAACAAATTCATCTCGATTGGCCATTACGTTAAAGCATTCTTTAAACGCTTGTTGTGAAATTTTTTCAAAACTCATGTAGGGGTTAATCGAATCTGCCATATATATCGAGTAAACCAATTCAAAATCGGTCTCAGTTACGCGGATGAAACTGTCATCAGTACCCATATAAGAATTGTGCTTCAGGTGGATTAAAGAACAGGGGAAAAATCTAACGAATCAGAATAAGCAAACAAAGCGGGGGCTCCACCAGTATGCCAAAACAATAGGTTTGCATCCTTGCCGAATTGGCCGGTGCGAATCATGTCTATTAGGCCACCCATCGCGCGACCAGTATAAACAGGATCTAATAGAATACCTTCTAGTTGTGCGGTTAGTTTTATTGCCTCGTTCTCTAACTCACCAACAACGCCGTATCCATCGCCAATATAGCGCGTGTTTAGCGTTAAACTATGTTCAGAAAACGATGCTTTTAATCCTATTACTTTAGCTGTTTTGTTGGCTAGGTTGATGATGTGTTGATCTAGCTCCTGATTATCAATTTCGTCTTTATCAATGCTAATACCAATCAATTCAAACTGCTGTTTGAATATATGCTTTCCGAGCATTAAACCTGCGTGTGTGCCACCAGAGCTTGATGCAAAAACAATGTGTGTAAAAAGCTGATCTGTTTGATTCACCAACTCACCAACGGCATCAATAAATGATATTGCACCTAACTCATTCGATCCTCCATACGGCACGATATAAGGTTTTTTGCCCGCAGCTGTTAGTTGTCCAACCAGTTCAGGAATATCTTCTCCCTTACGATTGGCACCACCCCAGTGAATATGACAACCAAAGATTTTATCGAGTAAAAGATTGCCGCTAACCTTATCAGGTTGTGTACCACCTAGAATTAGGTGGCACTCCAAATTCAATTTTGCTGCGGCTGCCGCTGTTTGACGACAATGATTCGATTGTGCTGCGCCAGCGGTAATGATCGTATCGCAGCCTTGGGCCAGGGCGTCTCCAAGAATGGTTTCTAATTTCCTAGTTTTATTACCCCCCAGTGCCAGACCTGTTAGGTCATCACGTTTAATCGATATCCTGGGCCCGCCTAGCTTGTCGCTTAAGCGAGTGAGTTCTGTCACCGGGGTGGGGAAAACACCCAGGGACGTTTTTGGGAATTTAGAGGTGTACATTCTCATTGGCCAAATATTATAACGAGTACTCGATAGTGTACCGTTTAGTTTATACAGCTGAAATGCTGAATTTAATATCAACAGACGCTTTTAAGTATTCGAACGCAATGTAACAAATCCAACTCTGAGAGACAGGATTTTGTCTCTTCGTCAATAGAAGTCAGAACTGAAGGCTAGCCGGTACAATGATATTAATAAAAGACAGTCGTCATTAATATGTAAGACAATACTGTTGTTAAATTAGCTCGTTTGGCCAGTTTAATAGAATTAAAAATTCTTTGGGCTGCAGGATTATTAAACAATAAAAGCGTTCAACCTATCCTTCAATAAAGTGCCTCGAAGACCGACTTAAAAGTCAAACGTATAG
Organism: uncultured Gammaproteobacteria bacterium; assembly: GCA_963934675.1. Classification (GTDB taxonomy): domain Bacteria; phylum Pseudomonadota; class Gammaproteobacteria. The sequence goes on along the minus strand of CAWVZP010000015.1, from coordinate 15,394 downwards.
AAGAAGTCCAGTGCGCTTTCTACGCTTTGCGCCGTCTCCACATAAAAACTTTCCGTTAAATTATAACGAAGTTTGAGCGTATTCACGGGCGTTAAAACACCCACACCATAGCTCAAAAATAAGTTTGGCGATAAGCGCCCGCTGAGTTGCACTTGTGATTCACCACCGCCACCGACCGTATCAATTTGAAAATCTTGTATGCCTAATTGCTCGGCGATACTGGTGGTAATGCCACGCCCGCCTTTGATACCCAGCGCCAGCGCTGCTTGCGTTAAAATATTGGCTTCATTCCCAGCGCTTTGAGTATCGATGGATTTACCGAGCACAATATAGGACAAGGTGTTTTCCTCTGTTTGCTGCGGACTGGAAAATAATGTGACTACGGGGGATTTTATCGAGCCACGTACATTTAACCCGGCGGTTACCAAATTAATCGTTCGAGCAGCATCAATATCGATAGCAGTTTGATCGATAGGGCCAACAAATAACAGTCGGCCACGTTGGATAGTCAGATTTTGTCCGTAGGCTTTATAAATACCGTTTGGAATATGCACTTCACCCTCTAGCAGTAAGATACCCTCAGGATTTTGTTTAATTCCAATATCGCCGTTTAAACTAGCGCGTAAGCCGAAACCTTCGAGACGAACATCTTTACCTAACGAAACAAGCACATTGGTGCTGATGCGAATTTCTTTTTGGTCTTTCACTGGCACATCTTGTTCGATCATTTCTTCATCAACTAAGACCACGACATCTTTTGAAATCTGCGTTGCATTTGGCGGTAGTTCTTGAATGGTTACTCGCGCGTAAGGGATGTCGACTCGACCATTAATTTTAATGTCCCGACCATCGATTGTGAGTTTAATGCTGGGTGATATTTCCGAAATCACGATTGGAGCCTGACGCACTTCGATGCGCTCTCCATCAAGCGCAAGATTGATGGTAGGTCGGTTTAAATCTTGCCAATCAGCATCACCAATAAGTGTTACTGGTGCCCCACCACTTTGCCAGCCCGCATCAATATTGGCATGAGTGCCATCGATTTTTGTTCGCACAAACCCATCACTTATTGATATAGGCAAATCATTCGATGCGATACTTAAATTGATAATGTTAGCACTACCGAAGTATCTGGGTTTAGATAAGCTACCGCTAATTTGTCCATCGGCAGACAAGATACCGCGAAGCGTTTGTAACCGCGGAAAGAAAGCTTTGAATGTCATCAGCTCGAGCTGCTGTAGTGACACATTGCCACTAATTGTCTTGTTGTCAGCCGTCGGATCTATGACCACGTTGGCAATGGCATTTCCGATATCACTAGATTTTAGCTGGAGCCCTGCAGTGACGTTTTTTTCATCTGCGGCAATGTCCACTGTGAGCGCCTGGTAACGTAAACCGAGGGATTCACTTGGGTTATCACCCAACAATGTTATACCACCCTCAGTCACCTCTAATTTGACGTTTGCTTGCGGTTGCTTATCTGCCCACCATTTCAAATCACCTGCACCCGCCATAACCCCTTTAAACTCAGCCTGTTTGGGTAAATAGGCCTGTAGTGATGCCAATGGAAAGTCACGAATGGAAAGCTTCGCATTACCACTTTTAGCAATATTTGCATCTTCGTCAAGACACACTCGAGCAGGATCCTGCCTCCAACAATGCGCTCCCACTTCGATCGATTGATCTTCGTTATGCCAATTCACAGCGGTTCGGTTTTGCAGTAACCAGTCCTGTTGATAAGCACTGATATCGGCTGACGTTAAAGCGCCAAGCCAGTTGAGTGCCTCATCAAGTGCACCCTTTAACTTGACCGTTGCATCAATGTCACCACTAGTTGACAAAGCCAACCGATGGTCTGCACGATCGCCTGACAATTTTAAATCAACTTGGGTGAGTGTCAGCAGATTGGTGTTAACACCGGCAGCATTTGCTTTAAATTGACTGCCTGAATCACCTAGCGCCTTAATAGTTGCTTCGATATCTAATGAGTTAATCGATACGTCTTCAATTACCAATGATTTAGCCTTTAAGTTCAATTCAATATCAGGTGCTTGTCGTAAACCACGGATGACAAAAGTTGACTCTGCAGTACCGCTCAACTCCGGCAAAAAAGTCTCTGGTTGATTAATTGATAAATTGCCATCGAGTGACCATTCATCGCTGAGTGACCCCGTCACTTGTATCTGGTTATTGCCACTATTTAAGCTGAGTTCATCGATAGTGAATGCACCATCAGTGGCACGGTTGAGGGTTGTTTTAAGGGCTAAAGGGTATTGGCGTAGCTGACCGATGATATCGGCCTGCTTAACATTCAAGGCCCAGATTTCGCCCTTGGAAGAGCCATTTGCAATTAAACTGCCGTCCAGTTGCCCTGCAAAATCAGGCCAGCGCTGACCTGGATTGATATTACTCAGCCTTAAATCGGTTAGCCATTGAATGCGCCCTGGTGATATTGGGTCAAACCAAATAGCCTGGCCCTTTCCACTGACTTCACCATCGAGTATTTTGACTTTGATATCGTTCGCATCAAAGTGAGAATAGTCACCCTGCCCTGAAATAGCGATGCTAGTTTTTGGAACAGCGCCATCGATATTACTGTCTAATTGGTCAACTTCTAGGGTGAGTGATTTCAATCGGATTGTTTGGTCACCGGCATGCTCTGCACTCGCGCGTAACGAAAGCGAATATTCCAGCATTCGACCATCAACAACTAATTTTTCAAGTGTGGCTGAAATGGCATCGCCATCGACTAAACCATTGGCAAATAATTCGCCGTTTAAGTCACCCGGAAAGTCTGGCCATTGAATCGATGGATCAATATTGCCGAAGTCAAGGTTGGCTGCCCAGTTTATGCCCTCGTGCCAGTCAATTTTGCCATTAACACCAACCTGACCCCCTAGTGTCTCAATCAACAAATTAGTCAGTTGAAACTGTGCTAAGTCACCATTTCCATTTAACTTAATTTTTAACCCCGGAATACCCTCACCTTCGATAAAACTTTTAAGGCTTAGCACATAGGTTTGCAAATCTCCTTTTGCGGTTATCTCACCGTTTAGACTACTGATTTGCGTCGGGAGCTTTTTGGGTGGCCAAGTGATTTTATCCCAGCTGACTTTAACCGAGTAAGGCCAATTTTTTTCGAGTGGTTTAAGGGCAGCAGATAAAGTGAGGTCCGCCAGTCCGTCAGTGTCGCCATCAATTACCAGGTTCTTCAGGCTGCCGCTCAACCTTAAATTAAGGTTTTGATTGTGGGCTTGATTACCGATGGCTACTAGCGGTGCTGCTGATGCGGTGAGTAACATGTCGAGCGCATAATCCCTCGAGAATTCGATACCGCCGTTTAATGCTGCTCGGAATTGTTGATAGGTCAGTGACAAGGTATTAAGCGTGACGTAGTTTTGTTGGGTAGATGCACTTAACTCGATAGCCTTGACCCATTGTGCTTCGGTGCCATCGTCTAGATTGATCTTGAGGCTTTCAACTGTTAACCGAGTCAGGTCAATGTCGACTGGCAATTCCAAATTAGGAAGCGTTATCGGTTGATTCGATTGGACAGCGACTTGTTCTGCGTCGGTTGATGATAGTTGAATGTCGATAGATTGAGCAGCAATGCTTTCGATACAAAATACGCGCTCTAGTAAGCAGTCAAATCGCCATCGGGTGTCAAGTTCGGTGATCAGGATGGACAGTTCATCTTGTTGCCAGTGCAGAGAACTGGCTGATATGCCCTGCCAAAAAGTACCGCCGGATGATTCGATGGTTAATGCCTGAAGATGCTTTTGCACGATGTTGACTGACCAACGCGTACCTGCTTCAGTACCAACTATCCAGCTCAGTCCTGTGATCAGTAGTATCAGCAACAACGCTATCGTCAATAGAGCCCGCTTTAGCCAGCGCCATATTGATGTCTTTAGTCGCTGACTTTTTTGTGCAACTGGATTGTCGTGCACATCTTCTTCAGGCATTATAATTCAGGCCCAAACGCAAGGTGCAGGCGTATTGGATTGTCGTCTTCACTGACACCCACTGCGACATCAATTCGTAGCGGCCCAACGGGCGATTGCCAGCGTAAACCGGCACCCATGCCGATACTATTTTTTTCACCACTATTATTGAACGCCTTGCCGGCATCACTAAACAGCGCCCATCCCCATCGATCATTAATGCCAAAAACGACTTCTGCACTGCCAACAGCGATGTAGCGCCCACCGATGGCGTTGCCGGCACTGTCTTTGGGGCCAATGGTTTGATAATCGAAACCACGAATGCTCTGATCGCCACCTGCGAAAAAACGGTTTGATAAAGGCAATCGCTCAAACTCATTGGTTTCAAGCGCACCAAGCTCGGTACGAAAAAGAAAATAATGACTGTTACTAAAACTTCGAAGCCACTTTGCGCCCGCAACAACCTTGACTAGATCAACGTCAGAGGCAAGGCTCCGACTAGCTCCCTGAAGACGCAAACTGTAACGATTACCCCAGGTCGCAAATATGCCACCGCGCCGCTTTGTGCGCGACCAGGCGATGCTTGGAACATAAAGTGTCGTTTTTCGAGTGATGCCACTGACGGTAAATTGATGATCTTCCCAACGTAACGATTCGGTTTGTTGCCAACTGCTTTTAGTTAGGCTGACACGCTGACCTGAGACAGTGAAAAGACTAGCGACACGAGTATCAAATTTTTCCTCTAATGCACCGGTCTCAATTACATAGAAGTGAGTACGCGGTGCTTCAGGAAAAGGGATTTTGTAACTGGCGCTAATCGATTGCCTAATTTGTGATGACGCTAATTCTGAATGAAAGCTATGCCCGAAGTGATTAATTTTTGGCTTGTCCAAACTAATTCGTCCACGTGGCCCGGAATCAGTGGCAAAACCAATACCAAAGTTGATCGTATTGTCGGCAGTGTCAGTTAATTCTACCCGTACCGGAATAACGCCATCAATTGACTTGGCTCGTTCAGGTACGACACGCACATTAGAAAAGAAACCGCTATCCAGCAAAGTGTTGGTAAGGTTGGCCACTAATTTTGACTGGTAAGGCGTGCCGGGCTTGAAAGTGACCCAATGACGTATTATTGATGATTCAAGGGATAGGCCAACAAAATAGACCTCACCAAGTGCATAACGCTTTCCGCTAGCAAAATGTAAATCGATATAAGCACTATTGGTTGCCACATCTAGCCTCACGGTACTGCGCTCAAAACGCCCATCAAAATAGCCCTGAGTCTGTGCGATATTGATAATTGTGGACTTTAGTGTCTCATAGTGGCCGTGATTAAAAATTTCTCCAACAGCCATTTTTTCAGCTTCTTTCATTTTTTTAAAGGTGGTTTCGTCTTGTGCCCCCCCACTAATCTCGAGCACAAACTCACTAACGCGTACCGGCTTACCGGGTGACACTGTGATCTTAATATCAACATCCTCACCATTAACTTTGTTTTCGAAAACGAACTGAGGTGAGTAGTATCCAATAGCCTGCATGGCTTCAGTTGCTTTTTTGGTTAAACTTTTAAGAAAGTTGGAGTCGTCGAATTCGGTACCTTCGGGGATAACTAAATAAGCATTGAGTTGCTCTTCAATCGCATTATCTTCAATACCACTGATTGTCAGTGTCATTCGCGCTGACGTGTTGTGCGCCCACAGACAAGCTATTAGTAGTAGCGTACGTAAAGCAAGATAGGGTTGGGTTAGATTCAATATTGTTTTAACTATTTTTTTCAGGCTGATTCCTGAATCGATGAAGTATTTTGAATGTTTAGGCCTCTAGAATCGAGTCCTAATCGAAATATTTGACAAATTTTGTCCATTATTTTTTCTGATAGGAAAACTAGAACCAACAAGGCTAGATTTTTCAAAAGGCGTCACCTTTATAAATCAGAAAATATAGTGCCTATATCAGAGAAAAAATAGACCACAGATATCTGCCGAGTGAATTGACCTTGTGATTAAGGGTGATCAATAGTTTGACACCATGATGGGCTATTCGACACTTGTAAAAGAGAGGTTGAATCTTTTTTTGTGCTGAATGCAATGAGCAATATCATCGAAGGACCGAATTTGAACTTATTTTCACAACAGCGATAGTTGATTAACATTACAAACCAATCGTACCCAATGACATTACTCAGGTAATGATGACAGAACTCGTAGCAACGCATATCAATGAATTGAAACCAACCAATATCGAACTGCCTTAGCCTACAAAGCCAATGAGTTGTTGGTCGACCATACCGCTGGCAGCATCATGGCGCTGGCCAAAATTGATGATGACAATATTGGCGATAGGTCTATTAGCCCAGTGACTTTAGGCTTAAAAGTGGCTTATAGAAAGACACCTGCTTACTCAGATTACAACCTTGAGATTGATTACGAACATTGAAAAAGCAGTGCTTATCCCTAAAAGTATACAAAAAGCGATGGTAAAGACCTATTTAAGTGGTAATTTTACGCTAGTGGAAGTTGGTGTAGGCTTTGGCGTGAGTTATGATACCCGTCCTTCGGTTAAAACTGGCAAGCGTTAAGCGTCAATTACACGTCATGTGTGAACGATCTTTGCTGTTCTGGTTTTCCCGATTCTGAAATATCACATCTTTTTTACGAGGATTATATTGTTGTGCAGGATAAAGTTGCCCAAGTAGTTGATTACCTGAATGAGGTTAAAACCCGCTGTACCTATAATGCAGCCGCGAAAGCGTTAGGCATTACACCGCCAGCATTAAAGAAGTTTTTGGGTGATCGGAAACCCGAAAACTCCTGGCTTGTTAGTACCGGAACGGGTGAACCAGCAGGTTACACCGACGAGGAAAAGCATCCGGAGCTTCATCGAACAAAGCGTATTATTACCTCAGCGGAAGTTATAGAAAGAAACCTGGGTTTTTAATAGCTAAAAAAATTTAGGCACAAAAGATCAGTCGCCAAAAATGACAGTCAAAAAGGTTAGGTTTTTCTACATCATATTTACTATTGTGATTTAGAAAGACCTAATCTGAGATCTACGAAAATCTGAAATCCGTTCTCATGAAACTCTCAAAAGAATGGATCATTCCTTCCATTTTCATCAGCCAGAAGCTACAACAGCGGTACTTACCTAATGGAAATCAAAGTTAATTTCCTCGAAAATCTCAGGCTTGAAGCAAAGTTTGATGACTTTACAGTCATTGCAGATCAACCCATCCGTTATAAAGGTGATGGTTCAGCACCCGGCCCATTTGATTACTTTCTTGCGTCATCCGCGCTTTGTGCAGCGTATTTTGTGCGGTTGTATTGTTTGTCTCGTAATATTTCGTCAGACGACATCCGCCTCTCACAGAATAATATTGTTGATCCTGAGAATCGTTATAACCAAATTTTTCAAATTAAGGTTGAGCTTCCAGAGGATATTTCGGATAAAGATCGCCAAGGTATCTTGCGATCGATTGATCGCTGTACCGTGAAGAAGGTGGTTCAGGAAGGTCCTGAGTTCACGATAGAATCAATAGCTAACCTCGAACAAGATGCGCAGGCCATGCTAATGGCGCAACCCGATAAAGACTTAAGCACGCTGATTTTAGGCAAAGATTTACCGCTTGAAGAAACTATTCAAAATATGACGCGTATTCTGGCCGAACTTGGGATGAAAATAGAAATTTCGTCATGGCGCAATATTGTGCCAAACGTTTGGTCTCTACATATACGGGATGCGGCCTCGCCAATGTGTTTTACCAACGGCAAGGGAGCCACAAAAGAAAGCGCGCTTTGCTCTGCACTGGGCGAATTTATAGAGCGTCTTAATTGCAATTTCTTTTACAACGATCAATATTTTGGTGATGACGTTTCTAATAGAGAATTCGTTCATTATCCGAATGAAAGATGGTTTGCTCTGGAAGCCAATGACGAGCTTCCGCAAGGCATCCTCGATGAGTACTGCCTGGACATTTATAATCCAGAACAGGAACTTCGTGGGTCCCATTTAATCGATACCAATTCAGGGATGGTCGAACGTGGTATTTGTTCTATTCCCTATAGTCGCCACTCCGATGGTGAGACCGTATATTTCCCATCAAATTTGATTGAAAATCTGTTTTTAAGCAATGGAATGAGTGCGGGCAACAACCTTCATGAAGCACAGGTTCAATGCTTATCGGAAATCTTTGAACGTGCGGTAAAGAAGCAAATAATAGAAGGCGAAATGGCTTTGCCTGATGTGCCACAGCAGGTGTTAGAAAAGTATCCAAGTATTTTGCAGGGCATTCAAGCCCTGGAAGCGCAGGGATTTCCAATATTGATTAAGGATGCGTCGTTGGGTGGCCAATTCCCCGTCATGTGCGTGACGCTGATGAACCCAAAAACGGGTGGTGTATTTGCTTCATTTGGTGCGCACCCCAGTTTTGAGGTGGCGCTGGAACGAAGCTTAACTGAGTTACTACAAGGACGCAGTTTTGAAGGTCTCAATGATGTTCCTAGGCCAACATTTAGTAGTTTAGCCGTGACCGAACCAGAAAACTTTATAGAGCATTTTATTGATTCAACAGGCAAGATTTCCTGGCGTTTCTTTAGCGCTAAAGAAGATTATGAATTCTGTGAGTGGGGTTTTTCGGGCACTAGTGAAGAAGAGAGTGACCATTTGTTTTCTATTCTAGAAGGCTTGGGCAAAGAGGCTTATATTGCCGTGTTTGATAATCTTGGCGCCACAGCCTGTCGCATTCTTGTTCCAGACTACTCTGAAGTGTATCCAGTAGAAGACTTGATTTGGGACAACACTAACAAAGCACTGCATTATCGCGAAGACATTTTGAATTTACATTCGCTAGATGATCAGTCTTTAGCCGATTTGTTAGCCCGTTTGGAAGAAAGCCAGCTCGACAACTATACCGATATTCGCACTCTGATTGGTATCGAATTTGACGAAAATACAGTGTGGGGACAACTGACTATCCTAGAACTGAAAATCCTTATCACCCTTTCCTTGGGTGAACTAGATGAGGCCTATGAACTAGTAGGAGAGTTCTTGCAATTCAATGACAACACGGTCGAGCGCAGTTTATTCTATCAAGCCGTTCACACCGTCCTTGAGATCAATCTGGATGAAGAAATGAAACTTGATGACTTCATCTACAACTTAAACCGCATGTTTGGTAAAGCCGTAATGGTCAACGTTGTCGGCTCAGTGAATGGTGAGATTAGATTCTTTGGGCTGACCAAAACCAGCATCAAACTAGAAGGACTAGACAAACATCTTCGATTGATTGAAAGCTATAAGAAACTTCACCACGCCCGTGAGAAAATGTCGATCGCAGGCAGCAAATAAAGTAAGACTATCAGAATTCAAAGTTATCCCAATTTTTACCTTTGGATACGAGGTTTTAACCTCCTCGAATGACCCCTTATTGCTCGATAAGACAACAGAGATAAACAATATTGGGTTGTTATCTGAAAAGATTTGAACCTTTTTTTTGATAGCGACTCTTCTGATCCGTTATTGTTATTATTGGCTTTAACCAAAATTACCCCTTTTGAGGATCAATTATGACTAAAAAATATAACGAACTAAACGCAGAGGAATCTCAAGTTGTTCTACACAAAGGAACAGAACGTCCTTTCACTGGTAAGTACGACGATTTCTTCGAAGGCGGATACTATGCCTGCAAGCAATGCAATGAGCCTCTGTATCGATCAGAACATAAATTTCAGTCCAATTGTGGCTGGCCCAGTTTTGATGATGAAATTGCTGGCGCTGTTAGGCGTGAAACAGATTCAGATGGACGACGCATTGAGATAGTCTGCGCTAACTGCGGTGGCCATCTTGGGCATGTGTTTGAAGGTGAGGGTTTAACCAGTAAGAATACACGTCACTGTGTAAATTCAATTTCTATGAATTTTATTAGTTCAGATGGCGTTTAGCTAACTCTTCTGAGTCTGTAAAATAAGGGGTTGAATTGTTCCTGTTCAGGCACTGCAACCTCAATTTCTGTTGTTACCGGCGGCAATTTAATCAAAGCCGCCGCCGTTAATAGCCTATATTCCTTCGCCAAAAATAAACCAGTGCATGTTAACGAAGACGACTTTAATTTGAATTGGCCTATTTAAGGAGTCATTTCACCCAGCATAGTCTTCATCTTCTGTGCAGCAACATCACTACCATCATGACGTTGCCATTCAATATATTTAGAGCAAAAAGCAGCCACTTCGGCCTTACCGGTAATTGCATTTAAATCGTCTGAAGATCTAACACCAAAACCAACGGCTAAAGGTAAATCGGTGTATTGGCGTATTTTTTTCAGGTATTTTTCAAATGCCTCACCCCATTCAGTTTCGTGCCCAGTCACACCCATGCGTGAGACGACGTAGACCATTCCACGTGACGCATTCACAATTCTCTCGACTCTTTTATCTGGCGTATTGGGTGTCACCATCATAATTGGGGACAAATCAAGTCCATCAAAAATTGGCAGCCAGGGCTCAACTTCTTCAACTGGCCAGTCAGGTATAATAAGACCTTTAATGCCTGCAGCAGCGGCTTTTTCAAATAGTGCCTGCAGGCCATAACGATACAGTGGGTTCAAATAGCTCATTAAAATAAAATTAGCATTGGGATGGTTAGCACAAACTTTTTCAGCGAGGTCGAGGGTTGCCTGCACAGATCCACCCTGTTTAAGCGCGTCGTAACAGGCATTCGCCAAGGTATGACCATCGGCAACTGGATCACTAAACGGGACTTGCAACTCTATTAAATTAATACCAGCCTCCACTAATCCACCAATTGCTTTTTCATTTTCAGCCAGGTTAGGAAAACCAATCACTGCGTGTGACATCACCTGCAAAGCGTCATTTTGTTTTGGAAACATAATTATTATCCTGCTATTTCGGTGGCTAAGTGCTCATTGATTTGATCAGTTGATCTTTCTGCTTCACGCTGCAAAAACTCGGTCCAGTCTCGTTGTGGAAATGCACGTGCGATGTTGAAGATATCTTTATCACCTCGACCACTCAAGTTAATCACCATGTGCTGATCTTTATTCATAGTTTTGGCTCTTTTAAAACCGCCTGCTAAAGCATGAGCCGATTCCATTGCTGGGATAATTCCCTCTGTTTTCATTAACAATTGAAAAGCATCCGTGACTTCCGTATCACTAGAAGAGTCCGGAGTGACTCTGCCTGTTTGCGACAAATGAGCCAAAATAGGAGAGACACCAACATAATCAAGTCCAGCGGCAATACTATGTGTTTCACCCAACTGACCATCTTCATTTTGAAGGAATAGTGTTTTATATCCCTGGGCTATTCCAGGCTCACCCGTGCCTTTCAATAAACGAACTGAATGTTGACCATCTTCGAGACTAAGACCACCTGCTTCAATCCCAACTAGTTTTACATCACTGTCTTCCAGAAACGCCGAAAAGGCACCCATTGCATTTGAACCACCTCCAACACAGGCGACGACTTCATCAGGCAGTCTGCCAATCTGAGTCATGGACTGCTGCTTAATTTCTTGGCTGATGACGCTTTGAAAATAAGACACTAATTCTGGAAATGGTGCAGGCCCACAAGCGGTTCCAAGAACATAATGTGTGGTTTCGACTGATGCAGCCCAATCTCGTAAGGCCTCATCCAGCGCTTCTTTAAGAGTTCTCGAACCTGTCTCTACGCCGACTACATTGGCGCCCAGTTGTCTCATCCAAAATACATTCGAGTATTGACGTTCTATATCGTCAGCACCCATATATATGGTGGCTTCTAGACCCAGTTTGGCCGACATGATTGCGGTTGCCAAGCCATGCTGACCTGCACCCGTTTCAGCGATGACTCTTTTTTTACCCATACGTTGGACCAGTAATCCCTGACCCAGAACATTATTAATTTTATGCGCGCCAGAGTGATTCAAATCTTCGCGTTTCAACCAGATTTGTGCACCTCCTAGTTGTTCTGATAAACGGCGCAAAGGTGTTAACGGCGTAGGCCGACCACTAAATTCCTGAGTGAGTGTCAGATATTCCTGCCAGAAAGCGGGATCATCCCGTAATTCAAAAAACAGGTCTTCAAGCTCTGTTAACGCAGGTAATAGAATTTCGGGCACGAATCTACCGCCAAATTCTCCAAAATATCCATTGTTACTTCGAATCATTTTAAATCTCCAAAATTTTATTTAATGACACTAACTACACGGTTTAGTATAGTTTGCATATTATTCACTTAGAATCAATAGCAGATGGCACAAAGATCAAAAAAAGACCTTATCATTCAGACGGCCCTACCCTTATTTTTGGAGTATGGCTTTAAAGGAACGTCTGTTGATCTAGTGGTTAAGATTAGCGGCGTTTCCAAACCCACAGTCTATAACCATTTCCCTGATAAGGCCGCTTTAATGCATTCAGTAATAGAAACTTGGGTGGGTACTCATCAACCAAAAATAAGCCCCATAGATAATCCTCTGGCTTTAAACAAGGTAATAGAAAATGAGTGGCTTACTAGCGAGACCTTGAGTCTATATGCATTGGTGATTGGTGAAGGTCGACGCTTTCCCGAAGCGAAACATCTATTTTGGAGTTCGTTTGACGAGAACTGGCAAAAGGCATTAATCGATTCGACTGATAAAAACGTTTTAGCTATCGACCTGACAGTCAAAGTGTTGATGGATCAATATTTAATAAGTCAGTTAAAAAAAATCTAAATAGTGGGTGTTCCAGTGACAGTGCAGCTATTAATTAGAAATCATTAGGCTATACCTTGCATAGTCAAAATATTGGGACGCTAGACATTCTCTTATAAAAGATTATTCGCACTTTACCGCGCCAGTAGGCTGCTATAAGCCAATGTACAAATGACACCATTAACCAATTAGACTGAACCGTCACAATCAGGGGACAATTCTTGCTAAAACCTCTATATTAGTTCTTGTGCGGAATGAACCGTATGACCAAACTTAAATCGAGAAAATCATATGGCTGTTTACAGAATTACCCGTTTTGCCGCTTCTGATATGAATAAAGTAAAAGACGCAACAGATAATATTCGCGCTGTATTGGAAGGTGTCGGTGCTGATTTCATCGATCTGATTTCATATGGAAATGGCAAAGGCGTCGTTATTGCTAAATATCCAGATCAGGCAACAATGGATGCCGCTGCTCAAGTTGCCAGCAAAGCATTTGCTGACATGATGAGCGATGGTGTTGTCGAAGCGAACTCAGTACATCCGCATGTCGGCGAAGTGTTTAATTCTTTCTAAGGTAATATGAACAATTAGAAGTCATAGTCTAGTTTATTTGTAATGGTAGGCCACAAACCATGTTTTTCAACATCACAATGGTCACCTATTCTTTTTCAAGGTTCGGCGAAACAGACTAAAGCTCTGTTATTGAAATAGCTTAATCCTCATAGGTTACCAACAAGGAAGTCGAATATAACCGGTGGACAAGAGCAAAAATATTCGTCTACCATTACATTTGTGAGCAAGACCATGGGTACATGGACACCCCACTTCTCCAAAAAACCGGTCGGTGGGGCCAAGGCTTTCAATAGGTAAATCATCTAATCATCTTTTAATGTATTGATTAGTTAAAGTGACTGAAGGGACTAAATTGGTATCTATTGTGTCCCTAGCATTTTCACATCAAACGATTGACAGGGGAGAAATCAAATTGGTTGAATTTAGCGTCGAACCATTACACGCAGATTTTGGCGCGCGTCTACACGGTCTGAATTTATCTGCAGATTTGTCGGACCTACAATTACGCGACATTCATCATGCAATCGATACCTATTCTTTTTTATGTTTTCCCAATCAAACCCTGTCAGATGATAATCAATTAGCCTTAACATCGCGTCTGGGCGTTGCAGAAGTCGAGCACGTAACCCTTGGAAGCACAGGCAGAACTTCCTATTTCGGCAGCGTTGGCAATATAAACGAAGAAGGCATTCAACAGGGCAATCAGCATCGTGATACGCGTTATCAATCCGGCAATCATCTCTGGCATTCAGACTCTTCTTTTCGTCATCAACCCAGTTATGTATCCATTATGTATCCTTATGAAGTGCCAGGAGAAGGTGGCGCAACCGAATTTGTCAGTCAGCGAGCGGCTTACCAACGGTTAGGCAAAGTTGAGCAGAGTACCTACCAAGAAATGACTGCAATCCACGACTACGTTTTTTCACGCACCCAAACTGCTCCTGTGAATTTTTGCCACGCGGCGTCGCTGCCACCTGTAAAGCACCCGTTGATTCGCGCCAATCCGACAAACCAACTGAAGAACCTTTACATCGGTTCGCATGCCCGCTCCATCGTCGGGCTTGACGGAATCGAAAGCCGACGTGTGATCGATCAATTATTAGATAATACAACTAGACCGCAGGATATTCTCTCGCATAACTGGCAGGTTGGTGAGGTTGTAATATGGGATAATCGATGCGTTTTGCATCGTGGTACAGGATATGATGCCGATCGTTGGCGTCGGCACATGCGTCAGACTCGGGTTGTCGGCGAACACAAAGGCGTTTTGTAAAAGGTCGAGATAAACCGACAAGAGTCAAAGTAGTTAGCGGTACTTTGGCTACCCTTCCATCAATTCGGTTTCGTGAATTACAATCGATTTCAATAGCCGTTTATATCGTTAATGCTAGACTACTTTTTGTCTCTATCGAGACAGGTATAATAATTCAATCTGCAATGCCAACTGGACTTTAGTATGAACATTGAGATCAACCACAAGAACAACCCTTTAAATGGCGTTGGTTTAAAAAGCTTAGTAATCGAAATAGTGGATCATTATGGTTTTGAGATTCTGTTTGCTTATTTGAACATCAATTGCTTTAAAACTAACCCGAGCATTGAATCTAGTGTGAAGTTTCTTAAGAAAACAGTTTGGGCACGTGAAAAAGTCGAAGCTTTCTATTTATACGAATTTAAAAGTTTACCCAAAGCATCGTCGGCACAATTTGAATTGCCGCCCAGGAATCGAATTATACCAAATGATCAAACGACAAGTACGCCTGCTGATCTGAGTTTTGAGGATGCTGAAATATTGCGTGAAAAACGTGCCGTAAAATCAGCTGCATGGGAACTAAATGCTGATCATCGCATGAGCAAACACGTTAACGTCCATCAAAATCAGCGTTCCAATGAAAAAGGCAACCATTATAGCGGGAAGGATGATGACTTACAAAAGTCAGCCAGTCCCTCTGAGGAGAAAGAAACTGATCCATGGGCGAACTGGAAAAATAAATCAAACCGCTAATGTAAAATGAAAAGAAAGGCAGAGGCCAGCGTAGAATTTGTGCCATAGATTTTTTTAATAAGTAACAGGTCATAAGACAGCTTATTCAATCAACCTCAGATTGAATACTTGTCTTATCTTAGGGCATTGAGGCCAAAAGGTATTAAAATCTCCCTGTCTTCATTGGGTGACGCTAAATAGGCAGAAC
>CAWVZP010000014.1:0-29939 GCA_963934675.1 uncultured Gammaproteobacteria bacterium | reverse complement strand
TTTTTTTGCCCGATAACATCCACTTGGCAACCCAGCCATATTTTAAACCGCTGCGTTTGATGTAATCGGTATTAATGACCGAAACTGGAATGCCCGTCACCCGCTCTGAGAGTACGATGTCTGATTCCTGTGCTTGAATAATCGATTGTTTGTAAATATCACTAGCACGACATTCATCACTCGCAATAAACCGGGTGCCTAACTGGCAGCCAGCATATCCCATGTTCAAAGCCTGATTAAACTCTTGTGAATCACCAACACCACCGGCACAAACCAATGGCACATTCAAACCACTTAATTCATCCAGTAACACCCGAGCATCTTTTGCCCCTGCATGGCCACCCGCTCGACGATTCACACAAATTAATCCATCAGCACCATTTGCGAGTCCAATCTCTGCCCATTTTAATTCAGTAACATCGTGGTAGACAAGGCCACCGACTGAATGCACCCGATCGGCTACCCAGTTTGGCTTACCTAAAGATGTAACGAAAAAACGAATGCCCTCTTCTAAAGCGACGTCAATCCATTCTTCCATCCGTTTTTGGTACTTCATAGACGATTTTTCAATCAGTGCGTTCATACCAATGGGCTTATCGGTCAGCTGTCGCATGAGTCGTATACCTTGACGAAATTTGTGTCCATGAACATAAGTCAGCGATATTGGTTGCATAATGCCGATACCGCCCGCCTCAGACACTGCCGCCACTAGTTCAGGGTTACTACAGGGATACATTGGGCCACCGATGATCGGATAACGAATTCCGAGCTGTTGAGTGAATGCCTGGCTTGCCAGCGACAATATTTTATCGGTCATACTTTATCAGCCATGGTTTATGAGTCATGTGCAATTCGTGCTCAGCCATTCTGCTTCTTATAGCCTAATAGCCAATTCGCGGTGACCGTAGCGACAACATCACCGGCTTTATCTTTGATTTCACAGCTGACTTCAAAGGGTGTGTTATCTTCCATTGGATCCGGTAGCTCAAAAAACGCCGTTGCCGTTAATTTTCCGCGTGCCTTTTTTTTGTATTCGGAGCGTAGGCCAAGGACGATACCACGCATGTCATCGGTAATCGCGGTTAATACAGCGAGCCCCGTAACGATTTCACCCAGGTTAATCGAAGCGATTGCATGCACCGATTTCAGGTGATTTCGGACTTTACGACGATCGCGTAGGCTAACTCGCACGTTTCCTGCAGCCAGCGCTTCGACATTGGCGCCTATCGATCCGCTATAAGGGGCGTACCAACCAAGAAAAAGGCTGAACAGCTTGGCGCCAAAAGGCAACCGATTCATTTTTTCCCATAATTTAACGAGTTGATTTTTAGCTTTTAGATGAGTTGTATTTATCATAGGCTTTATTATTCTTCCGTCCGACGAGCACCCTTAATCCGATTTAACTGCCAGCACCGAAAACATCGACACCCTCGGGCGGCTTAAATTGGAAAACCTTTGGATTATGTATGACATTTAGACGTAAGTTTTCGAATACAATTTGGGTACTTTGTCCAAAACCATCGCGCAATTCCATTGCCTTCACGGCGTTATTTTCAATACCTATATAGACTCGAGAATATTCCAGTTCATTTGAATTTGGCTCGAGTTCAACCCAATAAAGAAACTTGCGCTGCCCAACTTCACTAACGGTGAAGTTTGAGCTGATTTCAGTTTGTTTCATCAAAATCATAATCGGTGCTGAGGCCAGACCAGACGCCATTGGTTTCACCGTCACCTGGTCGAGGTCAACATCGTAAATCCATAGTTCAGAACCATCGGCGATAATTTGTTGCTCATACGGTTTGGTGTAAATCCATGAAAACTTACCCGGACGCGAAATGGCAACCGTGCCGCTACTTTGTTGTAACACTTGCTTATCTTCACTCAGCACCGTTTGTTTAAAATTAGCGGTTAAATTATCAAGACTTTTAAGGGCAGTATTAAGACGTTGCTCGGCTGTTTGGGCATAGACAACATTAAACAAGCAACTGGTTAAACTTATAACAATTAGAAAATACTTCATCATTCATCCGTTTTGGGTGGGGGTGGCGCGAGCACTTCTCGACTACCGTTCGATTGGACTTGCGACACCACGCCAGAGTTCTCCATTTCTTCAATCATTCTGGCCGCTCGGTTATAACCAATTTTGAGTCGCCGTTGAACATAGGAGATCGATGCCTTACGGGTTTCTGTGACAATTGATACGGCCTCATCATAGAAAGGATCAAGATCTTCGCCGTTTGAACCGGCTGACGCTTCACCGGGTAACAAAGTAGTGGACGATTCTTCCAACACATTCTCGATGTAATTAGGACCACCGGCCTTTCTAATTTCGTTTATCACCGCATGGACTTCATGGTCGTCAACGAAGGCACCGTGAATACGTTCTGGCAAGCTCGTACCCGGCGGTAAAAACAGCATATCACCATGGCCTAATAATGACTCAGCGCCCATTTGATCGAGAATGGTTCGGGAATCGATCTTAGAAGATACCTGAAATGCGATTCGCGTGGGAATATTAGATTTGATCAAACCAGTAATGACGTCAACCGATGGCCGCTGTGTCGCCAATAGTAAATGAATTCCGCAGGCTCGCGCTTTTTGTGCCAACCTAGCGATTAGCTCTTCTACCTTTTTGCCAACTACCATCATCATGTCGGCGAATTCGTCCACCACAACAACGATATAGGGTAGCGTTTCCAGCTCATCCGGCACGGCATCGGGGAACAGCAATAATTTTGACTTATCAAACAAGGGATCTTTAATTGGCGATCCAGCCTCGATAGACTCACTTACCTTGCGGTTATACCCAGTAATATTACGCACACCTAAAGAGGCCATCAGTTTGTATCGGCGCTCCATTTCAGCAACACACCAACGTAAGGCATTAGCGGCTTCCTTCATGTCCGTCACAACTGGCGCAATTAAATGAGGAATACCCTCATAAGCATTGAGTTCGAGCATTTTAGGGTCAATCAATATCATTCGAACTTCTTTTGGTGTCGCCTTGTAAAGCATGCTTAGTAACATGGCATTGATTCCTACCGATTTACCCGAACCGGTAGTACCTGCAACCAGTAAGTGAGGCATTTTTGCAAGATCAGCCACCACCGCTTTACCGCTAATATCTTTACCCAATGCCAGCGTAAGTGGTGAAGAAGATTCATCGAAAGTCTTTGACCGCAGGATTTCACTCAAAACCACTAGTTCACGATTTTCATTCGGTATTTCCAGTCCCATGACCGATTTACCCGGAATAATCTCCACAACCCTGACGCCAATAACCGATAAGGATCGCGCCAAATCCTTTGCCAAGCTGCTGATTTGACTCACCTTAACGCCCGGTGCTGGTAGAATTTCGAATCGCGTGATAACCGGCCCCGGATGCACAGATTCAACATGGATTTCAATACCGAAATCTTTCAGTTTTAATTCCAGCTGATGAGACATCGCTTCCAGCGCAGCTGTGCTATATCCAGTAGTTTTTGGTTTCGGGTCATCTAACAACGACATTGAAGGAATGCCGCTTTGGCCTGTATTTGAAGTCTGAAACAGCGGCATTTGTTTTTCTTTTTCGACACTGATACTCTGTTCGACCTGTTGAACAACGGGTTCTATTTTGACCGAGCGACGAAGTTCCTTTTTTTCAATTTCGGTGCTGAAGGGTTCCTGACGGTCGATCCTAACTTTTTTATCTTCCATATTATCTTTTGTCAAATAATATCGATCGGCGATTTTTTCGATAAAAACGAGAGTGTACTTACCAGTATTATCAATGAGTGCTAACCACGAAATCCCGGTAAACAAGGTTAAGCCAGCAAGGAATAAAGCCATATGCAAAACTGTCGCACCCAAAAAACCCAAACCATGTGAAAAATAATTGCCCGTGATTTGCCCCAATATACCACCCGCCGCTAGTGGCATGACGTTAGGATCAACCCCAAAATGTAGGTCAGACAAGGCACAGCCTGAAATCAAAGTCAGAATAAATCCACTCCAACGGATAACCAGCATTTGATTTCGGTCTTCAGGGCTGAGGTTTTTGGTTTTAACCAGAATAATGCCATTATAAAACATCATCGTTGGCAGTAAAAATGAAAGAAATCCGAATAGGTAAAACAATAAATCAGCAATCCAGGCCCCCGCGATACCACCAAAGTTGAGAATTTGATCATTTGTACCGCTATGCGACCACGACGCATCCTGAGCGTTATAACTGATTAATGCCACCAACACATAGCAAGCTATCGCACACGATAACAGCATGCCCGCTTCGCGTAAGCGCTGACTGATCTGTTTTGCGAATAACAGTTTGTTTTCAGGGTTACTCGCCGACGGTTTAATTTTTGCCTGTGCCACTTTTGTGTCTGTAAACCACTGTTATATCAAAATGATTAAGTCATTTTACATGATGACATTGGACCATCATCAAATAACTTTCTATTTTGCCCAAGAACTTTACATTTATGCCCCCATGTAAACAATATTCTGAAAATGGGGCTGATAATAATCCGCAGGCCTGATTTTATATTTTTATTTTCTAATTTACATTATTGTATCAGGCATTACTATTAGCGCCAGTTGTTGACCTAACAGTTTGATCCAACTAATTGATCCCTGAACATTTATTCGAGAGCACTATGTCCGACAGCATTCTAAACACACAGCACAGACGCGTTATAATTCTGGGTTCCGGTCCTGCCGGTTATTCAGCCGCCGTATATGCCGCTCGCGCTAATTTAAAACCAATGGTGATTACTGGGGTGGAAGCTGGTGGACAGTTGATGACCACGACGGACGTGGATAATTGGCCTGGTGATGTCGAGGGCTTGACGGGTCCCATATTAATGCAGCGAATGCAGCAACACGCTGAACGTTTCGATACCGAAGTTATATCTGATCATATTCATACGGTGCATTTGAATGAAACACCCAAGCGACTGGTGGGTGATAGTGGTGAGTATACTGCAGACGCTTTAATTATTACGACAGGTGCCAGTGCTATGTACCTAGGTGAGCCGTCAGAAGAGAAGTTTCAAGGTAAGGGTGTGTCAGCTTGTGCAACCTGTGATGGCTTCTTTTTCAAAAATCAGAATGTCGCTGTTATTGGCGGTGGGAACACCGCAGTCGAAGAAGCCTTGTACTTATCGAATATTGCCGCCCACGTTACGCTGGTTCATCGTCGAGATAGTCTACGTTCGGAAAAAATACTGCAAGATCAACTGTTCGAAAAAGCTAAAAATGGCAATGTCACCATCGAATGGTTTAATCAGTTTGAAGAAGCTTTAGGAGATGATTCAGGTGTTACTGGCTTGAGAATTCGTAATGTTCAGGATAACACCACAAAAGATTTGGACCTTACTGGCATATTTATAGCCATAGGTCATAAGCCAAACACCGATATATTTGCAGGCCAATTAAAGATGGCTAACGGTTACATTACCGTAAATAGTGGCTTGCATGGCAATGCTACTGCCACCAGTGTTGAAGGTGTTTTTGCCGCAGGTGATGTAATGGATCATGTTTATCGTCAGGCAATTACGTCATCAGGTAGCGGTTGTATGGCAGCCCTTGATGCCGAAAAATATCTAGACGCATTGGCATAAACGGTTGTCACTCCAATTACCCGAAAACGGCCAAGACACTCGCCCCAACAATAACTGGCGCGTCAGCATCTGTCATAGCCTCGCCGAGATTGATGAGTCAGCCTGGGATAAACTTGGCAATAACAGCTATCCTTTTACCCGGCACGCTTTCCTTTATGGACTAGAGAAATATGGTTGTCTGGAACCTTTTGGTTGGCAATCGGCCCATTGCGTCGTTCACGATGGCGATGATCTCATTGCCGCTCTGCCCTGTTACATAAAGACAAACTCTTACGGTGAACTCGTATTTGATCATGCTTGGGCTCAGGCTTACCAACGCAGCGGAATGGACTATTATCCCAAGCTAGTCACGGCAATCCCCTACACACCCGCTACTGGAGACCGCTTTTTAATTAATGCCGAAAAAGTATCGGATGGCGAAGATCAGCTAAAGCTTCGGTTGTATTGCTGCCAAGCTGCCATTCAATTTTGTGAGACCCATCACTTCAGTTCTTGGCACATTTTATTTAGCCAAAAAGTAATCCTCGATTCGCTCAAACAACACAACATTTTGCTACGCTGTGATATTCAATTTCATTGGCAAAATAATCACTATGCTAATTTTGATGACTTTTTAGCTACATTGAGTTCGAGGAAACGGAAAAACATTCGAAAGGAACGTCAGGCCACCTCACAGCATGGTTTTGAACTAGCAATGCAATCAGGTGAAGAATTAACTGAGCAAGAGTGGGGTAAAGTGTATGAACTCTATGCCAGTATTTATAATAGAAAACACGGCACGCCAACATTAACGCCCGAGTTTTTTCAACACCTGGGTCAAACTTTAGCACCACAGGTATTAGTGGGCTCTGCTCGCAATGAAGGTAAGATTGTCGCAGCCTCATTGTTTTATCGGAGTGATACACACTTATATGGCCGGGTCTGGGGTTGTGAACAATTTGCCAATAACCTGCACTTTGAATGTTGCTACTACCAAGGCATTGACTATTGCATTGAACACGGACTCACTCATTTTGATCCGGGCGCACAGGGAGAGCACAAACTCAGTCGGGGTTTTCTGCCAACCAAAACTTGGTCGGGCCACTGGATATCGCATGACGAGTTCCGTGACGCCATCGCGAATTTCTTAAAGCAAGAAAATCAACATATAAACAATTATCAAACCGAATTAATGCAACACTCGCCTTACCGCAATGATCCCCTGGCTGGACCCTAAACAACCACCTTGCTTCCCTGACACCTCATTCGCTTTAGATGAGCCAAATGGGGTACTCGCAGCCGGTGGTGCGCTCAGTGTTGACTGGTTATTAGCCGCCTATAGACAGGGAATATTTCCTTGGTTCAGTGACGACGAACCCATACTTTGGTGGACGCCTGCACCTCGAACGATACTGTTACCGAGCAATTTTCACCTCAGTAAAAGTCTACGTAAGCTGATTCGAAAACAGCCCTATCGAATCACTCAAAATCTCGCCTTTCAATCCGTCATACACCATTGTGCCGAGACACGTAAAGATCAAGCAGGCACTTGGATTGTAGACCCAATGATCAACGCCTATCTCGCCATGCACCGGGCCGGATATGCGCACTCATTTGAATGCTGGGATTCCGATGATCAGTTAGTGGGTGGCCTATATGGCATTTCACTGGGCCGCGTCTTTTTTGGTGAGTCGATGTTTAGTCGAGTGAGTAATGCATCCAAACTTTGTTTGCATCACTTAATCCATTCAGGCAGCTACGCGCTAATTGACTGTCAGATGGCAACTTCACACTTGATGTCGCTTGGCGCGATCGAAGTCGATAGAGCGCAATTCGAAGCGATGCTAGACCGCTTCGTCTAGACGCTAACTTTAGGACGGTCTAAATATAGTGATTTTTCGTGAGTGCAAGGCAGCACGGCGCTAACACGACAATCGCGGGGAAATGCATTTTTTAATACTTTTTAATAACCTAACGAGTTATGCAGTGACTTTATATTAACCGCCTTCGGGTCCGCAACACAGGCTTCGCGACACATGCCACACCCCGTGCATACCAACAAATTGATGATTGGCAATGTCATATCCCATGTCAGTGCGCCTGGTACAGGGCAGGAATCAGCACAGGCATTGCATTCGTGACCGTTATAGGGGAGGCAGACTTTACTATTGATTTCCGCCCTAGCCATCTTGGGTAGTTCAGGTGTTATTTCATCTTGCTCAGCACTGGGCTCCGGCTCAGACAGGACGAGAGCCTTGTCTTCACAGGCATTCACGCATGGCCAATCTTCACACTGATGGCAACCCTTTTTTAGCAAATCGAGTGCGGGCGTAAAGGCCACTTGGGCACCTAACCTTTCCGGAAGTTTGAATATCACCTGATGTGGACAAGCTTCAACACAGCGACTACAGCGGCTACAAGCCAAAAGAAAATCAGCCTCATCCAGCGCATAAGGCGGTCGAATCCAGTTAGCCGCTCGCCTATTGACTTTTTTCTCAGCGATTACGGCTGGTTTGTCAGTGGCCCTATTGGCAATGTTTTTGAAAAAGCCCCGCCTATCCATTACTTCGACCCATTACGCTCTGATAATCATAAACTAACCTAATTACTCGGTGCGCTGTGATGAAGATAGCAAAAACTAGCATGGCGAGAGTAAAATTTTGTTTGTCTTCAAGTGCTTAAATCCTCGGTGATGAATAATTCTGAGGCTAACCTAGAACCCGACAATGATCAATCCTGAGCCTTGACCAATATTATAACGGTTTAAAATTCAGTATCGTTTGATACCCCATTTATCATCAGAATAGGAGGAAAAAGGGAATTACGCTACCGCAAACCCAGCTACTCATAAAAGTTTTTAAAAATATTATGAGTGGCTGGGTAAACTTTGGCTTAATTATATCAATCTCGCCATACAGGCGAATGAATGAGGTTTAAAAATTGATACTTTCAGTTGGAACGAGGTAATTGATAAGTCTCGGTATCGATCGATTTCAGTTTTGAACCAGCCATCGTCAATAGCCCCAGGTAACGTTGCTCACCCGTCGAGCTAAATTCGAACTGATAGCGTCGCCTGACAAGTAAAGAGCCACCTACATTTCTTTCTGCCCAGAGTCCTTTGATCACCATACTTTGATCCAGTAGCTGAAGGTTAAACTGTTCACAATGTTGAGTAGCAAAGCCCATTGCGATCGCCTTAAAATCACCACTATGCCACCAATAAAAAACGAGTAAACAGAGTGTTAATACAACCAGTAAATTAAACACTCGTTTGAGTCTCGAGACAGATCTTACTGTGGGTTAATAGCGGTAGATACATAAAAAAATTCAAAATTTAGACAATATTATGTTATCACAAACTCCCATGAGTCTGTTTATCGTTTGCCGTCTACTCTGACTCTGGCTAATATTGGTGTATTAACAACGAAAGAAATACCATTGGCCAATAGCCATTTGTTACAGTAAACACGAAACGCAAATGATGACTCGACATTTAGAGTGCTTGCATCGATTAATGTTAAAAAAATGGCTGTGATTTGAAGTCTATCGACGCCTTAATCAATCAGTGTAAGATTGGATAGTGCCAATTTTTTCACTTGCTCTATCATCTCAATTAGCCCAATACTACTATAAACTCCTGATGGTGCCTCACCCCAAATAGGACGCGGCCAGGCAACATCTTTTTTATATCGAACGATAACATGTACATGCAACTGAGGAACCACGTTGCCCAATGCGGCCACGTTCAGTTTATCGCCTTTCAGTGCCGTCATTAAACGCTCTCCTAAGATGCTGGATTCAACCATTAATTGTTGCTGGTCTAACACTGACAATTGATGAATTTCAGAAATATTGTCTCTGTTTGGCACCAAAATAAACCAGGGATAATTAGCATCTTTAGACAGTAACAAATGACAAAGCGGAAAATGTCCCAAGACATGGCTATCGTTCAGCAACTTCGGATGAATCGTACTCATTGACTTACTCTATTTAATTTAATGTAATCACCACAGTTAAAATAACCCACCAATGTGATGCAGCGTAACAACATAAATCAATTTAGTGCTATTATCTATCGATTAACAGGATCGGTATCTAGAATAAACCCCATTAATTTTGGGGCGTATTAATCTTTAATGAAGGTATATGGAATATGAAAAACTACCCCACTTTAACAGAAATGGGCATTAACAACCCGGAACAAATTGAACGCTTCTCTTTGACCACATCAAGTCAAACAGATTACTTACGGATTATATATCGTCGTAAAAAGGGTTCTTTTCTTCCGGCTAGTAAGCGTTTCGAATTCGGTCGAGCCAGTAAAACGGTTGTCACTGACAGTGGATCCCGTAAAACTCAGGTTGTTTATGAAATTTCACCTTTCGTACAGAAGGCTGTTGAAGAACTGGAATATATTGTTAATAACAAAAAATCTAACGTCGAGCATGCCGCTATTGTTAAAGATGAACTAAAACGATTGCATCAGGAAATGACAAGCCGACTCGCTTATATCGAGTCATTGATTGATGAAATGTAAGTGTTTTCGCTAACTTAAAGGGTGGGTTTGTTCCCTTGCTAGTTGATGCCAGTGAGGGAAATATCTATTAGCTAAGTAATTTATTCGGATAGCTTTTAAGGCTCTGCGAGGGCATTTTAGCCATCTTAGTTTGAAAAGCACACCTATCTAATTAAAGCGCTAACCAAGTGATCGAATTACAAATTTTGTAATTCTTTCCAGCTCACTTCACACTCGCCTTTCCCTGTCGCGATATAAGCTGAGTTATCAGTAATAATGACAGCCATATTCATGGTTCTTTCGAGTAATAAAGCAAGCGCTTGTATACAAGCCCAGTCAAACTGAAATACTGACGTTTTTGGATTTACCTTTTGTTTTATTTCCTGGCGCCACCAAACTTCAGATTTAGCGTTGAAGCTATATATCCTGACCCGCGATGCGAGGCGAGACGACTTTTTGATACGATCCGCACGGGGTTCGCCCACATCAATCCAAAGATTTATCTGGCCGTCTAAACTATGACTCCAGATATCCGGCTCTTCTATTGCACTTAAGCCCCGGGTAAAGGTCAGTCCATCCTGAGCATTAATACAAAATGCTAAAACACGTGCCATCATTCTTTCTGGCGTTTCAGATGGATGTAGTGCAATCGTTAGTGGGTAACTGTCGTAATGACCTTGGTCGGTGTTGGACAGGTCTAATTTTATTTTATAAATAGTCGGTTTTAAAGCCATTAGACGGGTAAACCTTTAATTTTATTGTTTCCCGGTGAGCGCACAAAGGCTAAAAATAGATCAATAAATTTTTTCTGGTATTGACGTAAAAACTTATCGTTTAAATAAGCAATTCTAGTGGTTTCCCAAGGAAACAAATAACTCACGTCTCGACTGATTATGCCTTGATCATTGTCATCATCGAGCGCCATGCTGGCGATTATACCGACCCCCATTTCACCTTTAACATAGGTCTTTATAATATCGGTATCGGCCGCACTGAGAACGACATGCGGTTCTAAATTAGCCTTTTCAAAAGTCGTACTAAATGAACGACGCCCTGTAAAACCATAAACATAGGTAATTATTGGATAATCGCAAAGATCCTGTAACGATAATGTTTGCTTCGTTTGCAGAGGGTGATCTGGCAAGGTGATTAGACTTCGATTCCATTGATAGCATGGAATATTGGTCAATTGCGGCGATTCAGCCAATGCTTCAGTACAGATAGAAAAATCAATTTCGTCGTTTGTTGCCCATTGCACCAGTTGTTTCGGCGTGCCTTGATGGATTTGTAATTCGACGCGAGGATAAGCCGCATTAAAGGCCTTCACAACAGGGGGTAATATATAGCGTGCTTGGGCATGAGTAGAACCGATTCGCAAAACGCCTTCATTCTGGTTAATATATTCGCGTCCAATCGCGCGAATGCTATTAACTGAGGCTAGCGTAGTTTGGGCATGTTTAGCCACCTCTTCACCAATCGGCGTCAATCCGGTCAAACGCTTTCCTTTGCGCACAAATAAGTCAGAACCCAACTCTTCTTCCAGTTTTTTCAGGTGCTGTGAGACGGCCGACTGCACTAGAAACATTTCGTCTGCAGCTTTACTAACATTAAAGTTGCAATCGATTAATTTCATTAAAGATTGTAATTGGCGAATTTCCATTATTTTTAAATCAGTTTTCATAACTATAATTGGTTTATTATAGTTATTTATAAAATGAAAACGAGTCATATTCAATTGAATGTCAGAACTTCTCAGCGATGAGATCTATCGGTAAACTTAGCGTATGACAAAATCTCGAGACAGCTTTGATATCAATATATGGAAAACAGTTAATAGTATTCCGTTCGGTCAGGTGATGGGATATGGAGAAGTGGCTAGGGCGGCTGGGTTTCCACGATATTCTCGTATGGTAGCGGCAGCAATGGGTCGCTCACCCGAGCCTTTGCCCTGGTATCGTGTCGTGAAGTCCGATAGGACGTTGGCTTTCGAGCCAAATTCAGAACCTTATCGAAATCAAGCGCTATTATTAAAGCAAGAAGGCGTGTTATTCGAGTTTAACAAAGTCATTACAGTCGAGCTTGATCATAGCCTCGACAAAATGCTCTGGGGCCCAGTGGATTAAAATTGATGACAAGTTTGATTAACGTCTCCAGAAGATTCACCGCAAGATTTCTGGCGATCGGCCTAATTGCCCTATTCGAACAACTATTCGCCTCATTCGATCAAAGAATTTAACTCAAAATGACTTTCCCTCGCTATGATTGCCTAAGTCCAGCGGAATCCTAGCGAGTGGTTTTAGGAATATTTAATATGAAAATCTTGCCTTTTTACAATAACGCGAAGTGAGCATTTTGTATCACTTAATTATCCTTTGTCGATAACGACTTCGCTGGCTCATCAGGACATTCATCTACTGTCGCCTTAAGCAGATGTTATGGGACAATTAAACGCAGGCAAGTTCAGCCAGCTTGAGCTAAAAATAGACCATGATGCCATTCATGTACAACTGTTATAATCGATTTATTTTCGACTGTATCTACAATACTGATATTGACAATGGCAAAATATAGGTAGATACATCACTCACTTTTTGAGTTGACTCTTATATTAGAACTCAGAGATCAGCCATTGTTTACCCACTAATATAATGTTCAAGGTGGTCAATCAATGTTTGTTGTTCAGCAATCACCTCCTTCACCAAATCTCCCAATGAAATCATGCAGACAATGTTATCGCCATCCATAATTGGCAAATGTCGAATGCGTTTTTCTGTCATTAATGCCATGCACTCATTGACGGTATGACTCAATTTTGCATACGCAACTCTTGAGGTCATAATTGATTCTACCGTCGTATCAAAAGCAGATAACTTGTTCAATAAAGTTTTGCGAGTGCAATCTCGTTCTGACACGACGCCAACCAGTTTATTTTGATTGATGACCAGTAAGGCACCTATATCTTTTTCTACCAGTAATGCTACAGCATCATGTACCGAGTCATCTGGGCTCACAGACCAAATTTGATTTTCCTGCCCATGAATTAATTGACGGACTGTTTTCATGTTATATCTCCTCTGATTTTTTCTTTACTATAATGCGATATCAAGATTTATCAAGCACCTGCAGTATTGAACAATACATTTCGACAAAATGACTACCTATTAATAGGCTTCAGCAATTAAATTACAACTAGAGAACTGTTACAGTTGACGATTGAATAATGACCTTAGAATCTTTAAAATGACTAACTTTAATATTGGAATTGATACCGGTGGAACCTACACCGATGCTGTCATCATTAATGCCCAATCGAATGAAGTAATTGCTACTGCCAAGTCACTCACGACTCGAGGAAATCTCGAAATTGGTATCACCAACGCGCTCCAAGCAGTCGTAATCGAATCAGCTGCCCGCCTAGATACCAACTTAATATCGTTAGTTTCTTTATCTACCACTTTAGCTACCAATGCTCTGGTCGAAGGCATGGGATCACCGGTTGCAGCAATACTAATAGGCTTTAGCGACGACATGGTCAAACGCAGCAAGCTCCGTGAAGCCATACCCAGTGTTAAAATTATTCGTATCGTTGGCGGCCACGATTACGACGGCAGTGAAACCTGTGCGCTTGATGAAGCATTATTAAGAGAGCAGGTACTGGCGTTGAAAGACAGTGTAGAAGCTTTTTCAGTATCGGCTAACTATTCCATTCGAAACTCCGACCATGAGCAGCGTTCAAAAAAGATAGTTCAGCTGTTAACTGGCTCTCCAGTGACTGCCTCTAGTGAATTATCGGATGGCTTAAATGGCCCGCTGCGAGCCTTAACCGCTACTTTTAATGTGCGCATCGTATCGCTCATATTTAATCTGGTTGAGAGTGTTCGACGGGCCTTGCGAGAGCAAAAAATTGATGCACCCTTAATGATTGTTAAAGGTGATGGTTCTATAGCCAGTGCCGATTCTATAATCGACAAGCCGATCGAAACCATCCTGTCCGGTCCGGCCGCCAGTGTCATTGGTGCCAATTTCATTTCAGGTCTCAATAATTTCATCATATCGGATGTGGGTGGTACCACAACCGATGTTGCGATCGTTCGCAATGGCTGGCCTATGTTAAACGAAAAAGGTGCAATGGCGGGTGGTTATCGGACTTTAGTTCGAGCAATCGATATGCAAACTATTGGTCTAGGCGGCGATAGTGAAGTCGATATCAACTTCAAAGGCATTGTGAGCTTGAAAGCGAATCGGGTGGTACCTCTATCTCTAGTCTGCACGCGCTTCCCTCGGGTTATCAATCAGCTTCAGGTTAGCCTAAACGACGGCATGGGATTGGCAGCAGCAATACGCTTTATCTTTCTAGTCGAAGGTCTCGATCAAAAAAACCTACCCTCTGGCCTATCACTAGAAGATATTGAACTCATTAAACGCATTGGCGACGAACCGAAGCTTTACGAAAAGATAGCCGCTCGTGCTGCTGACCGGTCACGGCTCACCCGCTTAATCGCTCGTGGCATTGTTCAAACTTCAGGATTGACCCCAAGCGATGCTGCCCATGCACTGGGGTTACAATCACAGTGGTCTAACGAGGCAGCACGTCTGGCCTGTCTGATGCTTGGCAGATCATTCGGCCTTATTTCCTGGAAGAGCGATGGGCATGCTTTAGAATCAGAGATTCATGAGTTCGCTCGTCGAGTATTCGACACCATGGTGGCCAAGAGTAGTTACCTTATTATCAACCAACTCAGTGGCTTTGATTTCACTATGGATAATCCACTGATTCAGGCTGTGATCAATGGTGAAAATCAATTAAACGACCTGTCGATTCAGTTCACTTCTAACATTCCGATTGTTGCAGTTGGTGGCCCAGCACAAGTATTCTATAAGGAGGTTGGCAAGCGGCTCAATTGCGATTGCTTGATACCCACCAATGCCGATGTTGCAAATGCAATCGGTGCTGCCATTGGTCAAATTAAAATTCGAACTGTGATCGAAATTACCACCACAGAATTAGGAGGTTACCACTTGCATCATACCGGAAAACCACTATTTTTTAGTGCTTCGAATGATGCGCTAGAACAGGCCCGCACAATGGCCAGTAATTATGTAACGGAAAAAGTCAAGATGATGGGGGGTGGATCAGTTGAGGTAGATATTCAGATTGAGCGAATTGATCTGCCTAATATGGATTCAGACCGAAGTCTAATTGCAGCGACGGTCGTTGCTGAATGCTTAAGTAGCGCTCAAATTTAAACGGAACCAATGACAGTTTAAACGTCTAATTGGACCAGTTTACTCCACTATTATGCTTGCTTGATGTTATTGAACGATATAATGGATTGACATACTTGCTTAATACACTCTAACTAAAATTGAACGGAAAAATATATATGAAACATAATTATGATTATGACGTTATTGCCATCGGTGCAGGCAGTGGTGGACTTTCGGTGGTTGAACGAGCCGTTAGTTATGGACAAAAATGCGCCGTTGTCGAACGCGGTAAAGTGGGTGGTACCTGCGTTAATGTTGGTTGTGTACCGAAAAAGATCATGTGGTTTGGTGCCAACTTGGCCCATTCCATTGAAGATGCCAAAAGCTACGGCTTCAGTGTCAGCAATAATGGATTTGACTGGGCAAAACTGGTCGAAAAACGCGAAGCCTATATTGATGGAATCAACCACTGGTATCATGGCTATCTTAAAGATCTAGGCATTGATGAACTCACCGGCGATGCACGCTTCGTCGATCCCCACACACTTGAAATAGATGGCCAGCATTACAGCGCAAATCATATCGTTATTGCAACCGGTACATCCCCTACTCTACCCGCTATTCCGGGTGCAGAGCATGCTATTACGTCGGATGGTTTTTTTGCTATGGGCACTCAGCCAAAGCAAGTCGCTATCATTGGTTCTGGTTATATTGCAGTTGAATTGGCTGGTGTTTTAAATTCATTGGGCACAGACGTTACGATGTATCTACGAAAGTCACATGTACTGGGTGAATTCGATAGCCTATTGAAAACGACTTTATTCGACGCATTGCAAAAATCAGGCGTTACGCTTAAAACAAACACACAAATTACGAGCATTACTCAGGACAATGGCCTACTCAATGTTAATGATGATCAGGGCGATATTCAATCAGGATTCGATCAAGTCATTTATGCCGTCGGTCGTAACCCAGATCATGTTGGCCTCGACATTGAGAATTCAGGGGTCGAAGTCAATCAGCACGGTTATATCCCCTGCGATTTATTTCAAAACACCAATCAACCACATATCTTTGCCCTTGGCGATATTACCGGTCGCGCACCTTTAACACCGGTGGCTATCGCAGCTGGTAGACGTCTTGCCGACCGGCTCTATGATGGACAAACCGATAGACATGTCGATTACCAAAACATTGCTACTGTCGTATTCAGCCATCCACCAATTGGAACGGTTGGCCTCACCGAAGAACAAGCTAAAAAGAAACATGGCGATGAAATCAAAATTTATCAAACTGATTTTTCTGCAATGTATAACTCTATCTCAGGTCACGCGGTACCAACCGCAATGAAATTGGTTTGCTTAGGCGAGAATGAAGTTGTTATAGGCTGCCATATAATTGGCCCTGGTGTCGATGAAATGTTACAGGGATTTTCAGTTGCAATCCGAATGGGTGCAACTAAGAAAGACTTTGACGACACAATTGCAATTCATCCAACCAGTTCAGAAGAACTGGTTACCATGCGTTAACGTCGTCTAATTTTGACAGGCCAGGCGCTTTCTATTAAAGATAGCGCCTGATCGAGACTATTATTTTCAGCGGTTATCCTCGATAACCAAAGAAGCGATTTTTGATAATTTCATCCGAAACACCCTGCGGTAAACTCTTTTCCCAATCCCCACGACCATTCGGTAATTGCTTGAGTATGTTGCGTGAAAATATTTTTAATAATTGATGATCACTACTGTTAATTCCAAATATAAACTTATTCGCCACCAGGTATTCATAAAGAAACTGTAAATTTTCTGGCAAAATTATGTTTGTAAAATTACGTAATTCGTCCGCCTGATCGATTTCCGGATAAACTAACAAGCGTGTCTTATCAGGAAAAAGCTTGCCAAAACCTTCCAGTATGCCTCCTTCAACGCCTCTATAACTGTTCTCATCAAAAATCTCGCGAATATTGATTATACCTACCACGATTCCGATTTGTAGCTGGGTGAATTGCCTAAAATAAGCGCGTAAAGAAAAGTACCGGGTGTAATCTGAGATCATCACGCTATAACCCAGCGAGTTAAGCAAATGAACGCGAGCCAGTAAATCTGACTCTGACACCATCAGGTCACTTCCTCGCGAATCGTTCAGCGAAATCTCAGCCAGTGCCACGCTGTTTTCTGGCGTGACGCCATCAATCTCGTTAAACGTCTTCATACCTTGTTCAATCATATCGACATTTAAACGGGTTACGGGGCGAAACGAACCACGGATAGTCAAAACATTTTTTTTATATAGCATTTCGGCTGGAACGATGACCGAACCATCAGGTTTGAACATAATCGCACGTGTTTTCCAACTGCGGATCAAATGCAGGTTTATCGAACGATTGTCAATCTCTTCGAAATATGGGCCATTGAAATCGATAGAATCTATCTCTATCTGTCCTAAAGCCATACCGTCTGTGAGTGACTCCATAATTTTCTTCGTGTTTTCAATGTAGTAAAAGCCTGCATAAATTAAATTTACGCCAAAAAGTCCAAGCGCTATTTGTTGGCTTTCTGCATTCTCATCACGCATTCGAATGTGAACGACGATTTCAGATGGCTCTGCACCAGGATACATTTGGATGCGAATGCCGCACCAAGCGTGGCATTCATTATCTGAGTTATAACTTTTGGCCGCTACGGTTGCACCGTAGGCAAAAAATCGAGAGGCCTCGGGTCGTGATGTACCTACACGGTTGATGACCAAATCAAACTCCTGTTCGATCATCGATTTGACTCTTGATTTGCTGACATAACGTCGATCTTCCTGCACGCCATAAATGGCGTCAGAAAATGTCATATCATAAGCAGACATTGTTTTGGCAATGGTACCCGCGGCTGCACCGGCCTTAAAAAATTGACGCGCCACCTCTTGCCCCGCACCAATTTCGACAATAGTCCCGTATTTTTTCTCATCGAGATTAATTCGTAACGCTTTATCTCGAGCACTTCGGCTACTAACGGCTTTGAACATTTTTCCTCCAGGAACTATTGAGTAGACTATTAGAATCTATCGGCTTATTTTATTAATATTTATCTTAATAACTTTAGATCTCATGCTACCTTTTTTACAACATAACGAGAGCGCTGATAAATTCAGTCTGTAGCCGTATTATAACAACTAAAAGCTTATCCTGCCTCTGCCAAAAGACTCGCATTGCCACCAGCTGCTGTCGTATCGATACAGATATGACGTTCAATATGACATCGAGCAGCAAAGTCTTGTTCTGCGCACAAGCCGATTATCGCACCATTACGCTTTGCAAGGACCTCTCGTGTGATACGTAAGTCTTTCGTGTTGCTCCACAGAACGATCAGTTGAAAGCCATTTAGAGTGCCTAAATCTTTTCTATCTAGTACGCCATCGAGACCATCGATATCAGCTATGCCAGGAGAAATACAAATAGCAATGCAGCCATTGTCTTTAGCGATACTGGCTTGCTGCAACGCTGCATCTTTAGTTGGCCCAAGACAAAGCACAACGCCACGACCATACGTGGATAATCGATTCGACTCACCTGTCGGCCCCGGTAAATCGAGCGTTTCAAGATGAGCTGGCGGTATCAACCGAACGGCATCAATTCGTGCCTGTACCTGTTCGACATCGGCAACATTAGCTTTAACCTCGTCAATGGTAGTAATGTCAGATTTTGCAAAACGAGCAACGTAGCTTGGGCCGCCAGCTTTAGGGCCAGTTCCGGAAAGGCCTTCTCCACCAAAAGGCTGTGATCCAACAATGGCACCGATTTGATTACGATTGATATAAATATTGCCGACGTTCAACCGAGTTGTGACTTGTTCAATACGATTATCAATTCGAGTGTGCATACCAAAGGTAAGGCCATAACCGCTGGTGTTAATATCATCCACAATTGCATCGAGTTGGTTTGCTTTAAATGTGGCAACATGCATTACGGGGCCGAATATTTCTTTTGACATATCGAGAATGCCATTTACTTTTATTACCGCAGGGCCAACGAAAGTACCGGTGGTTGGTGCAGTTACTTGCTTTAGTAATCGACCTTCAGATCGGGCCTTTTGAATATATTGGGTTATTTCTAATCGTGCCGTTTCGTTAATGACGGGCCCTAAATCGGTTGCGTATAACCAGGGGTTACCAACTACCAACTCATCCATTGCGCCATATAACATATCGAGAAACGGTGCGGCTATCTCTTCTTGTAAATACAACAGGCGCAAAGCAGAACAACGCTGACCAGCCGATTGGAATGCGGAGGCAATAATGTCTTTAATAGCCTGCTCGGGCAATGCGGTACTATCGACAATGAGCGCATTTAATCCACCCGTTTCAGCGATTAATGGCGCGGTTGGATCAATCTGTTTCACCATCGCTTGATTAATAGTCTGTGCCGTTGCAGTAGACCCTGTAAAGCAAATGCCTTTAATACGAGGATCGGTCGTGATTTTGGCACCGACAATCGAACCCGGGCCAGGTAGTAATTGTAATACTTGGGTCGGTACGCCTGCTTCGTGCATTAGCTTGACTGCAATACAGGAGATAATTGACGTCGGCTCAGCTGGTTTCGCAACAACGCCATTACCCGCTGCAAGCGCAGCAGAAATTTGACCAGCAAAAATTGCTAATGGGAAATTCCAAGGTGAAATACAAGCAATAATACCGCGAGCTGGATCGGACAGGTCCT
The DNA here is from genome assembly GCA_963934675.1 of uncultured Gammaproteobacteria bacterium. Taxonomy (GTDB): domain Bacteria; phylum Pseudomonadota; class Gammaproteobacteria. The sequence continues at coordinate 9,925 of CAWVZP010000014.1, read as the reverse complement.
GCCCTCGAGCAGCGTAATAACGTAAAAAATCAACCGCCTCACGTAATTCGGCAATGGCGTCAAGGGGCGTCTTACCGGCCTCTCGGCTTAAAATTGCGAATAGTTCGCCAAAATTGTCTTCGAATAAATCTGACGCTTTAACCAATATGGCCGCGCGCTCTGCAGCCGATGCTTGCCAACTGGTGGCTTGAGTCAGTGCAGTTTCGACATCATCCAGAGTAGCCTGAACCACCTCACCTACCTGATCGGACGGCAACGCAGGATTAATGACTAAGAGTGCTTTCGAACTGCTCAACTTTCCTGCAATTAAAGGACCCACTAACCATTGTTTGGATTGGTATGAATCGCGAGCGCTTTCAATAGCGGCTAAGTCATTGCTATTATGCAAATCCCAGCCTTTGGAATTTCGACGCTCAGGTTGGTATAGTTTAAAAGGATGCACAACGGCCTGGTTTTCAAAGCTGTCAGTCAGCTTTGAAAACGGGTCGGCTGCGACTTCCGATGGTGGGACGTTTTCATCAACAATTTGATTGACGAAAGAACTGTTTGCACCATTTTCGAGTAGGCGTCGAACTAGATATGCGAGTAAATCCCGGTGTGCTCCAACGGGCGCATAAATTCGGCAGCGTGTTTTTTCCTCAGTGAGTACATTGTCGTGTAACGCGTCTCCCATGCCATGCAGTCGTTGGAACTCAAATGCATCGATATCATCAGCCATCTCAATAATGGCAGCCACGGTGTGGGCATTATGGGTCGCAAATTGAGGGTAAATGCGATCCGTCAGTGACAATAGGCTTTGAGCGCAACAAATGTATGAGACGTCTGTTGCAGCCTTTTGAGTGAAAACGGGGAATCCTGATAAACCTTCAACTTGCGAGCGCTTTATTTCAGTATCCCAATAAGCACCTTTGACTAGCCTCACCATGATTTTTCTATCATGTTTTTGGGCCAGTGCGTACAACCATTCAATAACATCAGCGGCTCGTTTACCATAAGCCTGCACAACAACACCAAAACCATCCCAGCCCTCAAGAGAAGCATCAGATAGGACGGCCTCAATCACATCGAGAGATAAATCTAATCGATCGGACTCTTCAGCGTCGATATTCAAACCCATGCCAGCCGCACTTGCCTGTTGAGCTAAAGCAAGCGTACTGCGCACGAGTTCAGACATGACTCGTTTTGATTGACCCACTTCATATCGAGGATGTAAGGCGGATAATTTGATCGAAATACCGGGGTTTTGACGAATATCATCAGAGGTACAAAAGGGTGCTAATTCAGCGATTGCATTTTTATAGGCAGAAAAATACGCACGCGCATCTTTCGCCGTTAAAGCGGCCTCACCCAGCATGTCGTATGAATAGTTATAACCTTTATCCTGTCGTTTTTTGCCACGTCTAACCGCTTCACTAATAGTTTCACCCAATACAAATTGATGACCTAGCTCCTTCATAGCGCGAGCAACAGCGGTACGAATGACCGGCTCACCCACTCGTTTTACTGCACTTTTAAGAACCGCAGCTACACCCTGACCATCTTTGAGCATCTTACCGGTTAACATCAACGCCCAAGTCGAGGCATTCACCAAGGATGAACTTGACTGACCTAAATGTTCGCCCCAGGACGAGGGAGCAATCTTATCTTCGATCAATGCATCGATAGTGTGCGAATCAGGCACCCGTAATAAAGCTTCCGCCAGGCACATCAATGCCACGCCTTCGTCCGTCGACAAGCCATACTCAGCCAAAAATACCTCCATCAATCCCAGTTTATCGCCAGAACGAATCGTCTCAACCAGCCTCGCCGCCCGAGTACAGATCCTGTTACGAGTCAGGGAGGATACTACGAATTTTTCCTGTAACTCGGTCAGTACTAGATATTCATCCCGAATGTGGTTTTGTTGAATTCGTTCTCGTACGGATTTGAGTTGTGTCATGAGTTTATACTCTTGAATATTGATAATATTAAGGTACCCTAAATCGTCAAGGCAATATTCCTGTTAAATTGAATTGAATCGAACTTAAAACTTATTATTTATTGATAATGGGGAAATAAACTTAACATGACAATAAATTACGGGCATTTAACCCAACCCGATTATAAGCTGTTAGAAATACTGAGTCGTGATGGGCGCATACCGGTGACTGAACTAGCAAAGCGGGTAGGTATGTCAAAGTCGGCCTGCCAGGTAAAATTGAAAAGACTTCAGACAGAAGGCTATATTCTAGGTTTTCGGGCCATTCTCGATCCAACCAAATTAGGTAAGGATCACATTGCATTTGTAGAAGTTAAACTCATCGATACAACCGAATCGGCACTGAAGGCTTTTAATACAGCGGTAATGGGTGTGGCTGAAATCGAACAATGTCACATGATAGCAGGCGCTTTTGATTACCTTTTAAAGGTAAGAACCAGCCACATAAAAAGTTATCGTTATGTACTCGGCGAAGTCATCAGCACCCTGCCCTTTGTTAGCAGCACTTCAACTCATGTATCGATGGAGGCGATAAAAGATGACGTCTTTTAAATGGATAGAAAGAGCGCATACAAAGCCTCCGACAGACTCGTCTGATGATCCCAGTTTAATTACTTGAGCCTGAATTCACAATTGCTGCCAGTAAAGACCTTAAGATCGAGTGGCTAAATAAACAGCAACGATAACCAGCATAGCGCCGCATACCTGCACCCAGTCTAAATATTCACCTAGTATGGCTGCCGCAGCAATAATGGCAACAATAGGTTCCACATTATAAATCAGCGATGCTCTGCTAGCGCTGATAAAGCGCATCGATAAAGCATATCCCCAAAATCCGACAATATAGAAAAAACTACCGGCAGCAAGTGCCATCCAGGAGATTGGTGTCTCTGGCAATGCCAACCCACCAAACAATGGCAAGATCAAAAATATTAAGGGTAGTCCACCACTATTGCTCCAAAAAAGCAGTGTTATTTCATTCACATCGCGTCTAGCGTACTGTACGGATAACATTAGCAATGTAATGCTGATACAAGCCATAGCGGCAAAGGCTATGCCACGCCAGTCCAGCTCACCAACAGAAGGAGCTAATACCAGACCCAAGCCCATGAAAGCTAACAAACAGACTACAATGTGTAACTTTGACAATTTTTGGCGATTGATCAACGCTTCGATGACGATCACCAAAGCTGGATAGATATATAGGATCAATAGGGCCAGTGCGACCGGAATGTATTGCACTGCACTCAAGATGCAAATACCCAGACCAAGATTACTGACCACGGTTAAAGCGACTGGAATAATGGCTTTTTGGGGAACACGCCAGCCACGCTTTAACAAGAACACTAAGGGTGTGATGAATAGTATGATGGCAATGTTGCGAACTAAAGCGAAGGAAATAGCATTGCCTCCGCCCTCATAAGAGAGTGCCGCAAAGACCGGCATAAGTCCGAACGAAGCGGCTGAGACCAGAACAATAACGATACCAAACAAACGCCCAGGGGGGTTAGATTCGGCAGTTAATGAATTGATATCGGTCATGATGTCGCAGCATAATGACCCTTTATATGAATAGCTAGCAGAATTACCTGAATAGCATGACTTGTATAGGAATGGCTACCTGTATAGCGATACGAAAAAGACTAATGAAAAGGCCTATGCAACCTTGATTTGGCGTTCCTGACTGGCAAGATATTCATCATAACTACCCTGAAAGTCGACCAATGTTTGGTCTTTTACTTCAACTATACGAGTCGCTAGTGATGATACAAATTCGCGGTCATGGCTAACGAAAATGACGGTACCATTGTACTTCGACAATGCATGGTTAAGTGCTTCAATCGATTCCATATCAAGGTGATTAGTTGGTTCGTCAAGAATGAGTACGTTCGCATCCGACATCATTAGCTTGCCAAACAGTAATCTGTTTTTCTCACCACCAGAGCAAACCTTAGCTTTCTTTTTAGAATCATCGGCTGTAAACAACAAACGCCCTAACATACCGCGAACCATTAGTTCATCATGCTTGGCTTGACGCCACTGAGACATCCAGTCGAATAGGTTTAAATCATTATTAAAATCGGCTGTATTATCCTGAGGACAATAAGCAATATTGGCATTTTCTGACCATTTCATAGTGCCAGCATTGGCTTGAATCTGATCGATTAAGCAGCGCAAAAATGTTGTTTTTCCCGTACCGTTTTCACCAATTACAGCAAGTTTTGCACCAGCTTCGAGGATTAAATTACCTTTATCAAACAACTTCTTACCGTCAAAGCCATGAGACAAGCCTTCCAATACTAACGCTTGTCGGTGAAGCTTTTTCTCCTGCAGCAAGGTGATGAAAGGGCTTACTCGACTCGATGGTTTCACTTCATCCAGTTTAATTTTATCCATCTTCTTGGCACGAGAGCTAGCCTGTTTAGCTTTTGACGCATTAGCAGAGAATCTATTAACAAAATCTTGTAGTTCATTAAGTTCCTGACTCTTTTTAGCATTAGAGGTTTGTAACTGCTCGCGTATTAAAGTCGATGCAGCCATAAAAGCTTCGTAGTTACCTGGATAAACCCGTAACTCACCATAGTCAATATCAGCCATGTGAGTGCAAACAGAATTCAAGAAGTGTCTGTCGTGAGAGATAATAATCATGGTCGACTTACGACGGTTAAGCACCGTTGCAAGCCAGTTGATAGTATTGATGTCGAGGTTGTTGGTTGGCTCGTCCAACAGCAAAATATCGGGGTTAGAAAACAGAGCCTGCGCCAATAGCACTCGCAGTTTCCAGCCCGGTGCCACTTGTTTCATCAAACCAGTATGCAGTGACTCGTCTATGCCGGCCTGTAGCAATATTTCACCTGCTCGACTTTCAGCACTATAACCATCCATTTCAGCGAATTCAGTTTCCAGATCACCTACTTTCATGCCATCTTCATCAGACATCTCGGGCAAACCATAAATACGCTCTCGCTCTAGTTTTACCTTCCAAAGTGCTGCATCACCCATAATGACCGTATCGATAACACTGAACTCTTCAAATGCGAATTGATCCTGATTTAAAACACCAACTTTGTCATTCGGTGTAATCGAAACATTGCCGGAAGTCGGTTGCAGCTCACCACTCAAAATTTTCATTAAAGTTGATTTACCGCAGCCGTTAGCTCCAATTAATCCATACCGATTACCATTACCAAATTTAGCAGAAATGTTTTCAAATAACGGCTTAGCGCCGAATTGCATTGTAATATTGGCGGTGGAAATCACGAAGGTGTCCTGAATAGCTGGAGTAAAAATAAAGTCTTTAAGTACAGACCGGAGTTGCGAGGCAAGGCAAGCAAAATCGGGGCAAAATATTAGTTGATTATGACTCAGATGTCAATGCTTAGTCTTGGTCAAATTACTCACTATAATCTTGTTACTTTTTTGTCGCTATAAAGATAGCTCTCTTGGGCGAAGGCAACCCTTCTACGGTAAAGCCTGAGTTATTCTCATTTAAGCAGTCTACCAACGATTCAAATGTCATCCACTCAGTTGTTCGCTGCTCTTCGATTGTTGTAATTGATTCATCAACGATACGAACATCAATAAAACCACATTTTTCTAGCCAATTGACGAGTTCGATTGCACTGGGTATAAACCAAACATTTTTCATACGTGCATAACGATCCTTAGGCACCAGCACATCTCCTTCGCCACCATCAATTACAAGAGTTTCAAGACATAACTCACCACCACTACAAAGCAGGCTTTTTAATTGTTTTAGATGATCAAAAGGGCTTCTACGATGATATAAAACACCCATCGAAAACACGGTATCAAACCAGTTCATATTGGTTGGCATATCTTCGATGCCGATCGGTAAAAGGTGTATTTCAGGATGATTTAGGTACTTTTGAACCGCTTGAAATTGCAGGTTATAAAGAACCGATGGTTCGATACCTAGTACCAATGAAGGCGATTCTGCTAGCATGCGCCAACAGTGATAACCATTACCACAACCAATGTCGAGAACTCGCCGATTTTCCAACGATGTTAAATGCGGCAGTACACGGTCCCATTTAAAGTCTGAGCGCCATTCGGAATCAACCCGTAAATCATTAAACTGAAAAGGCCCCTTGCGCCAGGGCATTAACCCTTTAAGAGCCGTTTCAAGTTGGCGTTGCTCTTGACAATCCCCTTCTATGGTAACTGCAGCTTTGGAAAAATCACCCGCAGCTTGGTTAATTTCTGGAAGTTGCACCAGGGCTTTGCTCCACTGTTCATAATTGCCGTGATCTATCAGCCAATAGGGTTGTCTTAGTTCTAATTCTTGACCCCAGGCAGAGAAGCCAGCATCGCGTAATACAGACAATAATAATTCAAAATTAATCATGGACAGCGTCACTTAATAGCGAGATAGGAGACAAAATTAAAACATCGAAAACATTGGTAAATTTGATTGAAACCAGTTTGGTTTAGGCGTTGATGAAGGGTCGATTGTTGATCGGGTATCAATACATTCTCAAGTGCGGTTCTTTTCTGGCTAATTTCGAGGTCACTATAACCCTGGGTTTTTTTAAATGCTTGATACAACTCAACCATGCAGTCATTTTCTGCAGAGTCATTTAGTAGAATTTTTTCAGATAGAACGAGTATGCCACCGGGTTGCATACCCTGGTAAATTTTTGTGATTAGCACATCGCGTTCATTAGGGTCGATAAACTGCAATGTTAAGTTGAGTATGACCATCGAGGCCTTCTGAATTTCAACTTGTTGAATATCACCATAAACCCAACTAATGTTTTGAGTTGAATGCTCTAGACATTGCTTAATCATTGGTTCAGAGTTGTCGATTGCGATAATTGCACAGTCTACTGTTTTAGTTTGATTAGCAACAATTAACGACGCCTCACCAAGCGAGCATCCCAAGTCGTAAACATTGCTTTTATCGGTAACGAACACGCTGGCATAAAGACCGATCAAACGGAGTAATAAGTCATAACCAGGCACAGATCGTGAAATCATATCACGGAAAACCTGTGTGACATTTTCATCAAATTCGAAGGCTTTAATATCACTTAACGGTTTCGAAAAGACCTCGTCTCGTTTTGTTGTTTCTAGAGCTGGTTCTAGCTCTACATTCTTATCATCAGTCATTTATAAGGGTATATTTATTGGGATTGAGGTGCTATTTAATTTGTAATAATGTTCGATCAATAGGTTAATTCGATAAATCTAAAATTCAGTCTTAAACGCTTATTAAGTAGCCCATATCCCCATTAGCTTACCGTCAATTAATAATTGAGGCGTTGTACTTCTAAGCCAAGGTGCTATTTTGTGACTTTGAAAAAGTCGCTTTAGACGATGATTGTGTTGGTTTATTATTAATTCGTTGGTTCGAAATCTAATTTGAATAACTTGGCCTGATTCCTCGAGGCCTAAATAACCTAAAACAGAACTGCGTCTTAACACCAGATTGAGTTCAGGAATATCCAGCACAGGTTGTGTTAGAAAATCATAGACAGAATGCACTGGCTTGAATTTGAGCCGGTCCTGATCCACAATAAATACTCGGCCATCGTAGATTCGAATATCATAACTGCCATTGACTATAACCGGATTGGCACCCTGCTTTGCGCCAAGTTGTTGCGTGAAGGTCTCTAAGCGTGCTTTTGGTAGGCCCGATCGTTGGCTTATTCGAAGCCAGTATCGAATAACATTTTTTTTCCTTGCTAAAGATAGCAAAGTTAAGCCGTTAACGCTTAAGGTTGATGGCAACTTTGCTGTTGGCGATATATCACTTGCATCGCTAAGACCCTCGTAATCGAGGGCGGCCAGATCATCTAAAAGCTGTTGAGTTTCTGACTGTATGTCACACACGGTGGCAATGGAATCTTGATAGTTTGGCCATCTTTGCTGAATTACAGGTGTCACTTTGTGACGTATATAATTCCGATTAAATTGAACCGAGTTGTTAGTAGGGTCTTCGAACCATTCAAGTTTATGCTGATTCGCATAACTAAGCAGTATTTCACGTTTAAAGTGAAGTAAAGGGCGAATCAAACAAGCTTTGGCAAATGATCTTTGTACGGCAATGCCTCGAAGACCAGCACTACCAGAACCTCTGAGCACATTAAGTAAAAAGGTTTCGACCTGGTCATCCATGTGATGGGCAGTCAATAGGCAGTCGTTTTGTGTGAGCCCCTTTGCAAACAATTCATAACGAGCCGTTCTTGCAATAGATTCTACGTTGGATTGCGCTGTTTGCAAATTGAGGTAGCTGAGTTTGAGCTCAAGCTGATAAGCGTTGGCTTGTTGCTGACAAAAATTTGCCATGTTATCGGCTTCAAACTGAAGCCCGTGGTTAACATGCCAAAGCTTAATGTTCGGTAAAAAACGACTGCTGGCTAATAAATGTAGAAGCACACTAGAGTCAAGGCCGCCACTAAATGCCAGAACGCAGTTTTCGACATTGGCAGGAATCAAACCAAGGCAGTGAGTTAATAGTTCTATCTGCCTTGAACAAGATTTCATACTGTTTAAATTAGTCCTAAATCCGACAGGCGCCTAGGCTTCTTTATAATTACCGAAGCTCATCAACTTTTTATAACGTTGATCCAATAGTTTATCTATACTGACTGACTCTAGCACTTCAATATTTTCGATTAGGTTACGTTTGAGTGTTTCTGCCATCAGATCAGGGTCACGATGCGCGCCACCAAGTGGCTCATCGATCACATCATCTACTAAATTAAGCGCAAATAAACGCTCGGCGGTAATACCCATAGCCTCAGCCGCTTGGGATGCTTTGTCTGCACTTTTCCATAATATAGAGGCACAACCTTCCGGAGAGATGACTGAGTAAGTTGCGTATTGGAGCATATTAATACGGTCACCCACACAAATAGCCAATGCACCACCTGACCCACCCTCGCCTATGATGGTACAAACAATCGGGGTTTTTAAATCAGCCAATACATACAGGTTACGTGCAATAGCCTCACTTTGGCCTCGTTCTTCAGCGCCAATGCCCGGGTAGGCTCCTGGTGTATCAACCAATGTTATCAAAGGCATTTTAAATTTCTCTGCCATATGCATTAAGCGAAGCGCTTTACGATAACCCTCTGGTCGGGGCATGCCAAAATTACGCTTTATTTTCTCTTTAGTATCACGTCCTTTTTGATGGCCAATCACCATGACTGGTTTACCGTCTAGTCGTCCGATACCACCAATCATAGGATAATCATTCGAATAGGATCGATCACCGTGTAAAAATTCAAAATCGGTAAACATACGCTCGATGTAATCTAGTGTATAGGGACGACTTGGGTGGCGTGATAGCTGTGAAATCTGCCAAGGCGTTAATTTAGAAAAAATAGTCGAAGTCAGACTTTCGGCTTTCTTTTCGAGGGTATTAATCTCTTCAGAAATATTGATATCTGAGTCGTCGGTAACATAACGTAATTCTGATATTTTTGCCTGTAGTTCGGCAACAGGTTGTTCAAATTCTAAAAAGTTAGGATCCATAATTATCTTTTAAATTATCTGTTGTTGATAGGACAAGATGATAGTGCAAGTTTGTTGAGTCGTTCATAACGCAAATCACGACTGTTAGTGTAACGACTCAAAGACAGGCTGTCACCAGCTCTCCTGCAGAATTTGATGGCACATGATATAGCAAACAAATGCCTTAAATTACTAAATGACATTTTTACAACAAACTTTCTCCCTGATTGTCGCGTAGCCTCTGCTCTAATCGTCTTTACTCTTGGCAGCACTTTAATTAAGCCCTAAATTTACCTGATGTGAAATCAGGCTTTCCACTCTCTAATACGATATCTACTCCTTAAACTCGGTACAATAAATGTCACGAAAATTGGTGAGTTCGCCTCGGAGCACCTACCGTTGGTGTAGGGGCAAAAAAATTGTGAAAAATTCATTACTCTTAAAAGCTTTTGATAGATTGATTTA
>CAWVZP010000013.1:0-30340 GCA_963934675.1 uncultured Gammaproteobacteria bacterium | reverse complement strand
TGGTGAGCTATCTAATAGAAGGCCCCTGGCGCGACCCTATGGCAATGGGCTGGCCGCAAACCGCGTCAATAGTTGATAACGGCGTCCTGCCCGCACTGCTAGCAAAAGGACGTCTACACGCCGGCTTGATCGTCGCATTGCTGGCGGCTATTCTAGTATGGGCGGTCATGCGTTTTACAGTACTGGGCTATGAAATAAAAGCGGTAGGCTTTAACGCCAAAGCGGCCGAGTTTTCCGGCATTAATGTCAATAAAACAGTCATATATACCGCCCTGATATCCGGTGGCCTAGCGGGTATTGCAGGCGTCAGTGAAGTCGCGGGGTTAAAAGGATATTTAACGCTCGATCTGTCCCCTGGATTTGGTTATACCGGTGTTGCGGTTGCGATGCTAGCAAGGTTACATCCCCTCTCGGTGGTACCTGCCGCTTTGTTTTTATCGGCTATTTATGTTGGTGCAGATTCGATGAGTCGCGCAGTCAATATTCCAACCTATATAGCGGACGTACTGGTCGGTGTATCAGTGCTCGCCATTCTTGTCTGCGTGATGTTGACTCAATACAAAATCAGGTTTCGCTCATGAGTGAACTAATCGACATCCTGCTGACCACAGGCTTTTGGGCCGCTACCATAAGAATTGTCAGTCCACTTATTTTCGGCACTTTAGGCGAACTCATTTGCGAGCGCGCTGGTGTTCTCAACCTGGGCATCGAAGGCATTATGACTGTGGGTGCCATGTCTGGCTGGATGTGGGTTTATCAAGGCGGTGATCTCTGGGGTGGTGTTTTGTTTGCCGCTAGCATGGGTGCATTGTTCGGATTACTACACGCTACTTTCACCGTTCATCTGTGCCTATCGCAGCATGTCACGGGAATAGGCATTACGCTTTTTGCTTCTTCGCTGAGCTATTTCGTCTATCGAATGCTATTACCATCTGCCACCACACCACCCAAAATCGAGCCATTCCAGAACTACCCGATACCCTTCTTATCCGACATTCCGATGATCGGTGAAGCGCTATTTACTCAAACACCACTTACTTATCTTGCGATACTATGTGTGCCAGTTGTCTGGTACGTATTGCACCGCACCCCTATCGGCCTGGCAGTACGCATGGCTGGAGAAAACCCCGTGGCCGTCGAAGCGCAGGGCATTAACGTGCTTTCAGTACGCACCGGCGCAGTCATGGTAGGCAGTGCATTAATGGCGGTTGGCGGTGCTTTTATCACCATGTCCTGGTTTGATGCTTTTTACTTCGGCATGGTCAATGGCCGCGGCTGGATCTGTGTCGCCCTCGTTATTTTCGCCTCGTGGAAACCAGGCAAAGCACTACTTGGTGCGTTACTGTTTGCTGGATTGGAAGCTATGCAAGTACGCGCCCAGCTATCTTCTGGGGCAGTAATCCCCTATCAATTTTTTCTCATGCTGCCCTATGTCATGTCAATCTTGGCAATGATTGTAATGGCCAGAAAAGCCAAATACCCACAGGCACTGCTAGTGCCGTATAGACGTGGCGAACGAGTTTAGAGGTTTACAAATGCTTAACGAAAACGATCATAAATTTTTACGCATCGCTTATAACGAAGCCAAAGCCGGGTTCGACGAAGGCGGTTGCCCAATCGGTAGTGTCTTAGCCAAAGACGACCAATTAATCGCTCAGGGACGTAATCAACGAGTGCAAGGCGGAGACCCAATCGCCCACGGTGAAATGGACTGCCTACGTAAAGCAGGACGCCAGAAAAGCTACAGAGGTATGACGCTGTACACCTCACTATCTCCGTGCATGATGTGCTCTGGCACAATCGTACAGTTTGGCATTCAACGAGTCGTGGTTGGTGAGAATAAAAATTTTGGCGGCAACGAAGACTTTTTGCGCAGCCGAGGAGTGGAAGTCATCCTCGCCGAAGATAAAGATTGCGAAGATTTAATGCAACGGTTCATCACCGAAAAACCAGAATTGTGGGCAGAAGACATTGCTGAAAATTAATTTTAACATTCTTGTGATAGCGACTATAGGTCGTAAGCGAAGCCTATTACGTGGAATGGCGTCATGGGTAAACCTGAATCCTCTAAATTAAATCTTATACACTTTCAATCACCTCATATCGATGACAACAAACGTTTAACATATTTCATCGTTAATGATCAGCTGACAACAATTTCTTGGCGCTATCGTTACTGAGGATTTGAGATCTTTCCCATTCGAGTCAGTAATACTGAGATTAGCCAAAACCAAACCCCACTTTTTGAAAGCTAACCTGCCTGTAAAACATCCCGAATTCCGACAGGTGAGATAAATCAAATGCTAATGCAGTTCCGCCCGTTGCCTTTAGCCCGGTACAACGCTTCGTCCGCGGCTTTTATGACCTGTTCTGGCGTAGTGTAATCGTCAGATCTAGATGCGTATCCAATACTAATAGTAACCGATAACTTTTTATTTGAAGGGTCATTTTTACTTCTGGCAACCCTATCCTTTTTAGCTGGTTTATCGTCTTTTTTAGACCTTTTGGCGTCCCTGACAACCATCGTATATTGTTCGATAGAATCACGGAGGGTGTTAAGATGGAATTCAACTTCCTCTAATGATTTACCTGGAAAAATAACCGTAAACTCTTCCCCACCATATCTAAATGGATTTCCCCCTCCAGTAACACCCCCTATTTTCATAGCGACCATTTTTAGAACTTCATCCCCAATATCGTGACCATGTGTATCGTTAAACTTTTTAAAATGGTCGATATCAAGCATCGCTATAACAAATTTATTTCCCAAGCTCATCAGTGACTGATTGAGATGTCTTCTAGATGGTAGCTTGGTGAGATCATCCATGTAGGCCATGTCATATAAATTCATAACGATCGAGAGAATAATAAGAAAGAATCCAGCGGCAGCAACGATAGAATTCATGTTAGGAACCGGGACTTCACTCAAAATTAAAAGTAAAGCCAGCTGGCAGCCAAAAAATGTCGCTTGTATCGAGCTATTAATTTTAATTGAGATAGATGCATGGCCCAGGAGGACGAGGAAAAACGTTACCAGTAGAAAATCAGGGTTACCAAATTGACTCTTGTCCATAAAGGGCAGAGTGAGAAAATCAGCAAAAATAAATTGCGCAAATAGTTCTGAATAATTTGTGATAAACGCCCACACAAAAATCAACTGCAAGCCTATAGCCATAATTTTATAGAGCCCGTGAATGGTGAAGAGGCTCCTGTCTTGGCAAAAGCTAAGGACGAACAGATTGATGGTTACTAACGTATATCCAGCCAAAAGGTAATCACTGTTGAAAGTGGGGATGTAGCCCTGAGAGAAGGCATAAATAATACCGATAAGGATAGATAGAATAGCATATCGGCTATGGTTAAATTTTAGACTGAGTAATATTGCCACTAATAGCATTATAAAAGGCATGCCTGTAGTGACCGCGCTAAACCAATTGGCGTTAAAGTCTGATGATTCTTTACCAATATATATACAGGCTGAAAATAAAACTACAGGGTATGTGAGTTTGCCTAACTTGGAAGCAACTAAGAATATCATTTTCGAACTCAAATAAACTTCATGAAAATATTCATTCCTGTCCCGTTGAGAACAACAATACGGACTGAAAATTCAACAGATTTATTACAGTGAATTGACAACAAGCATCGATGCATTGTAATACGATGCTCTATCAGATACCAAAATTAGTGCCTGAAGATGAATTTAAAACTGGGAGAATAAACTGCACTCGTGCTGGCACTTTGGTATTGAGTTTTTCACATGAACCAGGATCAGCCCCCCCTTTCTAATTAATAATTCGTAAATAAAGTGAACCTAATCCATTATTCGAAAACTTGTTTGGTCGTTTATTCACTTTTTTCAAAGTTAAAGCTATGCGTCATAATTTTGAATTTGAGAAATTCTGTACTCGCTGTGCACCTGTACTATTGACTAGTGTTTATCGATTTTTCTTTCGATAAGGTTGTAGTCAAAAAAAGGTAAAAAAAGCACAAACTAGCGCTCTTATCTACCTCGATTTTTGACGGTTACAGACAGAAAAAAGACCAAATAACACACCCAGTCTAAAATCTAAATTAACCAAAGGAAGCATTCTCATCGTTGGTAAAGGTCCGATGGTAAATGACATTATTTTTCAAATGTGCCAATCCAAGCCTCTTCTAAAAAACCCGTGGTCGATGAATTATGAGGGCTGTGTCTTGTCTTGTCTTTTGTTTGGCCCTATACAATGACCATTCGAATTAACCGCAAAAATTCAATCAATACTTTCAGGTTTGATTAAAACCAAAGTTTGCTTCGGTTCATAAAAAATCACTGTTAACCGAAATTCTCATCTAATCCTATTAAACCTGATTTAGACCGTAAAAATTACGCATGAAATACTAGGCAACCTTACTTGTACAGCAACCCATTTAAAATGATATCAATCAGTGTTTTTTTGGCTTCTTGATAAGCATCATCTGACAAGGGTTGGCCACCGTTAAGTACATTAATCTGCGTACTAAAATCAGCGTAGTGCTGGGTTGAGGCCCAGATCATATAAAGCAGGTAACGTGGATTAACGGGGCGGAGCATCCCTCTATCGATCCAGCTTTGAATTCGCTTTTCACGTGATTCACACCATTCAAGCAAGTGACTTTCCATGTAGTTACGAATCATAGGGGCACCGTGAATTATTTCATTAGCCCAGACTTTCGACCCATTTGGTCGGCTGCGTGATAGTTCCATTTTTGCGCTGATATAGGCGATTAAAGCTTCACGAGGATCATCATGGTCATCAAATTGATCTGCCGCTTTTAACCAGACGTTAAAAACGTCGTCGATGACGCGTTGATATAGTTTTTTTTTGGATGAAAAATAATAGTGGATATTGGCTTTAGGTAAATCAGCACGCTTACCAATTTCAGTCATCGTAGCGCCCTGAAAACCACGATTAGCAAATACTTCTTCAGCAACACGCAAAATCAATTCCTCCCCCCGTCTGCGACGCTCTGCATTGGTTGTTGGAATCATATCTCCAGATTGCTTACGTTTAACATCCAAACTGCTTACCCTCAATGATTATCTAACACTTATTTTAACAGAAACAGGGGTAATGACGGTAGTGAGATTGAGTTGTACGTCTTTAATTTTAATGATGAATCTGACAAGCTCCTCCATATAGACTAGAATTTAGATCAATATTGACCAAACTAATCCCCAAGAGATATTTATGAGCCACAAAGTCCATCTAATAGACCATCCTTTGATTCAACATAAACTAACCCTCATGCGCCGTAAAAAAACGGCAGCGGCTGAGTTTCGACGCCTTTTAAAGGAAATTAGCCTATTGATTGGATACGAGGCTACGCGTGATTTGGCGATGACAACGAAGTCAATTGAGACGCCACTTGAAGCAATGGAGGCCCCTATTTTGGCCGGTAAAAAAATGTGCTTCTTTTCTATCTTACGCGCTGGTGAAGGCCTCTTATCTGGATTGGAAGAGCTAGTCCCTTCAGCAAGAATCGGCCATGTCGGGTTGTACCGTGACCCTGTTACTTTAGAGGCAGTTGAATATTATTTTAAAGCGCCCGCAGACCTTGAACAACGGCTTTGTATTGTGGTTGATCCAATGCTCGCAACAGGCCATTCAGCGTCGGCAGCGCTCACCAGAATTAAAGGCGCCGGGGCGAAGAACATTCGTTTTATTTGCCTTTTAGCGGCTCCTGATGGCATACAAACACTTAAGAATGATCACCCAGAAGTACCTATCTATACGGCTTCTCTGGATCGAGAGTGCAACGAGAAAGGTTATATTTTACCCGGTCTGGGTGATGCTGGAGATCGATTATTTGGTACTCGATCAGGCAGTATTAAGAAGAAATAATAGTCGATATCTCAGCCAAGTAGAGGGAATTCGCAGTGATTCTTTTTCATAACTTTGCCACACTTTCAACACTGTAATTTCTGTCATAACAGTAAAATACTCAATCATAAAAGGCTGACGAATGATTCAATGCAATGTTAAATCATTCAATAAACAAGGCATTGCTGTCTAACAACGAGTTGACCGCACGAGCAGTATCATTGTCACGGAAGGAAAGCGTACTAGAATTAGCTAATATTCATGGGTATCGCCATTATTACCAAAGCAAGTAGTAATTATTTATCCAAAAAGTGTTCTTGATGAGGAAAAATCTACATTCTATAAAAAGAAAGTTAATGGCGGCCAGATAGCAATCCTAATTCTATTTCAGTCTGTAGCTTTCTGTTAGTGCAATGAGAAATGATGGCTTCAAATTAGATAGCTAAACTAATGGTGATCAAGCAATATTTGATTCGTTTTTAACCAGTTACTATCGAATTATACTTTTTGTGTGATTTATATGAACGCTCTTTAGAGTGCCTCAAAAAACTTTTATAAGAGGCACTCTTCCAACAAAAAACAACGAACGATGCTTCGTCAAACTAGATGCCGAGCATGTCCGAAGCTTGCTTGAGGGCCTGCACGGATCCACCGTGATCTCCAGAGTTGTGTAAAGTTTCGCCCTTTGATCGCAATAATTTAACTTTGTCTATATCTGCCATGCTTAGCGTCGATTTGACCATGGCCTTGTCAATAGCTTTCATGTCAGTCGGACAGCTATAGGCCAATGCCGAACTTGCTGTTAACGCAGCGCTTAGGGTTAGTATACTCAAACTGATTTTTTTCATAATTAAGATGCTTTTCCTTAGTGACTACAAGTTAATTTAATGACTAACACCGGAAAATCCCAGCCGGCTTAATGGATTATGCCCATTTAAGAATCCAAATCAACAACTCTGTAATCTGTCCACTGGAACCCTGAGGGACAACGGCTATAGAAAGACTATTGTAGTAATTTCATGCACATGAGGCGTCTAAAATTAGTTCTACCCATATCTGTTGGGGTGAAGTGGTATGACAAAGACCTAAGGATGCTTGAATCAGAAACGCCTATCGGGCCTAAGATAAGCCAGTCGATTAGACCGAATTCATAAATAAAAATGCAGTCAGAACAATCGTAATAGTCCGATGTCTAGTTTTATAAGTGGTGACATTACGAAACGGTATTGATTCAATTCGAGATTAACTTAGCCGCATAAAATGCAACAAGATGGGACCTATATACTGGACTTTAATAAACAAGCCTCTACTGTTATTAGCCAGAGATTTACGATAAAACCTGACTCTTAAAGCGAAGTGACTCGCTATTGAGTCAAGATTGACTGAACGACATCGTCGATAATGTCACCAATAATCACCATATCCTCGACATCAAATGTCAATGGAATACGTAAATCAAACGTTGTCTCTAACAGTTTTAGTGTGTTCGGTAGGTGTTGCTTTGATTCAACGTAACGCCAACTATCGTAACGACTTGTAAAGCCCTGGGGTTCGGCACTACCAAACCACTTCAACTCTACACCTCGTTTGGCGCAAGCTTTTACGAAACTATTAATCTGCTCTTGTTTTAATTTTTCAACTCGAAACTGTAGTGAACTGGCAACATAATGTTCTTTGTCTGAACGGGCAGAAAGTTGAATATCTGCATTGTCAGAAAGTCGCTTTTCAAGGGCAAGATATCGTTGATTCCAGCGATTACAGTTTTTGTCTAGTAACGGCAGCTGTGCTCGTAGAATTGCGGCGCGCAGATTATCCATTCGGCCACTGTAATTTGGGGTATCAAGTTTTATATCTTTGAATGTTTCAGCATCAGGTCCTGCATCATGGCGCTCAAATAACATATAGGAACCAGAATGCATTACGGCTTTCGCCATTAGCTCTGCATTATCAGTGGTCAGGAATCCACCTTCGCCTGAATTCAAGTGCTTGTAAGTTTGGGTACTAAAGCAGGCCACCAATCCAAAGCTTCCCGATCTTTTGCCATTCCAATAAGCACCCATGGTATGCGCGCAGTCTTCTATTAAGGCAACACCGTATTTTTCACAAAGCGTTACCACCACATCCATATCGGCAATATGACCACGCATATGAGACATCAGAAAGAAACGCGCTTTTGATGACTGCATCATTTGTTCTAAATGGTCGAGATCAACGCAATAGTTGTTGTCAATCTCGACTAAAACTGGCTTTCCACCGGCATTGTCAATCGCACCAGGAACTGGGGCCAGAGTAAAACCATTGGTCAATACTGCCTCACCTGGCTTTATTCCAGCCGCCTTAAGTGCTATGTGCAAAGCGTAGCCACCAGATGCACAAGCCAGGCAGAAGGCTTGCTTCATGTATGCAGCAAATTCGGTTTCTAACAACGCAGCTTCAGACGTTTCACCCTCGACTACATTGTAACGATGTAATCGCCCCGTACGTAACACTTCTACTGCACGCTCGATACCACTCTCAGGAATCGATTCCTGTTGAGTAAAAGGCTTATTGAAAACAGTGGTAGACATTAATCTGCTCATTTAGTCTGGTTAGTTTAGCCGCATAAGATTAGCTTAATTCTGCTAGTAATGCTTCTGGTCGTAAACTTCAAAGTCCCATTCTTGTTCAGGAAAATACTTTCGTAGTCGCCAATCACAAGCACGAGCATGACCTTCCATACCCTCGACTCTGGAGATACGTGAACCGACTGCGCTAAATATGCGGTTCGCTTCTTCATCAATTTGCTGATAAGTCAGAACCTTCATGAATTTTTGCACGTTGAGTCCACCACTATAACGACCAGCCCGTTTAGTGGGTAAAATATGATTAGTTCCAGAACACTTATCGCCATGTGTTACGGTACTGCCTTCACCCAAAAATAGCGACCCATAGTTATTCAGATTTTGCTTCCACCATTCAAGATCATCAGCCATAACCTGCAAGTGTTCACTGGCGTATTCATCGCTATATTTCACCACTTCTTCACGGCTATCACAGACAATAATTTCTCCATAGTCTTTCCAGGCCTGATTAACGACATCAGCATTGGGCATATCATTAGCCACTTTTGGAATTAATTCGGCTACTTTTTCAGCCAAAACCTGGGACGTGGTGAATAGCCAGACAGGAGAGTTAATACCATGTTCTGCCTGTGACGTAAGATCAACCGCAATCGTCATTGGATCTGCACTGTCATCAGCAATAATAGCCGATTCAGTTGGGCCCGCAAAAACATCAATACCAACTTGACCAAATAAAATTCGCTTGGCTTCAGCGACATAAGCGTTGCCTGGGCCAACAATAATGTCAGCAGGCTTTCCCGTAAATAAGCCACTGGCCATCGAGGCAACGGCCTGTACTCCGCCCATTTCAAGAATCATATCGGCACCAGCCAGATCCATCGCGTAACAAACAGCCGCATCGATAGAGTCACCCCGTGGTGGCGACGCAGCTACAACGAATGGCACCCCAGCCACTTTGGCGGTGGCAACACTCATAATAGCTGAGGCTGCATGAGCATACCGACCACCCGGCACATAACAACCAGCAGACTGAACAGGCAGGATACGCTGACCGAGCTTAACCCCTGGCTCAGTTTCGATTTCGAAAGATTGCAAGCTGTCGCGTTGTGCCTCGGCGAATCGAGACACTTGTTTATAAGCAAACTGAATATCATCCTTGACTGTTTGAGGCAGGCTAGCAATTAAGCGCTGCTTCTTTTCGTCGCTAAGAATGAAGTCACCTTCCCAACCGTCTAATTTTTTAGCTAGTGCTCTAACTGCTTGCTCACCATTTTGTTTAATATCACTAAGCATTGCCTCAACTGATTCACGTACTTCACGATCAGAATCTTCTGGCGACAAACCTGGCTTTTTTAAATGTTGCATAGTTATGAGACCTTAATGAATTAAAACCCGATTAAATATAACCAGGTAAGTTGAATACTTCTGGGTATCCAAATAATGAAATACTACCACCAGTATGTAGGAAGACAACATTCTCACCCTTTTTGAAATGACCTTTTCGGATCAAGTCAACCAATCCAGAGAAGCCTTTACCCGAATAAACAGGGTCTAGCAAAATACCTTCATACTGCGCCATTAACTTAACCGCTTCGACCATTGCGTCGGTTGGTAAACCGTAGCCATCACCCACATAATCGCTGTTTGCAACAACACTTTCACGTTTCACAATATCTGGATTCAAGCCCATAAAATCAGCCGTACGTTGTGCCAGGTTAAACACCATTTCTTCCTGTTTTTGCTTTGGTGCTCGAACACCCACACCGTAAACAGGAATACCTGAATTCATACCTTCCATACCCAATACAAGACCAGCCTGTGTACCTGAACTACCCGTTGCATGTACCAGATGATCAATTTTTAATGAACAATCATTAGCCTGAGTCATTAATTCAATTGCTGCGTTAACATAACCAAGCGCACCAATTTCGTTAGAGCCACCACCGGGGATGATGTAAGGGTTCTTTCCATCGTCACGCAGCTTCTGCGCGAGCACTTCCATTTCAGCGTTCATATCAGTATTGGCAGTGCGCTTTGCAATCGTTGCTCCGTGCAATTGGTTAAGCAAAACGTTGCCATTAAGAACATAAGCATCATCTGTATAGCTAGTTCTATCTTCTAGCAAGATATGGCATTCAAGCCCCATTTTGGCTGCTATTGCCGTGGTTTGACGTGCATGATTCGACTGGGTCGCACCTTGCGTAATAATCACATCGGCTTTCTTTTGCTGAGCATCAGCCATCAAAAATTCAAGCTTTCGCGTTTTGTTACCACCCGATGACAGGCCAGTACAATCATCGCGCTTAATCCATAAGTTGGGACCACCAAGTGCTTCGGATAGGCGCGGCATTGGCTCTAGTGCCGTTGGAAGATGCGCGAAGTGCAGACGGGGAAATCGTGAAAGATGCATTTTATTCTCCTAAAGTTAATTTGAGACATAATTACATAAATATATTAGCTAAAACAATGCCAATTACTTTGCTTAAAGTTATTTTTTGTTATATTCCACTCTAAGACTTTAACCGTTGTAATTGTCATGGATCTTAAAGGTTTAGAAGATTTACTCGCATTGCTTGAAGAGCAATCTTTTACCCGTGCTGCCAAACGACGGCACGTCACGCAACCGGCTTTTTCGCGGCGAATACGTTTGTTAGAAGAATGGTTAGGTGTCGAGATTGTTGATAGACGCACCAAACCTGTGAGCATTTTGCCCGCGGGAAAGGAACTAGAAGAGGGTTTCAGGGACATGGTGACACGGCTGTATGCTTTGCGTAGTCGCCTCCAAGCAAAATCTAAAAATCAGGACAGAATCAGTTTTGTAGCTCAACACACGTTAGCAATGTCAAGATTCCCTCTGCTCATTAAAGCCATCAAACAACAATTGCCAGATACCGCCTATCGAGTTACTCCAGTCAACAACTATGATTGTGAAGCGCAATTCAGAAAAGAAGGCCAGTTTTTACTTTGTTACGAGGTGCCGCATTTCGAGTTCGACTTTTCTCATTTATCATTTCAGAGACTCTTCCTCAACAAGGACTCTCTTATTCCCGTTATCAGCCGTGATGCATTGCATCAGTTCGAAAGCACACAATCAATGTTAGCAGGAAACATTCCTATGCTGATGTACCAGGAAGGTGGTTTTATGGCTGATGTAATAGCCAGAACATGCTTACCACGAGTGATGCGAGACTACCAAATAGAGGTGATTTGCGAATCTGCATTTTCAGCTAGCCTTAAAGAAATGGCCTTGGCCGATATGGGCGTCGCCTGGCTAGCTGAGGGCATGATTAAAAAAGAACTCAATGCCGGTACGTTAGTGTCGTTAGACAGTTACTTTGGCAGTACTGAGCTTGACGTTGTTTTGTATTATCGAGAAAACAACCACTCAAAACAAGCTAAGCGTGTTTTTGAGTATTTGCAGTCGGCATTTCAGTTGCCAGGTTAACCTACGAAAATAAGGTGAGTTGATCTTAGGCCTTA
The DNA here is from genome assembly GCA_963934675.1 of uncultured Gammaproteobacteria bacterium. Classification (GTDB taxonomy): domain Bacteria; phylum Pseudomonadota; class Gammaproteobacteria. The sequence goes on along the minus strand of CAWVZP010000013.1, from coordinate 18,456 downwards.
TCGACAGACATAGTAGCGTCCTTCGAATTGATGTGAATAGTAGGTAACAGGTACGATACGTTTACATAAAATCTTTGTTTTATTGTAATATTCTACAACGCCAAGGAAGCGCGTTTTTCACAGTAAATAAAGAAACCGACAGACTTAATATCCATTCAAGTGCCAAATTAAAATTACGCCATGCAAATTCGAATCGCCACTGTTAACGACTTTAATCAAATTTGGCCAATATTCCACGACATAGTAAAGGCAGGTGACACCTATGCTTATGCACCTGAAACAAACCAAATTGAAGCTCAAAAAATCTGGATAGAACAGTCTCAGGAAACATTTGTGGCTGAGAAAAATGGCAAAGTGCTCGGTACCTATTACATAAAAACCAATCAAGCAGGCCCCGGCAAACATGTCTGTAATTGTGGATATATGGTCTCATCGAATGCACGGGGCCAGGGACTTGCGACAATGATGTGTGAACACTCACAGGTAACCGCCCGCGAGATGGGCTACAAAGCGATGCAATTTAACTTTGTTGCCAGTAGCAATGTAATCGCCGTTAAGCTCTGGCAAAAACTCGGGTTTGAAACCGTCGGCAATTTACCTAAAGCATTCAACCACCCTGAAGCAGGATTGATCGATGCACTGGTGATGTATAAATGGCTTTGACCACAGGTTTTCTACTGACTCGGCACTGGCGCGATACGCCAACCGGGATCTGCCTCGACTTTTGGGTAGCCAGCGAGCAAGGACCTGTTCACGTTTCCATCCCAAATCAACAGGCCATTTTTTTTATCCGTACAGTTGACAGTGACCCAGTCGCAGCTTTGTTGAAAAGAATTGGCGCTATCTCGATCAAACCATTAAACCTTCAGTCATTTAGATTTGAGTTAATGAGTGGCGTTTACTTTGACTCGCAACAAAAGCTTTATCGAGCACGTGATCTGCTCAAGCAACACAACCTAGCTTGCTATGAATCGGATATTCGGCCAGCGGATCGATATTTAATGGAGCGCTTTATTACCGCGCCAGTGTCAATCGAATTTGACGACCATCAAAACATGATCCAACCCGCTCGCCTGAAGCCAACCAAATACACCCCAACTTTTGAAGTCATGTCGTTCGACATCGAAACCGATTACGTCACCAACGCGTTATTTTCAATCGCCTTCGTTTCAAACAATAGTCGGAAGGTTTTGATTATTGGCGATAATGAAGATACCAGCCTAATTGAATATGTCGATGACGAAAAAACGCTTCTGTTGCGTTGGATCAAATATGTGATCAACATAGATCCGGATATTTTTATCGGTTGGAATGTCGTGAATTTTGACCTTAGGGTATTACAAACAAGGTCTCAAACGTTGGGCATTCCATTAACAATAGGTCGCAGCAAAATGGTGCCATCCTGGCGTAAAGCTCAAGCTGAAACCAACCACCATTTCATATCAATTCCAGGCAGAATTGTGTTGTGCGGTATCGATACGTTGAAAAGTGCGACTTATAACTTTGCCAGCTTCTCACTCGAATCGGTAGGACAAGCCTTACTCGCGCGGGGCAAGTTAATTCATGACAGTCAGTCATTGCACGACCCGTTGTTCAAAGCAAAAGAAATTCGGCGTCAGTTTAATGAAGACAAGCCACAACTTGCGGCTTACAACCTGGAAGACTGTCAGCTTGTGCGAGATATTTTCGACAAGGCTGACCTCATAAACTTCGCAATAGAACGAGCCCGGCTAACAGGGCTTGAGATGGATAAAGTCGGTGGTTCGGTCGCTGCATTTGATAATCTCTATTTGCCGCGACTGCACCGTAAAGGATTTATTGCTCCCAATATCGGCGACTACCAAGGTGAGCTCAGCGCGCCTGGCGGTTACGTGATGGATTCGAAGCCTGGCATGCATCAAAGTGTCTTAGTACTCGACTATAAAAGTCTTTATCCGAGTATTATACGTACATTCAAGGTCGATCCCTATGCGCGAATCGCGGCTAAAAAATTGGAATTGAACGACATTATCGATGGCTTTGATGGCGCTAGTTTCAGCAAGCAGGACAATATTCTGCCCGATATTATTGCCACACTCTGGCAGGCACGTGACGTCGCTAAACGCGACAAAAATGCGCCCTTATCTCAGGCCATTAAGATTATTATGAATTCGTTTTATGGTGTGCTTGGTACACCGGGTTGTCGCGTACACGATTCTCGTTTAACCAGCTCGATTACTAAACGGAGCCACGCCATCATTCTGCAAACAGTAAAACTCATCGAGGCTGAAGGTTATGACGTGATTTACGGCGATACAGACTCGGTCTTCGTGTCGCTACAAAAAGCTTGTGACAATCATCAAGCCACTGAAATTGGTAATCGATTAGTCGTGCTGATCAACCGATATTGGCAGCAGGCTTTAGAGAAAGAACATGACTTACCTTGCTACCTAGAAATGGAATTTGAAACACATTTCAATCAATTTTTTATGCCGACTGTCAGAGGATCAGACCTAGGCAGTAAAAAACGTTACGCTGGATTAATTGAGGATGAACAGGGTAATCGCGTCATACACTATAAAGGTCTCGAAACGGTACGTACCGATTGGACTGACTTAGCGAAAAATTTCCAGCAAAAGTTGTATCAGTTAGTATTTGATGGTGAAGCGTACGAAGACTATATCTTGCTAACGATTGACAGGCTGTTCAAGGGTGAATACGACAGTCAACTGAAATATCGCAAGCGCTTACGGAAACCATTGGCAGACTATATTAAAAATATTCCTCCCCATGCCCAGGCGGCGATCAAGGCGGAGTTATTGTTTAACCAAATGAACCAGCCCTCGCGCTATCGCAATAGAAGCTGGATTGAATACGTCATTACGCTTAGCGGTGCTGAAACTTTGGAATGCCAAAAATCAAAACTTGACTATGAACATTATATCGAAAGACAGTTGACCCCAATCGCAGATACTATTTTGACTGCAGTCAAGAGCTCCATGGAAGCAGTCACCGGACAGCAGCAAAATTTATTTTAGTGGCTGTAGCTCAACTCTTAGTTGAACTACAGCAACCAAAACTTAATCATTAAGCTTTTTAAGGCCTAACTTTTTCAAAGGTTCTTGACCAGCCGAATCACTGGTTCCAGTCTCTTTCACAATTTTTCGTTTTGGCTTGCCTTTATCCTTGAGGTCGCGCTTTCTGATCTTTTCTCTCGGCTTGTCTTCAACTTTTGCTGGTCTTTTGTCGCGTTTTTTAGCGGTCGATTCTGGCTTGCTGTCTCTGCCTTGATCCCGATCTCTGCCTTGATCCCGATCTCTGCCTTGATCCCGATCTCGACTCTGACCGCGATCTTTATCCCTACCTGCACCAGCATCGGCTATCTTGGCTATATCTTCCTTGCTGGCAACAGAAATATCGAGTGGATAGGTGCCGATACGAACACGCTTTAAACTTTCAAATAATTCATCCGGCATTCCATCGGGCATATCGACCAGGCTGTGTCCTTCGAATATTTTGATTCGGCCGATGTTCTTGCTGTCGATATTGGCTTCGTTAGCAATCGCACCAACAATATTACCAGGCATGATCTTATGTTCGTGGCCCACTTCGAGACGGTAGGTTTTCATACCTTCTTCTGGCCCTGCACTAGCGTCACGTCTTGGTGAGCGTTCTTTGCGGGGTGGACGATCATCTCTATCTCGTCCACGACTGCCGCGGTCTTCGCCTTTCTTCCAGTCGCTATCAGCCTGGCGGTTAGGTTTGTTTTGTAACAGAAACGGTGTGTCACCTTGCAACATTTGCGCTAGTGCGCCTGCAATTGCTAATGGTGTTGCGTCAGTTTCAATTTGATATTGTTCTACCATTTGGTAAAACATTTTCGATTTGTCGCTCGCGATGGCATCAGTAATACGCTGCTTGAACCTTTCAACACGCTTATCGTTAATGAGCTCGGTCGATGGCAATTCCATCATTTCGATTTCTTTTCGGGTCGCTTTTTCGATAGCGCCTAACAAGCGTCTTTCGCGTGGTGCAACAAATAGAATTGCGTCACCTTGGCGGCCTGCACGACCGGTTCTTCCAATTCGGTGAATATAAGCTTCAGCATCGTAAGGAATATCATAGTTAATAACATGACTAATTCGTTCCACATCAAGGCCGCGTGCCGCAACATCGGTGGCGACCAGAATATCAAGCTTGCCTTTTTTCAAGTTGTCGATGGCCCGCTCACGCTGATTTTGGGGGATATCACCATTGAGCGGCGTTGAGGCATAACCGCGCGCTTCTAGTTTTTCAGACAATTCGACCGTTGCGGTTTTTGTACGTACAAAAACAATCATTGCGTCAAATGTCTCGGCTTCGAGTATTCGAGTTAATGCATCAAGTTTATGAATGCCGCTAACAGGCCAAAATCGTTGACGAATAGTGTCTGCCGTAGCGGTCTTTAATTTGATCGTTACTTCGACTGGACTGTCTAAGTGTTTAGCCGCTATTCGTCGTATTTGAGTTGGCATGGTGGCCGAGAACAAAGCAATTTGACGCGTATCTGGCGTTTGCTCGAGTACCCATTCAACATCATCGATAAATCCCATGCGAAGCATTTCGTCTGCTTCGTCAAGTACCAGTACCTTAAGATTGTTTAATTTGAGATTACCTCGACGCATGTGGTCCATCACTCGGCCTGGCGTACCAACGACTACATGCACGCCACGCTCTAGCGCGCGAATTTGAGTGCGGAATTCCTGTCCACCATAAACCGGTAATACATGGAAGCCTTTCATATGTTTCGCATATTTCTGGAATGCTTCCGCGACTTGCAGAGCAAGCTCGCGAGTGGGTGCCAATACAAGTACCTGCGGGTCTTTTTGGCTGAGATCAAGATTTGTTAGTATAGGGAGTGCAAAAGCAGCCGTCTTACCGGTGCCCGTTTGGGCCTGGCCTACGACATCTCTTCCTTCGAGAAGCAATGGAATAGTTTGCGCTTGAATCGGGGATGGAGTTTCATATCCAACCTCGTCAAGTATTTTGAAAATAGGCTGAGATAGCGCCAGTTGATCGAACGCGGTTACCGAATCGGTGGTCATGAGTAAAGCCTGAGAAAATATAGGATGCCTGGAACGCGGAAGCTTTATGAGCAAATGCCAGAACGGGGACGCATTGTACAGGTTTAAATACTAGCGTGCACCATAAATCAATCGGGCAATCAACCTCTTATCGGTCTAACCGGCTTAATTTACACCAAAAACACTAAAATCGTCCGCAACTAACGCTTTTGTTACCGGTCTGTATAAGCTATACAACCTTCATCCGCTATCCTTAAACCTTGCTCTTAATCATCTCTTCGGTCATAAAAATGCTGCAATTCAAAACCTATTTTTTGCTTTTAATAACGATTGTTACATTATTTTTATCGAACCATCTACTGGCCGCTCCCGCTTCAGAATTGTGGGAAAAATGGGCATCGCATGAGGCTAATTCGAAACTAACTATCGATCATAGCCAATGGAGTGATTTAACGCAGCGTTTTGTCCTGCCAACAAAAAATGGCATTAACCTATTGGCCTATTCTAAATTTGAAATTGCCGATAAAAGTCAGTTAAAAGCTTATATTTCGACCCTATCGAAAACACCTATCAGACAATACAATAAAGGTGAGCAAATGGCATATTGGATTAATTTATACAACGCTATCACAGTCAATCTAATACTGGACAATTATCCCATTGCCAGTATCAGAGATGTTAAGTCTGGTTTCTTTAGCTTTGGTCCTTGGGATAAAGAACTTATTACGATTGAGAGGGAACCATTGAGTTTAAATGATATCGAGCATCGAATACTACGCCCTATTTGGCAAGATGCTCGAATTCACTACGCAGTCAACTGCGCCTCTATTGGTTGCCCAAACCTACAATCGAGCGCATTTACGGCAGAGAATACCGAAACAATGTTAGATTTAGCCGCTGTCGAGTTTATTAATCATCCCCGTGCGGCTCAAGTGAAATACGGTAAACTTCGCGTATCCAGTATTTACGATTGGTACAAGGCTGATTTTGGTGGCACTGATGCAAGCGTTATCGATCACTTGCGCCAATATGCAAAACCTTCACTGGTCGACCAGCTGAGTAACATAGAGTCGATTGATAATGACGATCATTATGACTGGAGCATTAACAGCTTAAGCCCACCAGAGATTAGTAGGCGCTAATAGAGCAATATTCAAAACGCATAAGACAATCAACAATCGATTATCGGCTTAGCACTCAAGGCCGTTGTTGCTACAACCATTGGTATTATCTCAAACCTTATTAAACTAAACACCAAACCAGCCGCAGCAGAAACTCCACGACTGAATCCTTAGTCCTGATATGATCTAGGCATAATTTCACAATGGTCGCCCAGACATGTCAGTTCGTTATACTCACCACTCCCTAGTTCAGTTTGCTACGGAATTATTTGTCGCCGTTGGCCTGCCTCATGAACGCGCCACCGTAATGGCATCAATTTTCGTCGAGGCCGATTTGCTTGGCTTTACTACTCACGGTATGAACCGAATTTCGAGTAACCTCGATTGGCTTCACAAAGGAGAGTCGCGAATTAGCGGTGAACCTGAAGTCATTATTGATCGCGGAAATCTGTTCAACTGGGACGCCAATTTCTTGCCGGGTCCCTGGGTAATGTCGCAAGCCATTGACCAATGTATCGAGCGGGTCGCGACACGCGGTATCGTCACCGCCACGATACGCAAAAGCCAACACATCGCCTGCCTGGGCGCTTATTGCCCGAAAATCGCCGAGGCAGGCTATGTCGCGTTGATTACTTGCTCGACCCCTAACGAGCACTCTGTTTGCGCGCATGGCGGAATTGATCCTATTTTCTCAGCTAACCCGATTGCCTTTGTGGCACCAGCTGACGGCTACCCCATTTTGTTCGACATTAGTATGTGCATTACCGCTGGCGGGTATGTCAGCCGCGCCCATCGCGCTGGAGAAAAAATGACAGGTAAATACCTAAAAGATAATCAGGGAGAGATTACCGATGACCCTGGCGCATTTTTCGCTGATCCACCCGGTAGCATTCTACCGATTGGTGGTGTGTCACATGGCTACAAAGGTTATGCGCTAACGATGCTAACCGAATTACTCAGCATGGCTTTAGGTGGTTATGGCCGCGCGAATGACAGCAGCGATGACGGAGAAGCCAACTCGGTATTCATCCAGATAATTGATCCAGAGGCTTTTGGTTCATTGGAGGATTTCAAAAAACAAACTAACGCGATTAAATTGCTATGTGAAAATAGCCGCATTAACGAAACAGAATCCTCGGTTCGAGTACCCGGTCAACGGGCCTGGCACAGTAGGCAGCAGCAACTTAAAGACGGCGTTGAACTCTACCCTACCATCATGCAGGATCTTTCAATCTGGGCTGACAGGTTAAACGTAAAGCTGCCCTCACCAACTACCCAGACTTCAAATCAATAATGCGACATGATCACTGACAAAAACATAACCAATAGAGATGAATTAGTAATGCCACTAAAAATTCTCTGCTGTAAATTAATTGAAAACTCCCACCTAATAGAGAGCCCACTTGAGCCCATTATTATTGTTCAAACACTCTATAACGCCTGTTGTTTATTACTTAGCCCTTCGCACGAAATAGTGAAAATCAAGCATCTATAGTTGAATTAATAGAGTCTCACTTGGACCTAATTTTAATAATTTATACTAAAAAAGGATGAAGCATGGATTCAATTTGTCATCTCCTCGCGACTGATTATAATAAGCCGCTTTTAGATCGGGATAGATATCATTTAAACCAATGTGGGGTCCAAAAACACATGATAATAACGGCATCTTTCTTCCCCTAAGGCTGGAGACAATTCAACCACTTAAATGGCAGTTTAAACACCAATGATTAAGGAAGAGACACCGCCGCCAAAGTCGAACCTGCCAAGCAGCCCAAATAATTTGTTTGGCATTGCGTTGATGATGTTAGGCATGTTGCTTATGGCCTGTATGGACACTGCGGTTAAGTGGTTAGTTGAAGCCGATGTTTCGCCGGCTCAGGTGTTGGCGATGCGTAGCTGGATTATTGTACCTGTTATCTTATTGTTCCTATTCGCTCGTGGTCAGCTCAAGTTACTCAAAACCGCACATCCATTTGCCCATGGACTTCGAGGTGGCTTAGGCATTTTTGCACCACTGCCCTTTTTTGCTGCACTTCAATATTTGCCGTTAGCGGATGCAACCGTGGTGTTTTTTAGTTCTAGTTTTATTCTCACTGCGATATCAGCAATCGTATTAAAAGAACGCGTCGGCATTCACCGTTGGAGTGCTGTCGTGATCGGTTTTGGTGGCGTGGTTATCGCAATGAACCCCGCAGGTGACAGCGATTACTGGGCTTATCTGCTGGTATTGTGCGCTGCACTAGCTTATGCGGGTATTCAGATCAGCGGGAAACAACTGATGAAGCAAGATTCTGTTATCTCCCTCGTGTTTTCCTTCAACTTGATGATTGGTTTGGCCAGTAGCGCTATATTACCCTGGGTGTGGGTATCCATTTCATGGTCGGTCCTTGGCGTCGTATTGTTAATGGCATTATTAGCTGTGTGCGGCCACATTGCACTGACGGCGGCATTCGGTAAGGCTCAGGTTTCGGCAATCGCGCCGTTTGAATATACGTCTCTTATTTGGATTGTATTGCTGGGTTATCTATTATTTCAGGACATACCGTCGCAACAGGTTTGGTTAGGTGCAGTCGTCGTTATTAGCTGTGGTCTGTATATGATTTATCGAGAATCGTTACATAAACGGGCTTAATTAGCCGCCAGTTACCGGTGGGAAGAATCCAACCTCGTCTCCTAACTTTAACGTTGCATTGGAATCGCACATTTCATGGTTAAGAGCCATTAAAACGTTGTTTTTAGAGGAAAACTGAGAAACCCATGGCTCGCCTCTGCTTCGTAACAAATCAACTAAATCACCCACTGTGACGATAGCATCAACAAAATCTAAATCTTCTTCTTTAGATTGAAGTGCTTCACCAAGACGAGCAAAGTATTTTATTTTAATCATTATACAAACCTTATTTTTTTGTGGCTAAGCTCATTCGACTATTTTAAGACCTAAATTTGAGACCAGTCAAATAATTGAATTTCGACTAAATCACCAATTTCAACACCACTGTTTTCTTCTCGCAGCAAAATAAAACAGTTACCCCTAGTCATCGAAGTAAGAATACCCGAACCCTGCTTACCGGTCTTGCAGATCTCCCATTGCCCTTCAACAGTGAGTGATGCGATACCACGCTGGATTTCCATTCGTCCGGCTCTCTTACGCATCTTTTCAGTTGATATGGCTCTAACTACCGGCACTTGAGCTGGTAATGCGCCCGAAAGTTTTCGTATCGCAGGAATAACAAAATGATTAAAGGTCACCATCACCGCAACCGGATTGCCCGGCAAGCCAACAAACAGGCTATTTTCGATTTTCCCAAAGGTAAGCGGCCGCCCTGGTTTAATGGCAATTTTCCAAAAATCAGGCTGACCAATGTCCTCCAGTGCGGTTTTAATGAAATCGGCCTGACCAACCGATACGCCGCCTGTAGTAATGACCAAATCAGCTTTTGTCGCAGCGTCCAGTAATGCCGATCGAATACTGTCAAAATCATCCTGTATCACGCCAAGATCAATAATCTCAACCTCTAACTGAGCCAACATGCCGAACAGAGTATAACGATTACTATCGTAAATCTGCCCTTTTCCGAGTGGCTTATCAATCGATACCAGCTCATCCCCAGTTGACATAAATGCGACTATAGGCTTTCGAAATACGTTTAATTGGCTGATTCCAAGTGAAGCGAGCACCCCTAAATCAGCCGGTCCTATTTTGTCGCCTTGATTTAAGATAACGCTACCTTGCTTGATATCTTCACCCGCATGTCGGACATTTTCACCCAGCCGATGATTCGAATCGACCATGATTGAACCATCATCGTGCTGCTCTGCCTGCTCTTGCATAATAACGGTATCACAACCCTCAGGAATCACCGCCCCCGTCATAATTCGAATACATTGTCCTGATTCGCAAACGGCATCCAAACTGCGTCCAGCAAACGAACAGCCAATCTCTTCAAACCGAGTGATGTGCCCCTGTTGTGAATCTGCTTCTAAGTCTAAGAATGCAATGGCATAACCATCCATCGCCGAATTGGCGTGACCGGGAACATTAATGTTTGAAACAACAGACTCACTACATATTCGTCCGAGGCATTCACGAATAGGCAATAAGACCGATTGCTGCAAAGCAACGGTTTTAGCGTCGATTTGGCTGAGCGCCTGCGCAACACTAATCGAATTTGGATCAGTCGGATCGGCGCAACTGGGTTCGGTGTTTATGGTGCCTTTCATTTTTATATCAGATTTATAGAACGAATAACTGATATTGAGGCATAGAAAACAACAAATTGGTAGTGCCAATGAAGGATTTCAACAGGGGGTTTTTATACCACCCAGTAATCAAACTATTATCGTCGAGCCATTCTTGTTAGGCTCGTTAGACAGGCTGCTTGCAATACATTTTGTTCCCATATTATGATGCAAATAGAAAATCCCCAATACTGAGGACAATATGCGAAGGTCTCTACCTATTGATCCAGCAAAATGTACCGCTTGCCTACAGTGTGAAATGGCCTGTTAATTCGGATAAGGAATGGGCGTCGAAGGCGGTGCGCAGGCCAAGCTATACAAGCCCGGATCAATATATGAACCTGCAATTCAATGACCATTGTCTGGTAAGATGCAGATGTGTTATTAAAACTCAACATATAGGCGTATTACGCGGGCTGATCGAATTAGGGATTAAGCTGAACGTTTGGCGTCAACGCTTAATCAACAACCCTACTTTAATTGTGCAAGCCTACATGGCTTGCACTCAAGAGTTTGAATATAGTGAGTAGCCATTACGTAGAGTGTATGGCCACCAGTTTTTGACTCAAGCTCGCTTAATTCTTATTTTTATATAATTGAATTTACGCAAAATGAATAATCAACACATTAATCGATATAGCCGCCAAATACGACTTGATCAAATTGGCAAGTTGGGTCAGCAGAAAATCATCGATTCAACCGTATTGATTATCGGCATAGGCGGGCTAGGATCACCCGCAGCGATGTACCTCGCTGCCAGTGGTGTCGGCAAACTTATCATTAGCGATTTCGATATAGTCGAAGAGTCAAATTTGCAGCGCCAAATTATTCATACCAATCATGCGATCGGTGACAATAAAGTTGATTCCGCCAAAAACAGCATCAAGGCGTTAAATCCTCACTGCAAAGTCGAAACAATTAATTATCAGATCGACCTCGATGAGCTTAGAGCAATCATCAACCGTGTCGACTTGGTGCTCGATTGTAGCGATAACTTTCCGACCCGATTCGAAGTCAATCGCTATTGTGTTGAGTTGGCAACGCCCCTGGTGTCGGGGGCTGCAATTCGGTTAGAAGGCCAAATTTTAAGCTACCAGCCCCAGGCAGAAAGCCCCTGTTATCAATGTCTTTACAGTGAATCTGTCTATGAGAATGCCGAAAGCTGCGAAATGGACGGCATTCTTGGCCCAGTGGTTGGTGTCATCGGTACGATGCAAGCCCTACAAGCCCTGATGATTTTGACAGATAATGCAGCGTCTTTCGTGGGGAAGCTGTTATTATTCGACGCAGCCGCGATGGAGTGGCAGCAAATAAAGTTGTCGAAGAACCCAAAATGCCCGGTTTGTGCCTCTAATTAAAAGCAGTCCATATAAATCAATCAACGCTAAACACACTGATCGAGTGACCACTGAATTCATGAATATCCGTAACCTGCTAAACCTTCGTGTGCGAGCAGCGATGACTGCAGCCAATATCCCTGAACAGTGCCAACCCATGGTTGCCCTTGGCAAAAATCCACAACAGGGCGATTATCAGGCTAATTGCGCCATGGCAGCAGCCAAATTAATGAAAACCAACCCACGTGAACTGGCCGGCAGAATACTAGAGAATTTGGACTTATCTGGTATCACAGACCACTGCGACATAGCAGGCCCCGGCTTCATTAATATCAAACTATCTGAGCAATGGTTATCGAATCAAGTTAATTTGTTACGTGATGACACACACCAAGGTGTCGAACAAGCGCAACAGCCACAAGTAATTGTGATCGACTATTCGGCTCCAAACCTTGCCAAAGAGATGCATGTCGGTCATCTGCGATCATCCATCATGGGCGACGCCCTGGCCCGAATTTTTGAAGCCCAAGGACATCAGGTAATACGCCAAAACCATGTTGGCGACTGGGGCACTCAGTTCGGTATGCTCATCACCCATTTACAGGACCAAATAGAACTCGATAGCAACGTCAAGCTAGCCGATCTTGAAGTCTTTTATCGTGAATCAAAAGTTCGCTTTGATGCGGAAGAAGACTTTGCCAAGCGTGCTCGAGCCAACGTCGTCAAACTACAGGCCGGTGATGCCGATGCACTCGCTATGTGGGAACGCTTCATCGATATTTCAGTCGCCCACAGTGAAACCGTTTACAGCAAGCTCAATGTTACCCTGAAACACAGCGATATCTACGCTGAAAGCGCTTATAACGAAGCATTACCGGGTATCATCCAAACGTTAAAGGACAAGAAACTTGCCGTTGAAAGCGAAGGTGCACAAGTTGTTTTCTTGGATGATATGACCGACAAAGAAGGCGAGCCGCTTGGTATGATCGTGCAAAAATCAGACGGTGGTTTTCTTTATTCAACCACAGATTTGGCAGCGGTCGACTATCGTTGCCACACACTCATGGCCGACCGTTGCCTCTACTTTATCGACGCGCGTCAATCATTACACATGAAACAAGTCTATGCTGTTAGCCGTAAAGCCGGGTTTGCTACCGACCATTGCACACTCGAGCATCATGCCTTCGGCACCATGATGGGTGAAGACGGCAAACCGTTTAAAACCCGCAGCGGCGATACCATAAAGCTGAGCGCATTGCTGGACGAAGCCGTCGTACGTGCTGCCCAGTTGTTATCCGACAAAGCATCAGACCTAAATGCTGCAGACGCTGCAGAAGCCGCCCGCAAAATAGGTATCGGTGCGGTAAAATATGCCGACTTAGCCAAGACCCGAACCAACGACTACATATTTAGTTGGAACACTATGCTCAGTTTCGAGGGCAACACTGCGCCATATCTGCAATATGCCTACACCCGAATCAAAAGTATTTTCCGCAAAGCCAACTTAAAGGCTGAGTCAGTGACTGGAGAAATCACAGTCATAGAACCAGCCGAAAAAGCGCTCTCACTCAAACTATTACAGTTTGGAGAAGCAGTTGACCAGGTAGCGCTAGACGCCTACCCACATCAGCTATGCAGCTATTTATACGAGCTATCAAGCCTGTATATGAAATTTTACGAGGCCTGTCCTATCCTGCGCAGTGACATCCCTGTTGAGGTGCGAAATAGCCGCCTACAATTAAGCGACGTTACCGCCATTACACTTAGCAGGGGACTTGATTTACTCGGTATAGAGGTAATGGAAAGAATGTAGGCCACCTCTAAGTAGTTTCTAAGATAGTTAAGCACTTTTGAAACAACCTTAATCCATGTAAATTGACTTCCCCTTTAGGCGCCACTCACTTGGTATACCATCATTGCAACAGCCTAATTTCCATTTATTCCGACCACTAGCGAAAAAAACACGATGACCGACAGCAAGTCTAATAGGCCCTGGGTATGGATAAGCCTAACTTTAATGCTAGGCTTATTTGTTGCCGGCATTTTTTATCTCGACAGTCAAATCGTTAAAACTAGCAAAGCAAACGCTAAAAAGCCCGACACTACGACAAAAAAGCAAAAGCCAAAGATCGACTTTTACACCGTACTAGAAGAACGCGTGATGGACATACCCGTACCAAAAGACGATGTCGACGGTCTTGCAAACCCCGCTATCAACAAAAAAACCATAAGGAAATTTACTCTACAGGCGGGTTCATTCAGAAGCGCATCCGACGCCGACAGCCTAAAAGCCCAACTTGCATTTCTCGGCCTCGAAGCCAATGTCAACTCAGCCAATGTCAACGGATCGACCTGGCATCGTGTCGTACTTGGACCGTTTGCATCCAATAGCAAAATATCACGTGCTAAGAATTTACTGCTTGAGAATGGTATTAAATACGTGCAGCGTAGTGTTGTTCAGTAGCGAAAGCTACTCCGGCTACCTGAATTAGTTCTAGGGCATCGCAGCGATGCAAAGTCATTTCGACCGTATCTGTTAAAAAAGCACACCAAACTTACATTAGTTTTGGACCGAGCAAACTAAAAGAAAACCAACCACTCTTTCAGCTTTCTTTTGAGTTAAATTGACCCTATCGATAAACATTATCACTACAGATAGCTGGATTCAAAGCATTTATAGCAACTAGTATTGAAAAAGAATTGACCAAAAAAATCTGATTCGGAGATGACTAACAGATTAGCATCACTCAATTTTTCAACTACACTGGCCACAACGTGACAATAGAACTCAGGCGATTAAGAAAGTGAAATTTGCTCCAAACATATTAACGGCTCCTTCTTTTTTATTGATGCTCCTCATCCTGCCTTTATATTTGCATGCTAATGAAATTGACCTTTCCCAGTATGAAAAAGACGTTCAAGATGTATTGCTAGATATGGCGAGTGATAACGCAACGGTATTCAGCGATATTGATGATAAGGTCGCGACTGCCCCATTAAAAATTGAAGATTACATCACCGATGTACAAGCCGTGCTATTAGATATGGCAGGTCAAGATCCAACTATTTTGTCCTTAAGCCAAGATCAAAATAGCAGTATAACCGTTGACTTTAGACACGGCATTATTGAGGTTATTGCGAACAGTGAGCAGGCCTTAAAAAACTCTATTGTCAAAACTCTGCTAACGCAAGTTGATCCTAATGAAATCGACCCTAACACCGCCCATGATTTTGGCTTGCAATCCAAATCAGGCAAACCTTTCTTTTATGAACAAATCTTAGATCAAGACAACCAATCAATTAATAGCAATTGGCGCGCGTTACGATTTGCCGATTATTTAATCGCCAACAGAAGTAGCACCTTGCAACGCAGTCATCAAATCCGCATCTATTTAAGTAACGATCATACAAAGATATCCAGTGAGAAATATTATTATTTAGTAGCTGCCGCCAGTCGACGTCATCAAGTGCCTATTTCCTTAGTGTATGGGGTCATTGAAACGGAGTCCGCGTTTAACCCAAAAGCACGTTCAACCTCCAATGCCATCGGTTTAATGCAAATTCTACAGCGTCAAGCGGGTAGAGAGTACTTTCAGCGTGTTGAAGGTTATGACCATACACCAAGTGAATCATATCTATTTAACACTGCCAATAATGTCGAGGTCGGCACCGCGTATTTAGCCATTTTGAGTAACCGTTACCTTAACAAAATAAAGCATGCCACCACACGTCAATATGCTGTAATTGCTAGCTATAATGGTGGTGCCGGTAACCTTTTCAAAAGCTTAAGCCCTAAAGGCAGTAGAACAGAAGCGATTAGACGCTTAAACAATATGAGCCCATCACAAGCCTACTGGTTTATTACCAACCGCCACAATCGTGAAGAAACCCGTAATTACTTAAAACGAGTAAACACCTATCAGCAAAAATATAAACATTTAGATTAACTCGGTTAATGGGCCTGAATTCCACCAAAATTACAGTAGGTCAACGATACAAATCTCTCAAAAACCAGTCGGGTATCTTGCTCCGCGCCTGATCCAACAAACTTTCATGATAACTAAAATCGGCACAATGGGTTTCAACCAGATGCCAAAACCTCGACGAATGATTCATCTGCTGAGTATGGCAAAGTTCGTGAATCATTAAATATTCGGCTGTGGCACGCGGTAAAAATAGCAACTGATCATTCACACTGATCGTACCTGAACTAGAACAGCTACCCCAACGTGTTTTCTGGGTGCGTATACTTATCTTTTTGTAGGTCAGGCCGGTTTGCTGAGACAGCTGTTCGAGTAATGGCGGCAATAGTCGCCAAGCTTTCTGGCGGATCCAGTTTCGCAGTTGCCACACTTTATCGGTATGTTGGTCTGCATCACTATTAGAGACAATCACTATTTGGTGGGCACTGTTACCGGACAGCTGAGGCTCATAGACAATAGGCCAATGACTGTCATCAAAAGCGAGCTGTATGTCGTCTGGCAATTCGGGTTCTGCAAGCTGCTGTTTTTGCAGATGCATCTTAATCCACTGGGCGTGTCGGTTGACTAACTCGGGCACTGCTTTTTTGGGAAAGCGCGGAGGAATGACAACTTCGAGGCCGCCAAAAGGTTTTATTCGCAATCTGGGATGCTTAACTCTACTCGATACGCGAAGAGAGTAATCAAAAGGTATATTCATCTTGCCAACCAGTTTAGAATCCTTCGCCATGTCACATCAACTCTCATTTGAAGCACAAATTTTACAGCATTGCTACGGCACGGATCGAGCAAAATTACTGCAACTGTTAAAAAAATCTCGACGATTTAAAAATGACGAAAAGCTCAGAAAAACGCTCACGTCATTAATTTCGGCCTCGGCTGAAAAAGTAGCCACTCGTCAACAACAAAGGCCCAAATCGCAACTCGATCAAAGCCTACCTTTTTACGATCACCAACAAGAATTAGCCGAGGCCATTGCCACCAATCAAGTTACCATAGTGTGTGGCGAAACTGGCTCGGGCAAAACCACTCAGTTACCACAACTGTGTATCGACCTAGGTCTGGCTGACTTAGGCATGATTGGCCACACTCAACCGAGACGAATTGCAGCACAGAGTGTTTGTAATCGAATCGCTGAAGAGTTGAAAAGTGAGGTCGGTGCTGCCGTTGGTTACAAAATTCGCTTCGGTGACCATACTAGTAGCAAGGGCTACATCAAATTAATGACTGATGGCATATTGCTGGCCGAAGTTCAAAATGATCGGCTGCTCAATCAATACTCAACCATCATCATTGATGAAGCACACGAACGCAGCTTGAACATTGATTTGCTGCTGGGTTACATCAAACAGATACTGCCCAAACGACCAGACCTGAAAGTTATTGTGACTTCCGCCACTATCGATCCAGAGCGTTTTTCGAACTACTTTAATCAGGCGCCTATTCTCAACATCAGTGGACGTACATTTCCAGTCGAGATGCGTTATCGTGCGCCCGCTCAGGATGATCGTGATTATAATCAGGCATTGGTCGAAGCGGTGGAAGAGCTCACTCAGGCAGGCAAGGAAGATATATTGGTTTTCTTCTCGGGTGAACGCCAAATTCGGGAAGCGGCTGATAAACTATCGAAAATATTTCATCAAGATTACGACATACTGCCACTCTATTCTCGGTTAAGTCAGGGCGATCAACAGCGTATTTTTCAGCGCCATACTAAAAAACGCATCGTGCTTGCCACTAATGTAGCCGAGACGTCATTAACGGTGCCAGGCATTCGTTACGTGATCGATACTGGCCTGGCCCGGCTATCACGCTATTCATGGCGGTCACGCATTCAGCGGCTGCCAATTGAGAAGATATCGCAGGCCTCAGCCAACCAACGCAGCGGTCGTTGTGGACGCACCGCACCCGGTATTTGTATTCGGCTTTATGACGAAGAAGATTTTAACTCACGTGCAGAATTTACTGAGCCTGAAATCCTGAGAACCAATCTTGCCTCGGTCATTTTACAAATGGATGGACTCAACCTAAGTTCGATCAATGCCTTTGATTTTGTTGAAAGCCCCGACAGTCGTTTAGTCAATGACGGCTATCGTTTGCTGTTTGAGCTACAGGCCACGGATAAAGACGATCAAATCCTGACGCTAGGCCGCGAGATCGCCTCGTTGCCAGTCGATCCGAGGCTCGCCGCCATGCTTATTAGAGGGCAGCAATTAGACTGCCTGAGTGAAGCACTAGTGATCGTCAGTGCTCTTTCCATTCAAGACCCCCGTGATTCAAGCGTCGACAACCGACAGGCTGCACAACAAAAGCATGCCGTCTGGCAGGATGAGCATTCTGACTTTTTATTCTGGATCAATCTGTGGGCTGAGTTAAAACAACAGCAGACCGACCTGTCTCGAAATCAGTTTCCTAAATGGTGCAAAAAGCAGTTTTTGTCCTACCCTAGAATTCGCGAATGGCAGGACATTCACTCCCAGCTAAAACAACAGTTGAAGCAAGGAAAAAGTAAGTTTAATACGACTGAATCAGATCCAGATTTGATTCATCGAGCAATATTTGCAGGCATTCCGAGCCACATCGCCAGCTTCGATGGAACGGATACGGCTAAAAAGCAATTTCAGGCAACCCGTGATCGTCAGCTACTGATTTTCCCTGGGTCGGGTCTTGCACGCAAAACACCCAAGTGGATTATGGCCTTCTCATTAATCGAAACAACGCGCCTGTTCGCGCA
>CAWVZP010000012.1:0-30530 GCA_963934675.1 uncultured Gammaproteobacteria bacterium | reverse complement strand
TAGAGATCCCAGAATAAACGGGTACTTTCTTTTGGTTTGCCAACGGCACGTTGTAAATTAATAATTGCCGTCCAGGCTTGCGATCCTGCACCGTCACCCGAAGAGATATCATTTGGGTTAGTAAATGAGTAGGAAACTTCACCATAGGAACGCTTCACTGCATCACCGCTAAAGGCTAAGTTTTTCAAGGCATCTTTGTAGTCCTGATAAGCTTTCGCAGCTGTCTCTATTTCGACATCTAGTGCTGCCTGATCTTTGCCACCCATTTTCTTTTTCGCCTTCAATCCTTTCTTAGCCACTTTGGAGACCAACTTTCCTACCTTACCAAATTTCCCAATCACTTTTAATGCGGCTTTCGTCGCCTTTTTCTTCGCTTTGGAATTATCAACACCTGAGGAGTCTCCGCTATATTCCTGAATTTCAGCAAAATAGGCTATTTCCTCTCTCGCTTGAAACAAACCTTCGGAAAATATCGGTTCGATCTCACTTTCAATTTTACGCATCACTGCAAAATAGGGGTTGCTTGGTGTAATCATCGATTCCATGGCGGTGAGCCATTCTTTGCGTCCTCTTAACTTGTTCTTGCCGAAATCAAACTCTTCGGCAAATGCGACCCAGGCTTTTAGGTAGTTGCGCTGGTAGTAAAGCATGAAACTTTCTTTTACAGAGCTGAGTGAGCTTGACTCACTGCCAGCTAGGATCAACTCGTCCAGAAAAGCCTCTATGAAGTCTAGACCTTCGACGGTGTAGGCTGAAGAGACTGTCGGTTGATCTATCAGTAGACGGCTTCCACTCCAGAAGTCACCCACTTTAACATCGGGAAAGCCTTGCAAACTGGTGTAGGTAATAAGCCACTCAAAGTCACCTCTACTGGCTGCGATTACGCCTTCAAGTGCGCTCTGAAGGCGTAATCGCTCATCAGATAACTCGAGGGTTGATGCTTCAAGTTGAAGGTACTTTTTATATAAATCACTAAATAGCTGGGATGACTCAAAAAATACAGACGGATCCACAACCCGTATATATTCGGAAGGCACATCGGGAAACGATTCAAATTTTCCTGCGTCGTCCTCAAGCTTAGCCGTCAGTAAGTTAATGCGACGGACTATGCCAGACACTAGATAAGCACGATCACGACTATTCAAGTCTGAGTTGGCAACTTCGACTATTTTAACATCGAGACGATCCAGTATATCGGATTGAAATGAGGTAATAAAAGTTCGTTTAATCCGTCCCGATTGCGGGCTCGAAAGAAATGGACCGTACCAGGGCAAAGTCCAACCATCCTCCGCTTTGTTTTGATCATCCATTAGCTCACTCAGTCGATTCATGGTGCCAAACTGATTGTTTATATCGAGCTGAGTTAATTCAAACTCGGTATGAGTATCGAGGACTTTTTTAAGACTACTAGTGTCACTGATAAAGGCCGAGCTGAGTCCAACTAGGATTAGTCCGAGCATTCCACCACCAATGCTCAACCCGTAGTTTCTGATCGCTCGGCGTAATCGTTCCGCACTCGGTAAAGTACTTAACAAACCACGATCAGGCGGCATAACTTTGGTAAATAACTGGTGCAGGAATAACCCACGATCTTTCATTTTTTCTTTATTACCAGACCTATCTAGCTGTTGCTGACTGGAGCTGAAATACAGACCTCGAAAGCGAGGCGTCTCTTGATAGAGATTATCCTTCAATGCGGTCTGCGAGAATGCGTGCAAACCACTTCTGAGCTTTTCAAAATTAATAGGTAATTCAATCAAACTATCGTCGTGATAGTCACCACGTTCCATCATTAGCAACCGAAGTTCTTTCAGACGATCAAGCACTCGGTCAAAGACAAAGTCTAAGGTGGAATCAATATTGGTGACTTCTTCTTCACAAAGATAGCCCATGACCTGATCTAGTGAGTCTTTTGGTAGGTATTGGCACCAATTTGAAAATTGATCAATCAAGTCACATTTAGTGACCATTAGATAAACCGGCATCTGAATTTCGAGCTGCTCCATCAGTTCATTAATACCAGAACGAATTTGCTGACCTTCGGCTCTTAATTCTTCTTCAGTATCATTGAGCAGTCGATCGGCTGCAACCACTAACACTAGGCCATTAAGCGGCTCTTTTTGTTTGTGCCGCGACAGCATTTTCAACAGTGTTGTCCACTCCTGTCTATCTCTTTTATCGATATCAGGCACGGCATAGCGACCAGCGGTATCGATTACAATCGCCTGATCGTAAAGCCACCATTCTAGATTCAGGGTTGAGCCGTCGTCATGCTCGGACAGTTCCATGGCGGGAGACAGTAATTTGGCATTTCTCAGAGCGGTGCTTTTACCTGATCTTGGTTTACCAAATACCATGTACCAAGGCAATACATAGAGTGGGTCACCGCGTAACTTTAAATGTGACTTTTTGAGCGACTTAACGGCTCTTGTCCAGCTCTTATGCAGGCTTTTTGATAGCTGTTTGGGTGACATACCAAGATCGGCATCCCGTATTGCGTTCTCTTGCTTTATAACGCGCTGAACTTGTGCCCTGGCTCGATAACGAATAATCATTTTTTTGACGAGTATGAACAACAGCCAAATACCCAGGATTATGCCAAATACAACTGCGGACTCAGAAATGGGGCGTTCTAGCAAGAACCCGACACCAAATACAATGCCACCAATTAACAGGACAATGATTACGTAGAGCAAAAAGGTAAAAAATGTTTTCATAGGCTGTAGTTCACCATTGCCTGGATCTGATCGAGTATCGACGCAACCTTAAAATGATAGATGCCGATCATTAAAACCAATATCGTAATAGGTAGACCAATGAGTATTGGATAAATACTGAAGCGTGACTTATAGGGGTTGGTATTGCCTTTATCATGTCCTTTGTAGGCGAAAGGAAAAAGTGTTGCCGAATCAATATTGCGCTGTGCTTCTTCTGGCAATAGTAAACTCAGATTAAACGCTTTAATTTCTTCGTATTGTTTACGGTCTTCACCCCGAAAGTACTTACCCCTGAAACCAAGGCCTAAACACAAGGCATAAACTTCACGTATATCTCGATCGGGACCAAATTTATTTAACACATTGAGCCGACTATAGAATTCTGCGCCTGCTTTGGTGGTATCAAAATATATTCGTTGCAGGGGGGTTTTTGACCAGGCTGTTTTTTCTGCCCAATTTGAAGTCTGTAACATTTCATCGACCAATGAGACCACTGGAAACTTGGCGGCTTGATAAAAGCTATCGACCATATTGTTTGTTTCAGCCATTGATTCACTTTTTTCAAACAAGTCTTTTAAATTACCTCTAACTTGATCGACCGGCATCTGTTCGATTTCACCCCGACAAAATTTCCGTGTAAAAAGCAACACATCGGTAAAACAATCGACAATGCGCATGGTTACTTCCTCACTACAACGAGTTCTATCTTGACGTCTTCGGGCGCCTCTTCCCACAATAACGCTGCATTTTCCTGGCGCACTACTGATGACCATTGATCATCATGAACATCTATTCGTAAATAGTGGGCGTTAGGCCGCTTGGGTAGACCGGGTGGCGCAGTTTGAAGATAGATCATGCCGACACCCGGCAGGGATCGCTCGACTAATGTTTCAACTACATCACGAGAAGCCAGTTTGGCCGCGGTCAACAATGATTTTTGTCCCTCTTCAAAATCTCCATCGGTATTAACAATGAGGAAAAAATCGACATGCTCGGTAAAGAATTCGGTTGGCACATCAGCCGTATAAGCGACCGTATCAAATTTCATTTCAACCAAGTACTGAGGCCCAATGGTGATTTCGTTTAGTAACTGGCTGACCATATTACTAGCGCTATTGAAGCAGCCACCCAAATCATTGTGATCATAACTGGGTACCAAACGCTCTCCATCTGCGGTTTCACCTAGTAAGCTAACGCGGTCGGTGAAGGTGCTTATTTCGCCTATGAGTTCACGTAATACGCCATAAACTACCCATGGGTGAACCTTACCCGCTTCGGTTATATGAAATAGTCTAGGTACAAAGCGACTCAAGGATTGCAGTGCCATTTTGTAGCGCATCATATTGGCATCGTAGCCTTTCTTTGCCTGCGCTGGAGATTTATAGGCGGACAGTTGCATCGCCCTTCCGGTGACTTCATCGCGGATCTCTTTAACAATGCGGTTCAACTCGGGCACAGAGCCAATGTTTATGCAAGGTGGTAGGTATTGTCGGTTATAAACAATTGCGTCACCATCTCGAACAACTTGGGCAACGGCGATTAAGTCGTAATCGTTCATCTCGTCTTTTTCGTTATCAAACACTATTTTTAGTGCATGCCGGAGATATTTCACCTGGGCGTCGGCGCCCTCTAAATAGACATCTTTGGCATTTTCTGGTGTTGCAGTTGTCACATATCGCGTTGTTACCTCGGCATGATTTTCGAGACTGGATAACACGGTGACATTGTCATCAAACTGACTTATCTTGTGTATTGCCAAATAAATAGTGAACGGCTTTTCAGGGTCGATCGAATCATCTTCGAAAGAGCGGGGACTGATAACTGAATTATCAGGTATCGAAACATAAGTGCCATCCGGAAATAAAAAGTGACCAGACTCAATTTCACAGGTCCTGTGAGTCAAAGACGACGACAACATTTCTATCTGGCATACGCCCCAAAAATGCGGCTGTAAATATTCTTGATAGGGCTGTAGTTTGGCATCCTGATACTGGTCTGATAATTGGAAATGCTGTGGCTGCAAGAATAATCCTTGATGCCAAAATACCGGTTTACTATTGTGCACAATCCACCTCAATAATGACGGAGGTATTCACCGCCTCGTCTGTGTTATATGACATATTTATATAATGTATGCTTGCTTATTCAACTACGTCTAAAACCTGTGTTGATTTTTCGGTACCTGTTTTTAAAATACCAAACCAACTTTCTTCTGCGGATCTTTCTTTTGTTTTTTGTTTTTTAGACAACTCACCATCATTACCACCCAAGGCCACAATTTGCTTTGAACCCCTTCTGCCAAGGTCAATAAAAATGCTCAGTTTATCTGGAAGTGCTTTTGATTCATCGCTAATTAATGTCGCCAGCACCAGCGCATCTTCAACGATACCTCTTTTTATCTCTCGAACTGGAATCTTGAAAATTTTAACATCTGTTGTCGGGTTTAGTTTGAAGTAACCGGCTATTACACCGATGTACTTTGCCGTTTGTGCACGGCTAATGGATATTTTTTTTTGTTCCCCTGGTCGTATTGAGATTAGCTGAAAATCCACAATACTGTCATCGACCTTGCCCTTTTTGAGCAATTCGAGTGCACCCTCGGGGCCTGGCTGATCCACCGCAAGGGAATTAAAGGTTGTTGGATCGCTCATCTGAAATATACCAATTGCGATTGAATGTGGTCGACCACTGACGGAGTTAACGTCAGAGGCCGCCCGTATCGCCATATTTATAGCTCTTACTTCGTATATCCACTCTTCTTCCGCGACAATTAACTGGGTTGGCGCAGAGGCACAGGCACCTAGTCCAAACAAAACTAGGAAAATTAGAGCATTTAAATAATAAGACACAATAAATTTTAACCTTGCTGAGGATTAACCTCCGGATGTACGCCAATCATCATTACCTTCTGTACCAGCAATTTCATGGGTCCAAGTAATAGTGCTATAACTAAAAGACACTTCTTCCATATGGGTGAAATGTTTTTGTGAAGGGTCCAGACAATTCGGCATGATTGCTTTGATATCAACTACCACAGCACCTTCGATTAAATGAGTGAAATAATGCTCTTGCTCCGTGTCTTCTAGTGAGTTTCTGTACCAACTAATTTCACATTCTAAACTTTCACCTGTCACCATCGCTTGATATAGCAAAGGTGAAGACTTATCAAAAATTTTAGTTATCTTAATAGGCAAGTGCACGCGGTTACCTGATGGCTGCCCACTTTGTGCATCGCGTGGAATTTCAATTCTGTGCTCAAACGCTTGCACCATGAACTCTTCATCATGTCCTTCCTGAAATAAATTGGCCACACTATCTTCTGATAATGCGCCTTCTGA
The DNA here is from genome assembly GCA_963934675.1 of uncultured Gammaproteobacteria bacterium. GTDB lineage: Bacteria > Pseudomonadota > Gammaproteobacteria. The sequence continues at coordinate 24,475 of CAWVZP010000012.1, read as the reverse complement.
AATCATTCCTTGTGATACACCTTCAACTTTCATATAGGCTGGTATTGGCATTTTTAAATATCCTCTTAATGGGTTACGTTGGTAAAATTACTACTTGTCACGATACGGACACTTCAAATTCATCTTTATCACTAATTCGAAGCTGTAGATTGGTAAACTCTGTTTCATTCCCAATATTGCTCAGTATTTGGGTTGAGATCAGGGGCAAAAGTGTTTTATTAACAATGTGATCAATATTGCGCGCGCCCGACTCTATATCTTTGCATCTAGCTGCAATTTGGTCGACGACTGAATCGTCATAATCAAATTCTAATGCTTGGTTTTTCTTTAAACGCTTCCCGACCTTATTCAGCTTTAACTTAACGATCGAATTGAGTACCTCGCCTTTCAATGGGAAGAATGGAATAACCGTCATTCGAGCGAGAAGAGCGGGCTTGAAATGAGCCTGTAGCTCGCCTCGAATTGCTTCGGTTAGATCCTCAACAGATGGCATCGTATCGCCTTCGCATTGCTCCATTATAGTTGCAGAAGCGAGGTTAGATGTGAGAAAGATAATGGTGTTTTTAAAATCAATCATGCGCCCTTCACCATCTGATAAAGTGCCTTTATCAAATACCTGATAAAACAAGTTCATTACTTCTAGATCAGCTTTTTCGACTTCATCAAGTAAAACAACCGAATAGGGCCGCTGCCTGACCGCTTCTGATAAGACACCACCTTCACCATAACCGACATATCCAGCAGGTGAACCGACCAGTCTTGAAACGGTATGCTTCTCCTGATATTCAGACATATTAATTGTGGTCATAAACTGTTCACCACCAAACATCAGGTTTGCCACACCAAGCGCCATTTCGGTTTTACCGACACCACTGGGTCCAACAAACAGGAAGATGCCATGTGGCTGGTCGGGATTTTGCAACCCAGCTTTTGCGGTACGAATGATGGAGTCGATGACTTCAATAGCGTGGTCCTGCCCTTTCACCCAGGATTTCAAACCCTGGTTGAAACTTAACAACGCATCTGCTTCATCTTTAACAATGTTACCAACAGGTACACCAGTCCAATCAGAAATAACGTCAGCCACGACTTCGGCAGTCACTTCGTAGGCAATTTTGATTTTATCGCGTTGAAACAATTCGAGTTCAGCTATAGCATCCGCTAGAGCCTGGTCATCACCACCGTCTCCATCAACTTCGGTGCGCAACTCGATGACTTTATCGACGAGTATTTTTTGGGCTCGCCAAAGTTCAAGCTCAACTTCAATTTTTTTATTGTTATCTTCAATTTCCTGAGTCAACTGGGCTAAACGCTCCGTACCCTTTGATCGGCCGGTATTAACGTCTCGTTCTAGCGCATTCTTTTCACGCAACTTAATTTGGGTCGTTCGCTCAAGATCTTCAATTGCAGGAGGCTTGGTAGACAAGCTAATGTTCACTCGAGAACAAGCCGTGTCAAGTGTATCGACAGCCTTATCTGGCAATTGCCTTCCGGTGATATATCGAGCAGACATCGCCGCAGTGGCTTCAATAGCTTCGTCACGAATATAAACATTGTGGGCTTTTTCGTAAACACTTCGTAGGCCGCGTAATATAACGGCGGTATTTTCCACCGACGGTTCGTCGAGCTTAACAAGTTGAAAACGACGCGCGAGCGCCGGATCTTTCTCGAAATACTTTTTATATTCTGACCAGGTGGTGGCCGCAATAGTGCGCAATTCACCGCGCGCTAAAGCAGGTTTAAGAAGATTTGCAGCGTCACCCGTGCCAGCTGCACCACCCGCACCAATCAACGTATGAGCTTCATCTATGAATAAAATAATGGGTTTTTCAGATGATTTAATTTCGTTGATGACGCCATTCAGGCGATTTTCGAATTCACCTTTAACACTCGCCCCAGCCTGCAAGGCACCCAGGTCAAGTTCAACAATATCAACATTTTTGATGATTTCAGGTACGTCACCTTCCGCCACTTTAAGTGCCAAGCCCTCCACAACGGCAGTTTTACCTACGCCAGCATCGCCGACTGCTATCGGATTATTCTTGCGTCGACGACCCAGAATGTCGATCATTTGACGTATTTCACGATCGCGCCCAAATACCGGATCAATCTCACCATTACGTGCTTTTTCGGTGAAGTTAGTCGTGTATTTTTCTAATGCAGAACCACCCGCTGGAGCCCCTCCTGCTGACGAGTTCGCTGCAGAGGATGATTGTTCGCTGGATACTTCCATCAAACTGTCAAACTGATTGACAATCGCTTCCATCGAGATTTTATCGAGCGACTCAAGAAACCCACCACCGTATCGCAGCGGATTATCGGCCAATGCTGCTAACAGAGAGCCCGAGCGTATTTGGCCTTGTCCCAAATGAACCGACGAAGCAATCCAGGCATCTTCAAACAAGTTTAATAATGAAGCCGAAAATACTGGCTTGCCAGGATTTCCATTCTTTAAACCTTCAAGCTCTTGCTGCAACTGCTTGACCCACTGAGCAGGATCAATTTCAAAATGGGCCAATAATAATGGAATGTCAGACTGACCATCTTCCAGTAACTGCAACAAAATGTGTTCTACCGAAACCTCATAATGGGATCGATTAACACATAAACCCGAAGCGCCTTCAAGCGCCCGGGTGCTATAAGGATTAAGCCTGGATAAAAGTCCTTTGAGGTTCGATTTCATCGCTTAATACCAATCCAAATTTATGATTTATCGAGCTTGCCAGCTAATGACAATGTGAAACTAGAGCCCATGTATTTGAAATGTGGCCTAACCCGCATATCAACCCGAAAAAAGCCTGGATTACCAGAATCTTCTGTGACTTCTATTTTGGCTTCTCTCAGTGGCCGCCTACTTCTTACTGAAGCGGGTGGATTGTCTTGATCTGCTACATATTGGCGAATCCAGCTTTGCAACTCAGACTGAAGTTCACTTCGAGTTTTCCAGCTACCAATATTTTCACGCTGTAGTACCTTGATATAATGGGCGAGCCGGTTCACGACAAATAAATAAGGCAACTCAGCTCCAAGCTTGTAATTCACTTCGGCTTCTTTGCCTTCAGGCGAGTTTCCGAAAAACTTGGCTTTCTGTGGTGAGGCTGCTGAGAAAAAGGACGCATTATCGGTGCCTTTACGAACAGTCAATCCCATAAAACCTTGCTCTGACAATTCGAATTCACGTCTATCTGACAGCATTGTTTCTACAGGCGCCATTGTTTTAGTTTCGCCATTTTCCTGGTATTTATGCATTGGCAAATCTTCAATAACACCACCACTTTGAGGTCCAATGATATTAGGACACCAGCGATACTTAGCATAACTGCGGGTCAGATTGGTGGCGAAAGCATAAGATGAGTTACCCCATAAGAACTTTTCTTTAGATCCTTCTACTGACTCAGAATAATTGAATTCCTTACTTGGATTGTCCTCACCATAAGGCTGACGAAGTAAAAAGCGCGGAAGAGCCAGACCAACATTTCGAGAATCATCTGATTCGCGAAACGACTGCCACTTTGCATATTGAGGTCCTTCGAAAATTGACTCCAGATCTTTTAGGTTTGGCATGCCATCAAAACTTTCAAGGCCAAAAAACTCTGAACCTGCGCCCGCAATAAACGGCGCATGCGACATTGCACTAATACCCGCTACCTGTCCCAGTAATTTGACATCCTGTGCACCAGGGCCAAATTGATAGTCAGAAATAATGGCACCATAAGGCTGACCACCAAATTGACCAAACTCAGCAGAGTAAGCATGCTTATATAGACCAGACTTGGTAATGTCGGGCGCATCTTCAAAGTCTTCCAGCAACTCATCTTTAGAAACACTAAGTAACTCCATTCTAATGTTTTCACGAAAATCAGTTCGATCTACCATCATTTTCAGGCCACGCCAGGACGACTCCAGTTTCTGAAAACTCTCGTGGTGAATAATCGCATCAACCTGTTGACTGATGCGATTATCGATCTCGGCAATCATATTATCGACCACCTTTTGCTCAACTTTCTCACCCCTGCGTTGTGGCGCCAATAAATCGCCAATAAACGCCTGAATACCTTTTTTAGCCGTATCGTATCCTTCGTCTGCCGGTTTCAAGCGAGTTTCCTGCATGATCTGTTCGATCAACGAAACGCCTTCTACTTCTGCGGCCTGTTCTGACTGTTGCTGTTCTTCTGCCATTTTTATCACCTATATTCAGTTGCTAGTCTTCGAGACTCTAGTCTTCTAAAACCTAGCTTTCTAGACCAAGTTCTTTCATCATTTGAGCGCGCGAATCATCTTCATTCAGAATTTTCTGAATCGTTTTCCGAAATGCAGGTACGTTGCCAAGCGGCCCTTTAAGCGCCAAAAGTGCTTTACGCATTTCTAACATGTCGTTGAGCTCGGGCACCTGTTTAGCGATGCTGTCGGGGGAAAGATCCTTAATTGATTTAATTTTGAGATGCACGGGCATTTCATCGTTGTCTTCTGACAAGGTATCCCCAACATTCATGTCTAGACTAAGGTTCAGGCCTGACATAACGTCGTTGAAGTTATCTTTGTTAATATTGATGGGCGATCGATCCTCAACTGTCTCGTCATTTGTCTTGCCAGTAAAATCACCTAGCACCAATAACTTCAACGGCAGTTCGATCTCCTCCGACTGATCACCTGTGTTAGATTTATAAACTATATTGACACGTTCTTTGGGTGCGACCGAAGCTTCGGACATACTATCCTCCTTTTATGGATAAAGCGGTTATGGGATCAAACCAGCAAAGCTGTTCATAGGCTAAGCGTGCCTTTTCCTCGAGTGTTTTGTCGTCCTTCTTTGTTTTTTGCTGCTTTTGATAAGATTGAAATAAAAGATGATAAATTTTGGCTAGTAGCTGCGGCTCCCACTGTGAAATCTGCATTGCTTTTGCCTGCTGACTCGCCTGCTCCAGAACAAATGCTGCAGTATCAGCCTTACCTGTTTGCAACATTAACTCTGCAATAGCGCAACGCCAGTAAACTTGTTCACGTAGCTGAGATGCCTTTGACATACCGCTACTCATCAGATCAAGCGCTTTATTAGAGTCACCTGAGGCCGCCATTTGTTTTGCTTCAGCCAGAGTGCTACTCCATAACTCGCTGGTCTCAGTTTCACTTGAGTCGGAACCTGCACCAGAGCTTGATCCCAGAACCTCAGCATCTAGCCACATTCGAGTTTGATCATTGGCAAATGGGGTTTCGTCTGAAAATGAAAAATTAACTACCCCAGGGAACCGCGAAATAAAATTGCGTAACTCTCGGGTAACCGTTTGAGCAGCCGACTCATATTCAGCACCCAATGAACGTAGAGACTTAACCACTAAAAATTGACCATCAAACCAGAAAGGAGCACGCGCCAGTGTTCTTTCCAGACCGGGAATTAAGGTTACTAAATCGCCTTTACCGGCCTGCACCTCAAAGAACTTTAAGCGCTCAGGTGCTGGCGGATCAACCTGGGTGGCGCCATTATCATCGGGCGGCGCCTTTTCGAGCCCCATAAATGCTGCCACCCTGGCAACTCGATAAGGTCGTTCATCGGCTAATTTTTGAGCAATCCAGAAGCTGGCTATATCTCTAGCCGTGGCCTGCAATTGTCGTAATATTTTCTTGCTATCAGCCTCAGACTCTAATGGACCTGCGTCTGGTGTTGATGCATTCGAAGCCTTAGATTTTTTTGCAGGCTTTGTTACAGCTGGAGCGGCCTTGACTGGTGCTGGCTCAGGTACTGCAGCTTGCGGCTCAACTACCGAAGCAATCGGTGCCTGAACTTGCGGTTCTGGTGCAGCTGACACAGCCGAGGGTTGTGCAACAGGCACTACCGGTTGGCTGTTGGCTAACTCGGCTTCTGCACTCTGGCGATAGTTTTTTAAAGGACGTGAAAGCTCGGTCAACATGGGAGCCTGATCACCCATTTTTTCTACCAGCAAACCATCCAGCTGTTTGAGCATTTTGGCCGCTTCGACTACTGCTTCTGACTCTTGGCTGCTAGGGGCTGCAGTTGACACAAAAGCGCCCGCTTTTTCTGCCAGCCAGGTAAAAGCCGTTTGGCGAGCTCGCATTCGCTTTGCCGGCGGGAACAAGCCATCCCAGTGTAAATTAGACATATCGATGAGAATATTGAGGCCAACACTTAGCCCGTGATAGCCATCTCTAACCAGTAAGGCGTAGCACAAATAAGAGCCAACCAGTAAGTCTTTAGATGAACTTTTAATAATTTGAGAGGACAGTTGTGCAACAACATTCCAGTCAACTGTCTCAGCGTTGAGAGATTCTTGCTTGCCAAGCTCCGCTTCAAGCTGATCAAAATCTGACTCATATCGAATATTGATGCCACATGGCTGTTCTTCTGAAATAGGCGATGCCCCAATCGAAAAAAACGAGTGTTCGTTAAGTTTGGGCATATGTCAATATAACCCTATTACGATTATTTTTTTCATAAATCAGTCCATTGGTTATAGTCGGTTTATTACTAATAATTATATCACTGCCAAATAAACATTAAACAGACTTTTATAAGTAATAATGAATCGACCTTACATTATTATTACGAAATATTATGAAGATAATTTACTTGAGATCCATTTAAAAGTCGAGACTGAAAAGTAAATTAAAAGATAATTCCCATTAGCATCAAACACTAGTTTGAATATAGCTTTTTCATACCCACAATAGCGTCCAAAACCTTCTTGCGAAGCTTAAGCGGCTCAAGCACTTCAACTTGCGCGCCATGTTTTAATATATCCATCAGCAACTCAGTATCGTGACTGAAGGGCACCCGAAGGAGGAAATAGCCTTGGTCGTCATATTCACTGGTTTGTTCTGGGTGCCAAAGCTCATGAGAGACCCATCGCGCGAGCTTTGGACTAAAGCGTAATACAGCCTGTTCGGTATCGACTCCTGAAAAAATACCGTAGCCACTTTCAAGCTCTTGATTGAGTTCATTCTCATCTGCATCGAGTGCTGATTGTGCGATTATTTCTAATTGACGAACGGCATCAACCGAGAAGCTGCGTAAGCCTTGTCTGAGATGACACCAAGCATCCAGATACCAGCTATCTCGATAGCGAATGAGTCTTTGCGGTGATACCTCTCTGCTAGTTTCACTATCGTCCTGACGGTTATGATAGCTCATTATTAAGCGTTTACGGTTGAGCAAAGCCTGACTGATCGTTTGAAAATGTTGCGCATTAATAGATTTTGCCATAGCGGGCAGGATGCGAATACGCTTGGCAATTTCATCGACACTATGATCGCTTTTGTCTAACAACATTCTAATTCGGGAGCGCAGGGGCTTGATATGGCTCGTTAGCATGCCGGGCTGCAGGCTTTCCAGCAGGGCATCCATGGTTAGTAATGCTTGAATCTCTCCTGTGCTAAACCACAGGCCAGGAAGTTGATATTGGCTCGATTCAACCTTGCTTTGGTCATAGCAATAAGCATTTAGCTCTCGGTTCCACACGATGGGTGCAGCTAGTCTATCGCGCATATACTCTAAATCACGTTTGAAAGTAGCTAAGGATACCTCCAATACCTGTAAAAACTGATCCAGAGTGACGCTTGCCTGCTTACAGAGCATTTGATCTATAATGTGAAAACGCTCAGTCTTGTCCATTGCTTCTGACTCTCTATTATTTTTTTGCAAGATTCCTAGGTGCTAGCTCACCTCACGAGCCAGTAGAGCAGGATAATAACATCACACTCGAAATTAAGGCGCTTTCATGTCTATTATTATCCGAATTCTGTTTAAGCTTTCTTCTTACTGTCGTTGTCGCATTATTAATGGCCCAGATCAAGCGCCATATCTGGAGCGCTATCATCTGCTCAAACTACCATTCGGCTGCCAAATATACTTGCATCGATTCATCGCCAGTGACCCCGGACGTGGATTACATAACCACCCGTGGCAATCGGCCTGCTCTTTTTTGCTCTGCGGCCGATACGAAGAGATTCGAATGGCCGACGCAAGGGAAGATAATCAACTCCGTAGCCAAACCATCGAAGCAGGCAGCTTTAACTGGATTAATGGTAGAGAATTTCATCGTATCAATCTGATTAATGAAATCGAATGCTGGACCCTGTTTGTACACGGCACAAAGGCAAAGTCTTGGGGTTTTTTAGAGCAAAATCAACAACGCTATGCATTTCACGATCACCAAAAAACACTCCAACAACCGTCCAATTCGCAATGGTGGAAAACGGTAGCCAAGCCTTGCCAGTGCCCGTCGATGCGCAAACCTTTGAGTCGTTAACGCGTTAAGTCCAGGCTCACCTGATTGCGCCTGGACTTAATCAACAGACAATAATAACTATTTCAGGTACTTTGCGTGAAACTCAAAATGATCGGACAAAAAGCTAGCAATAAAATGATAGCTATGATCATAGCCAGGTTGCATCCGAACCGTACAAGCCTGCCCTTTTGCATCACAGGCAGCCTTGAAATTTTCGGGTAACAGCTGGCCTTCATGTAAAAAATCGTCGGCGTCGCCCTGATCGATCAAAATACCCGATACTGTCGCACCATTATTCACTAGGCAAGTCGCGTCATAGGCTTGCCAATCTGATTCGTTGTCACCCAGATACAAGCCAAAACAGCCTTTACCCCAATCACAATTAATCGGATTAGCAATCGGCGCGAATGCCGACACAGACCGAAACGCACCCGGATTTTTAAGTCCACAGATCAAAGCGCCATGGCCACCCATCGAATGGCCACTGACCGATTTAACACCAGGCAATAAGGCCAAATTGGCTTCCACCAGTGACGGCAATTCATTCACAATATAATCATACATTTGATAGTGATTGGACCAGGGCGCTTCGGTCGCATTCACGTAGAAGCCCGCTCCTTGCCCAAGATCATAGCGATCGGGTTTATCATCAACCTGTTCGCCACGCGGGCTGGTGTCAGGAAACACAACAGCAATACCCTGTTGCGCAGCAAACCGCTGAGCACCCGCTTTGGTACGTGCATTGTCATCGTTGCAGGTTAAACCCGACAACCAATATAACGTCGGTACTTTTTCGTTCTCCGCCTGTGGTGGCAGGAAGACTGAAAATGTCATTTCGCATTGATTAACGCTTGATTCATGCGTGTACCGTTTTAGGTAGCCACCACTTTCTTTAACGCTTTCGATTTCTTTCATGTTCTTCATTCATATCTCTAATAAAAACAGGTCTAAGTAACAGCTAATCTAGAATATAATGACAGAACGAATGCTCTCGCCGCTATGCATTAAATCAAAAGCACGATTTATGTCTTCTAAGGGCATGGTGTGAGTCACCATCGAATCTAGCTCGATTTCACCCGACATATAACGATCAACATAACCCGGTAATTCCGAGCGCCCTTTTACTCCACCAAATGCAGTGCCTTGCCAAGTACGACCAACCACCAAGTTGAACGGACGAGTATTTATTTCTTTTCCAGCGCCAGCAACACCAATAACCGTTGAAACACCCCAACCCATGTGCGTGCATTCGAGTGCATCACGCATGACATGTACGTTACCAATACACTCAAACGAATAGTCAACACCACCCTTGGTTAACTCTTGAATGTACTCACTAATAGAACCATCAATTTCTTTCGGGTTAATAAAATCAGTCGCACCCAGCGCTTTGGCAATTTCCCACTTCGCAGGATTAATATCAATCGCCAATATTCGACTGGCTTTCGCCATCACTGCACCCTGAATGGCAGATAAGCCGATACCACCCAAACCAAATACCGCAACAGTCGAACCTGGCTCTACTTTGGCAGTATTTAATACCGCACCAATACCGGTAGTAACACCACAACCTAACAAACAAACTTTGTCGAGCGGTGCGGCCTTGTTGATTTTGGCTAACGCAATTTCAGGCACAACGGTATATTCACTAAAAGTAGAGCACCCCATGTAGTGATGAATCGCCTTACCGTTTTTCGAGAAACGACGACTACCGTCCGGCATATAACCCGTCCAAACGGTTGAAGCGATTGATTGGCACAGATTGGTTTTAGGCGATTGACAATACTCACAAACACCACACTCAGGAATATATAAAGGAATGACGTGATCACCCACCTTTAAATCCTTCACGCCAGGACCACACTCGACCACTTCACAACCCCCTTCATGGCCTAATATTGCAGGAAAAGCACCTTCAGGATCATCACCCGACAAGGTAAACGCATCGGTGTGGCAAACACCCGAAGCGATTACTTTTAGCAAAACTTCGCCCTCACGTGGGCCTTCAACTTCAACCTCCTCAATTTCTAGGGGTTTCTTTACTTCCCAGGCAACTGCAGCTTTACATTTCATATCAATATTCCTCGAATAGATTTAGATTAGATTTAATTTTTGTTGAGAAGGTTAAGTCGATTAAATCGGCCAGTCAAGCCACTAACAGTGGGTTGTCGGCGTCTTTAGCGACGAAGGATTATTGAGACCGAAACAACTCTGGTTTATGCATCCAGTCAAAAGGTAAGACCCACCTCCATTGCCTCTCATAAATTTGCCCTCACGCTCGCTAGTTGAAGCCTTATTAATCATCGGGACTTGAAGAGGATACTGTGACAAAAATATTAAAGCGCTTTATTAATAAGGCAAGGCTAACAGAAATCTGCTAAGTTATGTTTTTTGTCGTTGACGGCAAAAAGCCACATTCTAACCATTTCAATGCATGGATCGTCTTGCCTTCACTTCGCTGCTTGCCTCATATACTTGTCCTACTCAGTAGCGCCCTCAATAATATTGTGTGGGCAGAACAAAACTGGGGACTTTGTCGAGCGCCTGCCTTTACCCTCATTGAGGCCGCCAGCCCTGACGTTAACGACGTAACCAAAATTGAGGCAAACTTCATGTCTCGACAAGGTAACGATATCGTTTATTTCAGCGGGCAGGTAGAGCTCACACGACCCACTCAATCTTTACTCGCCGACGAACTAACCCTGAACAACATGACTGAACAGGCCAAAGCTTCCGGTGATGTGACGTTTAAGAGCCCTGATTCTCAGTTAAAAACAGAGCTCATGACGCTGAATCAAAAAGACCAATCGGCTTATTTTGCATCCTCTTCATTTAGTTTACCCGCGCAGCATATTCGTGGCACTGCAAATGAAATCATCCAGTTCAACAATTCGCTTAGCCGTTACAAAAACATTCAATACACGACTTGCGACCCCGGAAACAGCACCTGGCATATGACTGCTAGTCAATTTGACATCAACCGAGAGTCAGGTCGCGGTAGTGCTCAACATGCCACTGTTTATATTCAAGAAGTACCTGTGCTTTACCTGCCGTACTTACAATTTCCGATTGATGACAGACGCATGTCAGGTATTTTAGCTCCTACCATAGGACTGTCTGAGACCAGTGGCAGCAGCATGTCTGCCCCTGTTTATTGGAATATCGGACCCAATTTGGATGCTACGATTACCCCCGCCTGGTTCGGTGATCGAGGTGTGCAACTGAATACTGAAAATCGTTATCTTTTTAAAAATCACGAGGGCCAGATCGACCTGTCTTATCTTGAAGACAATACGAGCAACAATAGCCGATGGTTTCAAAAGTGGAAACATAGGTCTAATTTAGGTTCAAATATCAGCGCTGATCTGACTTGGCGCGAGGTGTCTGATAGTACATTCTTCGACGACTTTGAATCCTTGGATGACAGCAATGATGATGCCACTCACTTGGAACGACACGTCACGTTAAATCACCGGACTGAACTATGGCAAAGCAGCTTGCTATTTCAATCTTTCCAAACGCCAAACCCTAACTTTGCGACTGCTAGCCGACCTTATCGTCGACTCCCCAGGCTAATGGTTAATAGTCGGTTTAAGGCGTTCGACAATGGCATTCAATTCAATGCTAGAAACGAATGGGTACGATTTGACCACGAGAACAATAGCAACGTTATGGGTGAACGAATCCATTTGCTGCCTTATCTCAGTTGGGAGCAATCAGATAGCTATTACTTTTTCAAACCTAAGATTGAATATGCCCTGTCTGATTACCAATTAGACAATAATAGCCTGGGCACTAATTCAATTCAGCGCGATATTCCAATCCTCAGCCTTGATACTGGGTTGTTTTTTGACCGCGAAATGAATATAGACACCAACTGGACTCAGACATTAGAGCCACGGCTTTATTTCCTGCGCACACCGAATCGAAACCAAAGCAATACACCAGTATTTGATTCGGCTGTACTATCTGATGCCTACAATAATTTTTTCAAATCCAATCGCTTTAGCGGGTCTGATCGTATTGGTGATGCGAATCAGGTAACGCTAGGAATTGGTACACGTATTTTCGCCAATGACTCCGGCGCAGAGCTGCTTTATTCTCGTATTGGTCAAATTTTCTACGCGGATGACCGACACGTTCAGGTCAGTGGCAACACGCCACAAACCAATGCCAGATCAAACATCATTTCTGAGACAACCATTAAACCGAACATACACTTATCAATAAGCACGAAACTGGTTTATCAACAAACAACCCAAAAAATATCAGAAAAAGCAGTATCGGTTCACTACTTAAAAGATGGGTTTGCAACCAATCTAGAATACTTCTTAAATGATACAGTACTGGAACAAGCGGCCATATCTATGGTCTATCCGATCAATCCGCGCTGGACAATGGTGGCGAAGCACTCCGAATCGATATTATTCAGAGAACCGGTTGAAAATTTATTCGGCGTAAACTATGAATCCTGCTGTTGGGGGATTAAAATGCTAGCTAGCCAAATCAGTAATGACAGCTTCACCGAAACAGATAACGCAATATTTTTTGAGTTAACCTTAAAAGGGCTGGGCCAGTCGGGTCGGACACTAGACAACCAACTGGCCAAAGCTATTCCTGGCTACAACCCTAACTTTTAGGGCGTCGCTCATACCGACGTCAACTATGGCATGAAACAATGATTCGATTTGCATCACTATCTACATCACCATTTATATGGCTTCTTTTATCCATCAGCTTTTTGATATCACCCGCTTTAAGCGCACCAATCGCGATTGATTCAATCGTAGCGATTGTCGATGAAGACATTATTACGCGCAGTGAAGTGGATAATCGACTCGAGATAATTCGAGCCGAGTTCGCTTACGATAACCGCCGCTTACCCGAAGCAAAAGCGCTTAACCGACAGTTAATGGAACTCATGATTAACGAGTCTATTTTGATCCAGCAAGCCAAGAGACGTGGCATCAGAGTGAGTGATAGCCAGCTCAATCAAGCAATGATAAACCTCGCTAAAAACAATCAAAAAACTTTAACCGAATTCAGGGAGCTGTTGCTTTCTCAAGACGTTAGTTATGACAAATATCGAGACAATGTTCGGCAAGAAATGTTGTTGGGAACGTTGCGGCGTCAATACACCTCTAATACTGCCAACATCAGCGAAATCGAACTGGATGAATTTATTGGCCGAACTGGCGATGACCTGGAAGAAGCCGAATATAACATTTCGCATATTCTAATCGCTTTGCCTGATGCTGCATCGCCAGAAAAGATAAATGTCGCGCTAAAATTCGCTAACGATATTTTGGCTCAGCTTCAACAGGGGGCCAAATTTGATCAACTAGCCAATCAGTTTTCGTCCGGATCGACTGCGTTACAGGGGGGCAATCTCGGTTGGCGCGGCAGAGCCGAAATACCGGAGCTGTTTTCCGAGGCCGCACTCAAAATGCAACCAGGTGACTATGCCGGTCCTCTACGCAGCCCCAGTGGATTTCACGTCATAACGCTGAACGAGCGCCGTACTGTTGATCAGATTCTCACCAAACAAACCAAATCAAGGCATATTTTGATCCGAGCCAATGAACTCATTAGCGAAGAAGCCGCCAGAGAGCGCCTGGTTGAATTACGCCAGCGTATATTAAACGGCGAAGATTTTGCTGCATTAGCAAAACTGTATTCAGTTGACTATGTTTCTGCGGCTGAAGGTGGCGACATTGGCTGGATGGCGCCGGGTGCAACGGTACAACAATACCAAACGGTTACTGACACACTCACCGCAGAAGAAATCAGTGAGCCGTTTAAATCATCGTTTGGGTGGCATATTGTCGAAGTCACCGGGCATCGTAAGCTAGATGAAACAGTCGAAATCAAACGCAATAAAATTCGTCAGCAGTTACTGCTACAAAAGCAAAGAGAAGTCTTTCAAATATGGCAACTACGATTAAGAGACGAAGCTTACGTGGTTATTTCTGCTAATGATAATGACACTGTTGCTAATGCTAATGACTAGCTCATCCTCATCTCGACAAATCAGGCCCTGCATAGCGATCACCAGCGGCGAACCTGCCGGTATTGGCCCCGACATAATCGCTCGGATCAAAACCCAAAACTTTGCTGCTCGATTGGTCATCATTGGCGATCAAACGTTGATAAAACGACGTGCCAGACAGCAAGGATCGACCCAAGATTTTATCGATTATAACGCTAACCGAAACAACACTGATGCGGACTTGCTAGAGATATTACACGTTCCTTTAGGCGCACACTGTAAAGCAGGCGAACTGAATACACTCAATGCTAGCTATGTGCTCAAAACCCTTGAGCGGGCCTGCAAGGGCTGCCTGTCTGGTGAGTTTGACGCTATGGTCACTGCCCCCGTACAAAAAGACATTATCAACCAAGCTGGCATTCCATTTAGTGGACATACAGAATATCTTGCTAACATTTGTGGTGTTAAAAAACCCGTTATGCTACTTGCAACTGACAATTTAAAAGTGGCTCTGGCGACCATCCACATGCCTTTACGGGCCGTGCCCGACACTATTACAGCAGCACTGATTGTTGAGATCAGCGAAATCGTCGATCACGATCTGCGCTCACGATTTGGCCTCGACAATCCCCATATTAAAATATGTGGTCTCAACCCTCATGCGGGTGAAAATGGTTATTTGGGTCACGAAGAGATCGAATCAATTATTCCTGCGATTGAAACGCTTCAATCTAAAGGATTAAATGTCAGCGGCCCGTATCCGGCAGACACCGTATTTACACCAGCCGCTCTTGCCGACGCTGATGTCGTCTTAGCGATGTATCATGACCAAGGTTTGCCCGTGCTAAAACACGCCGGGTTTCATAACGCAATTAACACCACGCTTGGCTTACCGATCATTCGCAGCTCTGTCGATCATGGCACTGCGCTGGATCTCGCGGGTAGCGACAAAGCAAACCCGGGCAGCCTAATTGCGGCTATTAATTCGGCCATATTCCAAATTGGCTGCAGCCGAATAAAGGCAGCCAGTTAAATACAAAAATTAACTGCGACACATCAACTTTAAGAATGACTACCAGAAATAATTATGCCCCAAGCTCGTAAACGATTCGGTCAACATTTTTTACACGATCAAAATATCATTGCCAGAATGGTGAGTGCTATTGCGCCTGCTGAAAGTGACAAGTTATTAGAAATTGGGCCCGGCCAAGGCGCCCTCACTTTTCCTCTGCTGGCACAATGCAAGCAGTTAACAGCGGTAGAACTCGATCGTGATTTGATCCCTATCTTAAGACGTGGCGCTGCCAAGTATGGTGTTCTTGATATCATCAATTGCGATATTTTAGAATTTGATTTAAATGCTCTAGCAGGCACCGATGATCAACAATATCGAATCGCAGGTAATCTGCCCTACAATATTTCAACGCCGCTCATGTTTCACTTAATGGCGTCGATATCACATATTCGTGACATGCATTTTATGGTGCAAAGAGAAGTCGCACTGCGCATCGTCGCGACTGTTGGCGATAAAAATTACGGCCGACTCTCTATCATGATGCAGTACTACTGCCAATGCCAATACCTATTCGATGTGCCACCTCAGTCTTTCACGCCTCCCCCAAAAGTTGATTCGTCTATTATTCGATTAATACCGCACCCTCAACCAATTATTGAAGTGAATGACTTTGAGCTATTTTCATTAATAGTCAAAACAGCTTTTGGACAACGCCGAAAAACCATTGCTAACTCTCTCAAAAAAATGATTGAACCAAGCTGCTTCGAAGCAGCACAAGTCGACCGAAGCCTGCGAGCAGAATGCTTAACCGGTGCAGATTTTGCTCGACTAACTCACGCCAAACTTAATCAGGAATCAAATGAATAAACCTAAACTGTCGCTTATTTGGGCTATGGATCAAAATCGTCTGATTGGCAATAATAATTCGCTGCCTTGGTATCTACCCGCTGATCTCGCTTTTTTCAAGAGAACCACTATGAGTAAGCCCATGATCATGGGTCGCAAGACGTTTGATTCAATTGGCAGACCATTGCCCGGTCGTCAAAATATCGTCATCACCCGCGACAGTACTTTTAGCGCGGAAGGTTGTGATATTGCCAACAGCATTGAAGAAGCAATGTCATTGGTGTCTGAAGAAAAACAAGAAGCCATGCTGATTGGTGGTGCTAGCCTTTATCTACAAATGCTCGCGCAAGCAGATACGCTGTATTTAACCCAAATACACCATACATTTTCAGGTGACACCTGGTTTCCAGAAATGGATATGAGCCAATGGTCTGAAGTTTATCGAGAAGATTTTGAGGCTGATGAAAAAAACCTTCACGCCTACTCATTTATGCAATATCAAAGAAAAACGTAAAGTCTGCTGGAGTAAAGTCAGGTCGTTCAGTCGAGTTTTTTGACATCAATAATAGTAAGGCTTGTGGATGAGACTTAAGCAACGCTAACAAGCCTTCGTTGTTGAAAATCGGCCACTAATGCCAGCTCATTAAAGTTATTTACAAAACGATCAGTTGATTGTACTTGGCGGTAAGCAACATGTGATTAGAGCATTACATAAAATCGCCGGTGTTTTTTAAGCTGAGTGGCTCATCGATCTGATGCTAGACCAAACTATCAGAACGATTTAGTCTTTTATTCACGCGTTCCTTTTTATTGGCGGGCATGAATAAATTCTGCCGCCTTAACTACTTGTTCCTTTGTCCGCGCAGTCATTTCCGCTCTTTCACTTGCCGTCAGATAAAAAGCCATGTCGATATCGTGGCAAAAGTATCGTGAAGGCAGTCGCGTTAGTGCAAAGCAAGCGACATCTAAAAAGAATTCTTCATCTTTGTCATCATAAAAACTCGACAATTCAGATGCAATACAGTCAAAAACCAGATGCTCATAAAAATTATATACCTTTAAATAATTCATTGCCTACCCCGCGAGACTCTTAAATCTTTTAGTTTTCAACATATCGGCCAATCAATCTGAACCTTTAGGTTTAATCTATAATTAACTCAGCCTACACCACGAGCGGCATTATACAGAGAGTTTTGTTGTATAAGTAGCAGTGCTTTTGAACTCAATATGAATAATATGGCGACTGTTAATTGGATTGCATTTTAATCAACGACAGCCGTGCGAATTAAGGCTTTTGAGCAAACAACCTTCAACTACAATCAACACTATGCCAACGAGGCTCAACAGTATCAATCTGCAATGCACTGAAACATCGACCCCAAACACAGCCACCATCTGTCGCAAAGTGCCGACCATATTGACCGGTAGGCAATGTCGCCCAATGCCCAAAAATTACTTTGACATTAGCGTTTAGCTGGCTGTTTAAGAGATACCAGGGCGTCAAATTGGAATCTTTGTTCTGCTCGGGCGCACCTTTAGCAGCGAAATTAAGCCGATAATCAGGCGCTAAAAATCGCATTCGGGTAAACACATTGGTAATACAACGCAATCGGTCGAATCCAGTCAACTCATCTGACCAAAAGTCAGGCGAGTCGCCATACATTTTGTCGAAAAATAAGCCACTCTCTTCACCCTGTAACACTCGCTCTAGCTCAAGAGAGTGCGCAAGGGTCTGCTCCAGACTCCAGCTTGGGTGAACACCAGCATGGATCATGATTGCTTTGAGTGAATCATCGAAATAAGCCAACGGTCGATCCTGCAACCATATCATCAGCTCGTCACAGTCTGAGCTCGTCAACACTTGCGACAAAGTATCACTCTTATCAAGAATTCGCTTGCTGTGATAGAGCGCCAATAAATGTAGGTCGTGATTGCCTAGTATCGACACCGCTCGGTCACCTAAAGACTTGATAAACCTTAACGTTTGCAGTGATTCTGGGCCACGATTAACTAAATCGCCACAAAACCATAGGGTGTCATTAGTAGAGTCAAATTTTATTTTATCCAGCAGACGCATCAGATGTGAATAACATCCCTGCACATCGCCAATTGCATAAACAGCCATCAATCAGACCTAGTCACAAAAAGACTTCTTGCTAGTGCAACGTTCGCGGCGTTGACAACACAAATTCTTCAATCGTAGCATCAAATTGACAGCCATCATCAGCTTTCATTTGGTAACTGCCTTTCATCGTGCCGACAGATGTTTCCAACATGGTGCCCGAGGTATAAACAAACTGTTCGCCTGGTTTCAACGTTGGATGCTCGCCAATTACGCCATCGCCTCTGACTTCCTGAATCTTATGGTTAGAATCAGTGATAACCCAATGCCGAGTTAACAGCTGGGCGGGTTGCTGACCTTGATTAACAATGGTGATGGTGTAAGCGAAAACATAATAGTTTTTATCAGGATTCGATTGATCTTCGATATACCGCGTTTGGACGTTGACCTTAATGTCATTGAGGCTTGAATCTGTCATAAGAATGCCTGTATTTGAGAGAATGAAATAGTAAGTTAATCTAACCGAAATGGTTAGGATTTTAAACCGCTACCGGTGCCTTAATATGTGCGTGACTTTGATAATCTTTCAATCCAAAATCTTCAAATTGAAAATCGAACAGATTATTCACTTTGGGGTTTAAAACCATCTTAGGCAACGGGTAGGTTTCTCGGCTTAACTGCAATTTAGCTTGTTCTTGATGGTTGGTGTAAATATGGGCATCACCGAGCGTATGCACAAAGTCACCCGGCTCCAAATCAGTAACCTGAGCCACCATCATTAACAGCAAAGCATAAGAGGCAATATTAAAAGGTAACCCCAGGAATATATCCGCACTGCGCTGATATAACTGGCAAGATAGCCGCCCATCAGCAACATAAAACTGAAAAAAAGCATGGCAAGGAGGCAAAGCCATTTGATCGATTTCGCCCACGTTCCACGCGCTAACGATTAGACGTCGCGAATCTGGGTTTAGTTTTATTTGATCAACCAACTGTTGAATTTGATCAATAACGCGCCCATCACAGGCCTGCCATGAACGCCACTGCGCGCCATAAACCGGTCCAAGATTACCCTCGTCATCCGCCCATTCATCCCATATCCGAACTTTGTTTTGCTTCAAATAGCGAATATTAGTATTACCCTGCAAAAACCATAACAGTTCATGGATAATCGAATTCAAATGAAGCTTCTTAGTGGTTATGAGCGGAAAACCCTCGCTCAAATCATAGCGCATTTGGTGACCAAAAACTGACAGCGTGCCTGTTCCCGTTCGGTCAGTTTTTTCAGCGCCACAGTCCAACACGTGTTGCATTAAATCAAGATATGGGCGCATGGTTGCCTCCTTTTCGGGCATAAGCGATTATAATTAGACCGACTACGATCATAGGTACTGACAACACAATGCCTTTTGTAAGCCAGTCTGTCTGCATCAAATAACCAATATGCGCATCAGGTAGGCGAATAAATTCGACGCTGGTTCGCGCTATCCCATAGAGCATTAAAAAGTAGCCCGATACGGTCATTACAGGCCTTGGTTTCGACGAAATAATCCACAGCACAGCAAACAGCAAAAAACCCTCTAGCAACATTTCATAGAGCTGCGACGGGTGCCTCGCGCTGTAGCAAAGTGGCCCGGCAAAGTCGATAAATCGATCGGCTGGAAATTGCTCGCAAGAAAGCTTCATTGCCCAAGGCACATTGGCTGGCGCGCCCCATAGTTCGGCATTGATAAAATTGCCAAACCGTCCAGCGGCTATCCCCAAGGGCACTAGTGGCGCAATAAAATCAGTCAGTTGAAAGAAACTACAATTGAGCTTGCGTCGATACCACTCCATGGCAACCAAAACACCAATAAATCCTCCGTGAAAAGACATACCGCCTTCCCATATTTTAAAAAGATAAAGTGGGTTATCCAAGAAACTATCAAAATTATAAAATAATACGGAGCCAAAACGTCCACCTAGAACAACGCCCATCGCACCATAAAAGATCAAATCATCGACATCAGACGCTTTAAGTGGCGCTCCCGCAACTTGAGCGCGACGCTTGCCTAACCACCACGCAGACCCAAAGGCGATCAGATACATCAGTCCATACCAATGAACCTTTAAAGGGCCTAAGGCAACAACAACTGGATCAATTTCGGGATAGGCAATCATAAAAACAGGCGTAGGCAAAAGAAATCACAATTATGCCTGAACGCAACGACTTAATTAAGCAAAACTAGGCATTGTTGCCTGATCGATTTTGTTGGTTCGCCATCGGTCACTTTAGGACCCAACTGAAAGTTATTGCAGGGATGTTATTGTTAATGATGTTATTAGCCAGAGGTCTATCCAAACAGCACAAGTACCCAAACCACTATCAACAGCAAAACCGACAAAGACACTACCCACAAGCAATGCTTTTTCGACACCATTGTCACCCAAGTATAGCCCCAAAGGAATGAGCACGACCGCCAACCAGACTTCCTGTCGGAAAGCCTCTTCATGTTGATAAGCCGACTGCATGCCCTGTCGACTGAATTGAGCCGCTTTAATTAATCGGTAGAAACCCTTGTTTGCGCTAGGCGCCATAATAAATGCAGAGGATTGGGAGGGGATGTTACTTGACGCACTCCAGCGAATTGGCAGACTAGTTCCGAGCAGCCCTCTGGCTGGTTCAGATAGAACCAACCAGAGCAGCGTCGACCAGAATAGTCGTGCGCGTTATTCTTCTTCAGCGATTGTTTCAGAGTAAGCATCCGCATCCAACAAATCGGACACTTCGCTATGATCATCAATCTTAATTTTATACATCCAGCCATCACCATAAGGGTCATCGTTGATTTTCTCTGGAGAATCTTCAAGCTCTGAATTAACTTCAACAATTTCACCTGAGATAGGCGCGTAGGTATCTGATGCAGCTTTCACCGACTCAATAACGCCAACAGCATCACCAGCAAGCACAGTACTGCCTTCTTCGGGCAGTTCGACAAAAACCAAATCGCCCAGTAACTCTTGCGCATGATCTGAAACACCGATTGTCGCCACATCGCCATCAACTGCTACCCACTCATGGGACGACAGAAATTTTAACTCGGAAGGTACATTGCTCATTTTTTTCTCCAACTCATTAAATACAAGATTTGCCATTACGGGCGAAAGGAATTTTAACTATGTCTGCTTTCAACAATTTATTTCGTACTTCAACTTCTACTTCACCGGTCACGCCAGCTGGAATTCGAGCCAATGCGATAGATTTACCTAATGTAGGTGAATAACTACCCGACGTAATTTCACCGTCTCCTTTGTCTGTGACCACTTTCAAATGATTACGAAGGACACCTTTATCTTTTAAAACAATACCGACTAGCTGCTGCTTAATGCCCTGCTCCTTCTCTGCTACAAGCGCCGATTTACCAACAAAATTTCTGTCATCTGATATTGATAACGTCCAGCCTAGCGCAGAACAAAGTGGGCTTGTAGATTCATCCATATCGGTACCGTAAAGACTCATACCAGCCTCGAGCCGCAACGTATCGCGCGCACCAAGTCCACAAGGCTTAACGCCAGCATTTAAAAGCTGATGCCAAAAATCGACCGACTGATCTAACGGCATCAAAATTTCGAAGCCATCTTCACCGGTATAGCCGGTTCTCGCAATAAAATAATCACCAATCGTTGCCGCTCCAAAACGCCCTACAGACTCAAGCTCTGCACGATTTGATTCAAATAAGGACAATGTCTTTTCGCGTGCCGTTGGCCCTTGCACTGCAATCATTGCAACATCGTCACGTACGGCCAAATTAATATCCGAAAAACCGTCTGATTGCAGGTTCAACCAGGCCAGATCTTTATCACGCGTCGCAGAGTTAATAATGACACGATAAAACTGATCATCTAAGAAGTAAACGATCAAATCATCAACTACACCACCCTCGGCGTTTAACATACAACTATAAAGGGCCTTGCCATGCTGTTTCAACTTGGCAATATCATTCGCCAGTAAATGACCTAAATAAGCACTCGAATCAGCACCGGTGACATCAACCACCGTCATGTGTGATACATCAAACATACCGGCATCAGTGCGGATAATGTTGTGTTCGGTGATTTGTGAACCATAATGAATGGGCATATCCCAACCAGCAAAGTCGACCATTTTGGCCGATGCATCGAGATGAGATTGATAGAACGGAGTTTTTTTACTCATAACACACCTAAAGTAGTTAGCACGAAAACCCTTCTGTCCGGTTACCTGAGAGATCGAGTCGATTACGTGTCGCGCTAGCGATTACACTAGTCAACTCGTTCAACCTTTCACCTTCGGTGGGTAGCGGTGTACCACTCTCCAGAATAAGACAACCATGACAGTCTTTTTGCCTGATCGTTTCCGGGCAGTTGCGTCTTCGGCGGCCAGTCTGGCTCTCTCCTATCGCGGCTTAGGTCTATCAAGGGTACTATAATCGGAGTCCGAATTGATTGAAAGATCTATTTATATTATTTATCACCCTGCAACTTTATAACCATATCTCAAATGAAACTAGTCACCGACGCATCAAAAACTAAGCCTATTGCACCGATATAAGCCAAGCAGGGCCTGTTAACAGATACCCATCAAGTTAAATTAACTAAACTATCGGGAGTTATCATAATTATGTTTACCGCCTGCGTTATAATAACGACATCGACTGGCTAATCAAACAGCAACGCATTGACTGAAGAGCTAAAAGCATTTGAGACAGCCTGTCTATAGTTGCAGGAAACCTGACACAATAGGGATATCAGATTCAGGAAGGCTAAAAAAATTAACAACGCCCCTGATATACGTATAATGATTACTAACTAAACTTAGTGGATGAGGATAGAGAGGGAATATGAATAACGATACTAAAAGCAATCTGAAACAAAAATCTACCTGGATACGTGGACTTTATATGCTCTTATTCGCATTCCTGGCAGGTATCGCCGATTTTGTATTGTATGGCGTTATCATCTTTCAATTCATTCACAAACTGATCACGGGTGAAACCAACGAGCGCTTACTAAAACTGGGGCAAAGTATCGCGACCTATGCCTATCAAATCCTTCAATTCCTCACCTTTAATAGTGAGCACCACCCCTATCCACTCGGCGCTTGGCCTAAGGGTGAACCCAAATCTGCAAAAGAAACTCAGAAAATAGAGTCGTAGAACCGGTTAAACAAACAAAGTTAACACACCGGTAAAACCATAGAGTGCATTCTTGTGAATTTCACCATTCGCAAAAAAACCGACCAGCGGAAAATCGCCTAGCACACTGTGGATGAATCGAACCTCTTCTGAATGCTCGCCAAACTGTTGTCGTCCTCGACCCAGGCATGAAACATAAACGCCTCCCTTGATTGGGGCGCTTAAACGTGACTTTAAATCTAGCAGCATGCGTTCCATATCCTCGATGGCAGAATTACCGTCACGACGACAAAAAATAATGTCGTCATTGTGTTGCAAGTAATCACCTATCGCGAAAATCTTTTCTTCGCGATCAATCCCCACAATCTGCCGAATAGAATAATCATCCAGGTCAGAGTTTTTATTCACTAAACCCGTAAATATATAACCCGCCGCCTGTTGCCAATCCTGCGCAATCACTTCGCCTGCATCTTCACTTAACACATCCAACGCAGGACGATTATCGAGCGTTCGCACCACATTGCTATCGCAATTTGTCACGACATGCCGACCACCAATCGGCGTACAGCCTTGTGTCAAATTCGTCATTATCGGCACGGCTGGCGAAAATAAAACACCGCTCACACCATTATGTAATAGTTGATTTGCGAATTGAGCATTACTACCCCGCGAAGAGGTAATACCGCCGACCAAAAAGGCGGTTGGGATCTCTGCTTCCAGGCTCTTTAGCAAGGGTTGTGTCGAAACGTTGCCTGGGTCTGCATGGAGCAAACCAACATTGAAATCATTGGCATTACACCAACTGGCTAGCTCGTCTGGCAGATCCGCAGTGGCGCCGGTCAAATTAGGCAACATATAAAAATCAGCCTCGTTAAAACCAGCCACCATGATCGCCATCGCAGGTTGGTCATAATATTCGACCTGGCTGGCAATAATACCAATGCCAACCGTACCCACCCAATCCGAAATACCGGTTACCTGCTTCAGCTTATCGAGGATAAAGTCAGCCTGATCAGCGACACGATCACTAAGATATAAAAATCCAAAATTAGCCTCGGGTGGAATATCACTCAATTGATTCAGGCAATCATCCAGCAGCTCATCGCCGGGTCGGTCCGCACTATGTGCCAATAGAAATTTATTCATCATAACCGCTAGTTTAGTCAAAGT
>CAWVZP010000011.1:0-31427 GCA_963934675.1 uncultured Gammaproteobacteria bacterium | reverse complement strand
CGCAAAGACAGTTCAAAACATGGGGTTGCGCTATGTGGTTATTACCTCGGTTGATCGTGATGATTTACGCGATGGTGGTGCACAACATTTTATCGATTGTATCGAGGAGACCCGACGGCTCAACCCGGACATTCAACTCGAAATACTGGTGCCTGATTTTCGTGGCCGAATGGATGTTGCATTAGACATAATGTCTAAATCGCCACCGGATGTTTTTAATCACAATCTCGAATCAGTGCCAACCTTGTACAAAAAAATTCGTCCAGGATCTGATTATCAATGGTCGCTCGACTTGCTAAAGAAATTCAAAATTCTTCATCCAAACATCCCAACTAAATCTGGACTCATGCTCGGTTTAGGTGAAGAAATAGCGGATGTAGAACAAGTACTCCGCGACCTGCGAGCACACGACGTAAACATGCTGACACTAGGCCAGTATCTACAACCCAGTCTTGATCATCTGGCAGTAGAGCGGTTTGTTACCCCTGATGAATTCGATCGCCTCGGTGAGTATGCCTATTCATTAGGCTTTGATCATGTTGCCAGCGGGCCAATGGTACGTTCGTCCTATCATGCGGATGAGCAGGCGGAAGGGCTTTTGGGTAAGTAAAGTAAAACAAGCATGAACCTATTGATAAATCAGGATTGCTGGTAATGAAGGAGTAAAAATATCCAGGCTTTCTAATCACACAAGGATGTTTAAATAAAGCGTCTGTGAATGTTTTTTTATCGATGACCCAAGAATAATTGATCTGAAAATGCATGAAGAATACAAAACATTATCTAGGCCAGTAGCAGAAATATAGGGTGATGATCATCGAATCCCACGTAGGTTAAAATGCTTAGACTTTTATCGATTTGGTGGAGTATGTGCTGGTTCAACCGTTCAGGGTAGATAATGTAGACTGCACGATGGTCATAGCCCTAGGTGAATACTGCTGAGCCCTTAATGACAACGGAATAAGGGGTTTTTTACGCTTTTTAGTGCGGCATCAATTTTATTGATCTGGGGTCGGATTTGCTATGGCCTAGTCGTTTTCGGTGTCCTTGTGATTGTTGTTATCAGCGGTTTCGATACGCCAAATGAGGCGTTTTTACGATTACGTTAGAAAGTTGAATATAAAGCTAAATGCAGGTGCTTTGTGGTAAATACACCGTTCGACCTAATCAAGATGTTGGGTTTATTTACACTCACAGCCATTGCAGAAATTGTGGGTTGTTATCTCCCTTACCTTTGGCTTAAGCAAGATAAATCACTATGGCTACTGATTCCTGCCAGTTGCAGCCTTGCACTGTTTGTCTGGTTGTTAACGCTTCATCCGCAGGCGGCTGGCCGAGTCTACGCAGCGTATGGTGGCGTTTACATCACTGTTGCACTGATATGGCTTTGGGTTGTTGATGCCATTAAACCGACGATGGCTGACTTCATCGGGGTGGGTATTTGCCTTGTTGGTGTGTTTGTCATTATGTTTGGGTCGCAGCAGGCTTGAATTTCGATTGTTGATTTGAAATTAAAGGCGCATTCATACGCCTTTAATTAAAAATTCAAATCCACTGCAGCTTGGTTAAATGCTCGATACTCTCTTCAATTTAAGCATCGTAAATAGTCCCTATAGACTGTCGTTTATGCTGAGTCCGCAAGTAAATCTCAATTAAATGTTGCTCGGCCTCTAATCCAACTGATTTACCTTCAAGAAAGTCATCAATTTGATCATAGCTAAGGCCAAGTGCATCTTCATCTGGTTTCGATGGAGCTAGGCTTTCTAGGTCGGCAGTGGGTGCTTTATACACCAGCGCTTCTGGCACGCCTAGTTCGTTGGCAACACGACGTACCTGACGTTTGTTAAGGCCAAAGAGTGGCGCTAAGTCGCAGGCACCATCACCGAACTTTGTATAAAAGCCCGTGATGTTTTCCGCCGAATGGTCGGTGCCAATCACCAAGCCACCTAGTATCCCCGCAATTTCGTATTGTGCAACCATACGCATCCTTGCTTTGACGTTGCCTTTGTTGAAATCGATAATTCCTTCATTTTTAGGAAGCAAGCCAACGTGATCAATAGCGGCTGTGACGCTGTCATGAATAGCATCGACACCTGATTGAATGTTGACTACGAGGGTTTGGCTTGGCTGAATAAACTGGATAGCAGCTTGCGCATCATCTTCATCAGCTTGTTTTGCGTATGGCAGGCGTACTGCAATAAAACGATAGTCTTGATTAGGGTCATCGTTATTTAACTCGTTAACTGCTAGTTGAGCCAGACGACCACAGGTGCTTGAGTCAACGCCACCACTAATACCAAGTACCAAGGTCTTTAAACCAGCCGAAAGCAAGTATTGCTTGATAAATACGATACGTCTGGTGATTTCAAATTGGCTATCAATGTTCGGTAATACACGCATTTCTGCAAGAATTGATGTCTGATTAATCATAGTTTTTTGCTAAATTAGTGATAGATAGTTAAAATGGCATCGGATTTTTGCGGTAAATCTCAAAAATATCTCTTAAGACTTCTTCGTTAAGTTGAAGTTCCGTTGAACCAATATTTATGGCCAGTTGCGCCAGGTTTGTCGCACCAATAATGCTTGATGTAACGAAGGGTCTTTGGTTGCAAAAGGCAAGCGCCATTTGTGAAGGATCAAGCTCGTGTTTTTTGGCTACGGCGACATAAGCGTCAGCCACTGCCGAGCTATTGTCATCAAATCGTTCTCCCAGATCGGGTGCTATACTTCTACGTGATCCTTCAGGTATTTTGTTCGACGAGTACTTGCCCGTTAACAAGCCGGTTGCTAGTGGCGAATAAGCCAGCAGTCCGACGTTTTCATTGTGCGACAGTTCAGCCAGATCCAGGTCATAAGTGCGACACATCAGGCTATATTCATTTTGTGTCGTTGCGACTCTAGGCAAGTGATTCGTTTCGGCGATCTGTAACCATTGGTTAATGCCCCAGCAGCTGTCATTAGACAAACCAATCTGTCTTATTTTGCCGTCATCTACCAGCTGTTGTAAAGCCTGCAGAGTTTCCAGTATATGGTCGCGTGTCTTTTCACGGTTTTGTGAAGTAGGGTCGAAGCGCCAGGCCTGTCGAAAATGATAGGAACCACGGTTAGGCCAGTGCAGCTGGTAAAGATCGATTACGTCAGTTTGCAACCTTTTCAAACTGCCTTCGATGCTAATCGCAATTTTGGTGGGTGAGATATCGATGCCATCCTGTACCCAGGATAACCCGGCACCAGAGACCTTGGTGGCTAGGACGACCTGATCGCGCTTTCCTGACTGCTTAAACCAGTTGCCAATGATTTTATCGGTATTGCCCCAGGTATCGGCAGATATTGGACTGGCTGGGTACATTTCGGCGGTATCAAAAAAATTTACGCCCTGGTCAAGCGCATAGTCCATTTGCTGGAATGCTTCAGCCTCGGTGTTTTGCTCTCCCCAGGTCATGGTGCCCAGACAAATTTCGCTGACAAGTATATCGCTGTTACCTAGCGCATTATATTTCATAATAAAACCTCAATTGAGTAATAACTGGTTATGAACACCTGACCAGTAAACAAGCTGGCCAATATATCGCAAATTAAAACTCGCGCCAAATCTCTGATATCGAAATAAGTAGCGGATGAATGCTTGTTGGATGAGTCTGTATGTCAAAGTAGGATTCGATGCATCAATACTGTGGGATGATGGTAGACTATGGTTTCCTTTTGCTTGCCTTAGAACGCTTATGAATTTAGGCCTCAGTAATTATATTGACAGGCTAACCACATTTAAAATTTCAAAAGAAGATTTGTCTATTTTGCCCAGTACAAGGGGCTATCAGCATAAAATTTTTGAACTCATTGAATCAGCCAAAAAGAGAATCTACATCACGGCTCTTTATCTGCAGGACGATGCCGCAGGTGCAGCAGTACTAACCGCTTTGTACGAAGCGAAGAAAAAAAATCCTCAGCTTGATGTTAAAGTATTTGTTGATTTCCTGCGCGCCCAACGCGGTCTGGTAGGGCATAAAAAATCGATCGGTAATATCCGTTTGTATCGAGAACTAAATGGTCTGTACCAACATTCCATCAAGATTTATGGTGTGCCAGTTAAAAGTCGAGAGTTTTTGGGTGTTCTGCACCTGAAAGGGTTAGTTTTTGATGATACCGTGCTATACAGCGGTGCCAGTATTAATGACATCTATCTTCATTATGCGGATCGTTATCGGGCTGATAGATACCATACTATTAACAGTGCCGCTTTAGCTGACAGCTTCGTCAAATATTTAAATAAAAATCTGGCGAGTAGTCAGGCAGTGCAGTCACTCACTAGTAATCATTTTGTGTCGGTAAAAAGCATTAGGCAACTGATTCGACGTCAAAAATTATCATTACGAAGGTCCGAATATCAGTTTCAGTCAAGCAGGCCTGTAGAGGAAGCTGATATCAGTTTAACCCCAGTTTTAGGACTGGGTAGCCGTAAAAACCAGCTCAACAAAACTATTCTGCAACTAATAAATCAAACTAAAAATGAAATTATAATTTTTACACCTTACTTTAACTTTCCTACTAAAGTCTATAAAGCGGTTCTGCGATTACTGCGTGAAAAAATAAAAGTCACGGTGATTGTTGGCGATAAAAAAGCCAACGATTTTTTTATTCCAGAGGGGGAGCGTTTCGAAAGAATTGGAATATTACCTTATGTTTACGAATCTAATCTCAAACGCTTTCTGAAATCCAATCAAAAACATATTGATGCCGGGCACCTCGACGTTAATCTATGGCAGGATCAATCGAATAGTTTCCACCTTAAAGGGATAAACAGCGACCAATCTAACTATTTAATTACTGGACACAATATCAATCCAAGGGCCTGGCGGCTCGATCTTGAAAATGGAATTTTGATTCAAGACCCTAACCAGCAACTGGTAAAAAAGTTCGCGGATGAACTCAGCTTGGTTATGGCGCACTGCACGAAAGTGGATCACTTTGATGAAATAGATAATCTGTCTGATTATCCAGTTGAAGTTAAAAGGTTGCTTAAGAATATGAAACGTACCCGGTTTGATAAAATTTTGAATCAACTGCTTTAAAGTAACAGCTTTCATTCACTACGGATTAAATAAGAGATCAATAGTCACGCACTCCCCATTTCTGGAATAACATGCAATGCCACAGGGTAAAATCACAGTGCTTGGCGCAGGCATAGTTGGAATTTGTTGCGCGCTTGAACTCCAGCAAAAAGGTTATCAGGTAACGCTCGTCGACCGTCGTGGCTTTGGGCAAGAAACATCCTATGGTAATGCTGGCATTCTGAGCTTAAGCTCGGTTGTGCCGCTAGCAAGCCCCGAACTGTTGGTGCGATTGTTCCGACTCGCGACTAATCAGGAAAGTGATTTTCTGATGCATTATTCACATTTGCCCTGGTTGTTACCCTGGTTAGTTAAATTTTTACTGCGCTGCAATCGTAATACTTATGTGAATGATGGGCTTGCTATGAGTCGGCTTACCTTTCCATCAGTCGAGAAACATTTGGCATGGATTAAACAGTCGAACGCAGGGCATTTGCTTAATCCAATTGGCGCACTCAAACTATATCGAAACCAGCATACATTCGATCGTAACCCACTTGAAAGAGAGCTGTTCGATCAGTGTGGTGTTAAGTATTCGGTTATCAATAAGGCCGAGTGCAATGATCTCGAGCCAGATCTACACGATGTGTATGAAAAAAGGTTGCTCATCGAAGGTAGCCAATCGTTGCGCGACCCACAGGCATTGTCACAATGCTATGCCACGTTTTTTTTATCACTGGGCGGTCAGTTCAAACAGGCTGACGTAAAGCAAATCGTGAGTCGGTCAAATCAGTGGGATATGATTACCGATCAGGGCAAAGACACTGTTGAGAAGCTGGTTGTTTGTCTAGGCTCGTGGACTCCAACGCTGTTAAAGCCACTCGGTTATTGCAACCCAATCGTTATTGAGCGAGGCTATCATACGGTGTTTAAGGCGCAGCCAGGTAAGCGTTTAAACCGCCCTGTATTCGATGTTGATAGCAGCTTCGTAATGATCCCAATGAATGCTGGACTGCGGGTAACAACCGGTTCCAACATGGTTCATCGAGACACCGTTGAAACGCCCACTCAAATTGCCAAGGTGACACCACGGGTTCGCGAGGCATTCCCGATAGAAAAAATAATACTCGACAAGCCCTGGATGGGTCGTCGTTCGAGCACGCCTGATTCACTGCCTATTATTGGACCAGCGCCTCGCCATAAAAATTTATGGCTCGCCTTTGGGCACTCACATATGGGATTAACATTGGGTCCCGCTACTGGCGAGTTAATTGCCAAATTTGTTTCCTCCGAGGTGCATAGTATTCTACCGGATCCCTATTCACCTCGTCGCTACTTATAGACTTATCCATGCCTAAAAATAATTCAAGCGTAATAGGGGTGACCTAATGTCACTATCTGAACTCGACAAACTGATCAATAAGCCTATCGATAGCCAGGTGGAGTCATCAAACAAGCCTTTACTGGGCTATACCTGTGCCGCTGCAGTTGCACTCATCTGGGCGACATGGCTAGTGGTTACTCGATCCGGTGCCCAGTCAACTTTAACCGTATTTGATCTGGCCGCATTACGTTATGGTGTGTCGGCAATATTTACATTGCCTCTGGTGTTGTATTTTAAACCTTGGAAATCGATGCCGATTCAGCGAATTGCAATACTGACCTTCTTGCTGAGTCCGGTTTATATACTGTTTGTGTTTGGTGGCTTTGTCTACGCACCAGCCGCGCACGGCGGCATTTTTATGAACGGTGTGCTGCCTGCATTTACGCTGTTGATCGGTTGGTACTGGCTTTCTGAAAAAGTGTCCATTGGTCAAATGGTTGGTGTAGTCGTCATAATAGTCGGTGCCAGTCTGGCGGTGGCCGATGAGTCAAATTTATCGTTGTCTGATAGTTGGATAGGCGACCTGATGTTTGTGATTGCAGCGATCTTTTTCTCGGCTTATCTGGTTGTTAGTCGCCTGTGGCAGATAAAAACACTTCAAATACTGATGTGCAGTTCGGTCATCAATGCGATTATTTTCGTGCCCATTTGGTACCTTTTTTTGCCGAGTGGCATAGCTCAAGCATCTGAATCACAATTACTCACTCAAATCTTTTATCAAGGGCTTATACCTAATTTACTCGGTCTCCTGTTGGTTGCGGCGGCGGTTCGGCATGTTGGTCCGGCGGCCACAGCGGCATTTATGGCTGCAGTGCCGGGTTTGGGCACTATCCTGAGTTTGATATTTTTGGGTGAAGAGCCGGGTTTACTGGGCTGGATAAGTCTTATGATATTGACGCCTGGAATTGTCATGGTTGCGATGATTCAAAAACATAAGGCTTAAAGTAAGATAGTTTTACGGTTAAGAAATCTATTAAGTAAGCTCGGGACGGTTATTCAGCCTTTGCATCTTTTGCACCACAGGTGCCCATTATTGTATTCTGGTTCCGACAGAATACTAGCGCAGATGAATAATAATAAAATGCCTCTAGCTGGCTTGTTACTTTCATTATCCATGTTCAGAGTCATCGGCATAGCGTGGTCAAACCTAGCTTTCTCTCGCTTTTTTTAGCCAAAATCAGAACATAGGGTTAAACAAGATTAGCAACATAACACCCAGTTCTGCCTCAGTTTAGTTCGATGACGCTAGATAATGTTCGAAAAATTCTCATGACAAAGTAGACTATTTTTAAAATCGGTGATATGGTAAATTTAAAACAGAAATTATAAAATAATTAATTCATTTAAATCAATATGTTGCGACCTCTAATGACCATTCGGCTATTAGCTCAAAAAAATGATACTGCTTTAAGCCGACAAGCTGTAAGTATTTCTTTTGTTGAGAGTCTGCTTTGATGGCAGGACGCAGCTCTTCTGTAAAGCCCAGAGTTCGTCAGCAAGAAATTTTCGACCTGATAGTGCTGCATGGTGAAGTCAGCGTTGAAACACTTGCGATCAAGTTCCATAGCTCTCAAGAAACGATTCGTCGCGATCTCAGTGTTTTGGCTGAGGCAGGGCGTATTCGTAAAGTGCATGGAGGTGCGCGTCAGGTTTTGCGATGTGACGAGGGTGCTTTTGATGAAAGGATGGGCCGAAATGCGCTCGCTAAACGATTGATTGCTGAAAAAATTACGAAGTTAATCACGCCACGGCAAACAATTTTTATGGATACCGGTTCTACCACACTGATCTGCGCCGAAGCGTTAGCACGGGTTAAAAGCCTTATCGTGGTGACCAATTCGACACGTATAGCAGCAACTTTCGCGTCGGGAACAGGCGAAGCGGAAGTTTATCTTTTGGGCGGGCGGTATATAAACGGCAATTCACAGACCGTTGGCTCATCAACAATAAGTGATATTCAAAAGTTCCGTGCTGACCATGCCATTATTACAATAGGTGCTCTTGATATTACGGGTGCGATGGACTATTCAAACGATGAAGCGCAAGTAGGTCGTTCAATGATTGAAGCAGCATCAAGGCTTACAGTTGTGGCAGATAGCTCAAAATACGAACATAGAGCTGCTTTTAAAGTATGCGACTTGGAGGAAATTAATAACCTCATTGTCGATAAGTTTCCTGAACCTGCGCTTTATAACGCGTTAATCGAAAACAAGGTTGGAATATTGTAATGAATTACGAAATTTTGCCTCCTCGCGTATCTAAACAAGCTTCTGTGCCAAGACCCGATGCGAATAGCTAAGAATTCGACTAAGAGAGGTTTGAGAGTATGCCGCAATTCATAATGGCTTTTGTTCGTATTGTCGATCGATTTAATTATCTGATTGGTCGATTCATGATGTACACGATATTTTTATTAATCGCGATTCTGGCTTGGTCGACTATTTCGAAACAACTCTTTGTTGTACCCGCCTTTTGGACAATGGAAGCCGCGCAATTCGTTCTGGTTGCCTACTATCTCGTGGGTGGAGCCTACTCGATTCAGCTTGGATCAAATGTCCGTATGGATCTTTTCTATGGAGACTGGTCGGAACGTAAAAAAGCCTGGGTAGATTGCTTTACCGTATTGTTTCTAATCTTTTATCTTGGAGTCTTGTTGACAGGCGGCATAAATTCAACACTCTACGCCATTCAGTATAGTGAACTCAGCCCTAGTTTATGGCGCCCGCTTATGTGGCCTATAAAATCCATAATGTGCTTTGGTATTTTCTTAATGTTGCTGCAGTCGATCTCTGAATTAATTAAAGATATTGCCAAATTACGGGGAGTACAAATCTGATGTCTCAGGAATTGATCGCATTATTTATGTTTTCTTCCATGATGTTGATGCTTTTAACCGGGCAACGCGTATTTGGCGCTATTGGTGCGATTGCTGCCATCGCTGCCCTCACTCTATGGGGTGTGGGAGGGGTAAATATCCCGTTTGGTGCCGCAATGAAAGTAATGAAATGGTACCCAATGCTAACGCTACCAATGTTCATCTTCATGGGATATATACTGTCAGAAAGTAAAATCGCCGAAGACTTGTATAAGATGTTTCACGTCTGGATGGGGCCGATAAACGGTGGACTTGCGATTGGAACAATTGGCCTAATGGTACTAATCTCAGCTATGAACGGACTTTCTGTTGCTGGAATGGCAATAGGCGCCACCATCGCACTACCTGAGCTACTGCGCCGAGGTTACGATAAGCGCATGGTTACGGGTGTGATTCAGGCGGGGTCCTCCTTGGGAATACTGGTGCCGCCTTCAGTCGTTTTAGTTCTCTATGCCATGATTGCACGTCAACCTGTTGGACAATTGTGGCTGGCAGGCCTTGTTCCGGGTTTAATGATGGCCGTCTTATTCGTCATATACATCGCAGTTAGATGTAAATTTCAGCCCCACCTTGGGCCAGCGATTCCGGCTGAAGAAATGAACGCTATCACCAAGTCACAAAAACGCCGACTGCTTCTGTCTGGACTACTACCTCTTGGAATTTTCTTTACCATGATGGTTCCTTTCATCAACGGATGGACCAGTTTAGTTGAAAGCTCGGCTATCGGCGCAATGGCCGCTTTTTTTGCTGCAGTTTTGAAGGGGCGCATGACCAAAAAAGTGTTTGAAGTATCGGTACGTCAAACGCTAGCAATCTCTTGTATGTTCATGTGGATTGTTCTAGCTGCGCTCGGTTTTGGTGCAGTGTTCGATGGTTTAGGTGCGGTTAAGGCGATCGATAGCCTTTTTACAGAGCAGTTTGGCCTTAGTCCCTGGACAATCTTAATTTTGATGCAGCTATCCTTTTTGATTATGGGCACATTTCTCGACGATACGGCAATGCTGGTGATTGTTGCTCCGCTATACATTCCTCTGGTCGATGCGCTGGGTTTTAATCTTATATGGTACGGGGTGCTGTACACAATCACGACTCAGATCGCCTATATGACCCCACCATTCGGATACAACTTGTTTTTAATGCGCGCAATGGCACCCAAAGAAATTTCAATAATTGACATCTACAACTCAATTATTCCCTTTGTTTTAGTGATGGCTGGAGCGCTGGCACTAATTATGGTTTTTCCTGAAATCGCAATGTGGTTACCCAATTACGTATACGGAAAATAGCAGTACCCTTTGTTTTGGGGTTTATAGTTTGGCAAATTTGCTTGCCAAATAATTTAACACTTCGGAGAACAATATGAGTAGCAGACGTGATTTTATAAAAAAGGCCGGTGTTGGCGCTGCAGTGGCAGCGACGGCTATTTCAGCTCCAAACATAGTCAAAGCAAGTGCCCCAATTAAATGGCGGCTTCAGACCTACTCCGGTGCACCACTGGGTGCTCATGTCATCAAACCACAGATTGAGGCATTTAATAAGGCTGCCAATGGTGAGATGGTAATAGAGCTGTATTATGCTGACCAACTGGTGCCAACCAGCGAGTTGTTTCGGGCCCTTCAAGATGGCACATTGGATGCAGTACAATCAGACGATGCAACTATGGCGTCACCTGCGGATATTGCTGATTTTGGTGGTTACTTTCCATTTTCAACGCGATACAGCCTAGACCTCCCCGTTTTATTTGAACGCTATGGTTTGAATGAAATCTGGAAAGAAGCTTACGATGAAATCGAAGGCGTCGAATGGTTGGGCGCTGGTGCGTGGGATCCGCTTCATATTTTTACCAAAGATCCCATTCGTTCACTTAAAGATCTACGTGGCAAGCGCGTATTTGGTGTTCCTACTGCCGGTCGTTTCTTAGCCCGATACGGCTTGATACCAGTAACCGTACCCTGGGAAGACGTTGAAGTTGCGCTTCAAACGGGTGAACTTGATGGTGTTGCTTGGTGTGGTTTCACAGAAGCATATGAAGTCGGTTGGGCCGACATTTGTAATTATGCCTTGCTCAATAACGTTACTGGCGCGTGGTGTGGTTCTTACTTTGCCAACAGTGACAGCTGGGCTAAGGTTCCTCCACACCTACAAGAGTTATTCAAAATCACAATTGATCAGTCCCATTATTACCGACAAGTGTGGTATTGGGGTGGTGAGGCTGATCTACGTGTAAACGGTGACAAACTAGAGCTAACAACAATACCGAAGGAAGAATGGGACACCGTTGTTAATGACGCTAATGAATTCTGGGACGAACTTGCATCGAAAAATAAACGTGCTGCTCGGGTAGTCAAGATATTCAAAGAGTATAACGAAGTAATGGAAAAGGCAGGTGTGCCGTATCGTTATTCATAAACTTTCATAACAGTAAGGTGGAACTTAGCAAGTTCCACCTTAAATGCACCCTAAATTTATTTGGATCATTAATTTAGTTCTTTTAAAGGCTCGTCGCAATAGGCTGGATATCAAAGTTAGGCTGTCGGTTTAATAATGAGCCATTGAGTGATTATTTTCGTATTTATTGAATAATGTCTATAGTTTCTTACTGACTATGATTTTTAAAACTATGCAAAATGCATACGCCTCTATTCCGATGCAAAGTCAATGACATCGTCAGTTACTGACTTTCAATCAACTTATTATTACTGACTTTAAGGAAAATGTAGTTTTGGACCAGTATACGGGTGATCACTCATTTAACAGTAAAAGCCCCGAACTTGATTATGATGTCGCCATTGTTGGTGCTGGTGTCGTGGGTTGTGCGATGGCACGACGCCTAACGCTGGATGGCGCCAAGGTTATTGTGCTGGAAAAGGCCAGTGACGTGCTGGATGGTGCATCTAAAGGCAATAGCGCTATTCTTCACACAGGCTTTGATGCGCCACCGGATTCGCTCGAACAAGCCTGCATTGCTCGGGGTTACGAGGAATTTTTAAACATTTTTCAAAGTCTTGGTTTGCCGATACTGAAAACCGGGGCACTGGTTTTGGCCTGGTCCAAACAACATCAAGAAAAGCTTGAGGCATTGATTGAGAAAGCCAACAAAAATGGCGTACATAACGTCCGTATGTTGGGCAAAAAAGAAATTTTGAAGCGTGAACCGCATTTGTCCAATCAGGTGCTTGACGGCTTTGAGGTTCCGGGGGAATGTCTGGTTGATCCCTGGACTACGGCTCACGCTTATTTATTGCAGGCGCTAGCGAATGGCGCGAAACTGCAGCGTAAAACGGAGGTGATTTCAGGCAAGTTTGATGGAGCCACTTGGCTGCTTGAAACAAGCCAGACAGACGTTCGGGCAACCCATGTTATTAACTGCGCTGGATTATATGGCGATTGGGTGAATCATCGATTAATCAAAGAAAGTTTGTTTACGGTGACTCCTAGGAAAGGTCAATTCATCGTATTCGACAAAGCCGCATCCAGTCTTGTATCGTCTATCATACTGCCGGTACCGACCAAAACAACAAAGGGTGTAGTGGTCTGCCGGACAGTGTTTGGTAACGTATTGGTGGGCCCAACGGCCGAAGACCAAGACAGTAAAACTGATTCATCGACGAATGCCGACACATTGAAGGAACTCGTTGCCAAGGGAATAGGTATCTTCCCTGAACTGAAAAATTGTGAAGTAACTTCAGCCTATGCTGGTTTACGACCAGCCACAGAATTTCAAGATTATCTAATCCGTCATTTCCAAGATCGAAATTACGTCAGTGTGGGTGGAATTCGCTCGACAGGTTTGAGTGCGTCATTGGGTATTGCGAGCTATGTTTCAGAGCTTATTGGGGATGACAGTTTGCAAGGCTCTACCATTGAGAATCCAATCATTCCTGTTTCCGATCGTCTGTCTGAATACCATCTGCGAGATTGGCAAACCCCTGGTAATGGTGGCATCGTCTGTCATTGTGAACTGGTGACACGGCGAGAAATCGAAAATGTTCTGCAAGGGCCAGTGGCGCCTGCAACTCTTCAAGGATTAAAGCGCAGGACGCGGGTCTGCATGGGGCGCTGCCAGGGGTTTTACTGCATGGCTGAAGTCGTAAAAATGACGGAAGGTTTTTTTAATCCGCCTATAGCTTTGGTAAATAATGAACAATAATACCGTACTACCTGATTCATGCTCGGTAGCCATTGTCGGTGGTGGAACTTCGGGTTTAGCCCTTGCGGCCGAATTGAGGCGGCAGGGCGTAGACAACGTTGTAGTACTAGAGCGAGAAAAAGATGCGGGAGGCATACCCCGTCACTGTGGACATTATCCGTTTGGTATTTTGGAATATGGGAAGCTCCTGAAAGGACCTGACTATGCCAGAAAGAATGTTGAAACAGCGATTAAACTTGACGTCAGAATTTTTACAGAAACTTCGGTCACGGCCCTTCACCCCAATGGAAAATTGAGTCTTTCTTCACCCTCCGGTTTGGCCCAATTGCAGGCTAAGCGTGTCGTTCTTTCTACTGGAGTACGTGAAAGCAGCCGAGCCCAGCGGTTTATTGGTGGTGATAGGCCGCTGGGGATCATCACAACCGGGGCTTTGCAATCGATGGTTTATCTACAGGGGATTCGTCCTTTCCGGCACCCAGTGATTTTTGGCTCGGAGTTGGTCTCTTTTTCGTCCATTAGCACTTGTCGGCATCTGGGTATCAATCCAGTTGCAATGGTGGAGGAAAATGATCGGATTGTTGCTAACCTGATCGTCAAGCCCTACCTGACTATTAAAGGTTTATCTTTATTTACAGGGGTCAATTCTCCAAAAATTATTGGCCAAGAAAGAGTTGAAGCAATAGAATTCACTGATTCTTCAGGCCACCTTAAAAATATTGAAACGGACGGCATTATTGTCTCAGGAAGATTCAGACCCGAGTCGACGCTTTTGCGGATGAGCCACCTGGAAGTAGATCCCGGATCGGGAGGCCCCGTTATTGATCAGTTTGGCCAATGTACAGACCCCGCTTATTACAGCACCGGTAATCTTTTAGGTCCGGCTGAAACTTCATCCTGGTGCTGGCAGGAAGGTGTCAAAACTGCAAAGCGAATCGCTCAGGAATTATCTGAACCAGAATACGATATATCTGGGTCGATCCAGTTAAAAATTACCGATCAGGCCATTGCATATGTGGTACCTCAACGTTTGACTCTATCAAATCGCCCTGGCGGTATGACTCAGATGCAGGTTGGATTAGGCAAACCAGCAAAGGGCTTCCTCGAGGCAGTCGGCGGCGGCCAAAAAATCTGGAAAAGTCGTATTAATTCGAGGCCTATGCGTCGAATTTTGATGCCATTGGATGTGTTTTTAAAAAGAGAGACAGACCTACTGGTTGAATTTTCAATTAGCTAAAGGCAAAGTTATGCGAATAGTCGGCATTGACCAGGGCACCACAAGCACTCGAGCATTAATCGTCAACACTGACGGGAAACTCGAAGTGGTTCATTCAATTGAACATCAACAGTTTTATCCGCATGAAGGTTGGGTCGAACACGATCCCGAACAACTTGTCGCCAATATCCAGCAATGCGTTAATGCTGTAGGTAAAGTTGATGCTATTGGAATCGACAATCAAGGTGAAAGCTGTTTGGCTTGGGACGCCCATACCAAACAGGCTTTGTCGCCAGTGATCGTTTGGCAGGATAACCGCACTATTGATGAAATTGAACGATTACGGTCGGAGGGATTTGAGGATGAAACGCTAGCTCGTGCTGGATTGCCACTCGACCCCTATTTTTCAGCCAGTAAGCTTGCGTGGCTTTTAACTCATATTCCAGCAGTAAAAAACGCACTGGCTCGCGGAACGCTTCGGCTTGGCACAACAGATGCTTTTTTTCTTGATCGACTCACTGGACGATTTGTTACAGATGTCAGCACTGCCAGTAGAACATCGCTAATGAACTTAAAACATCAGGCGTGGGACGAAACGTTGTGCCAGATATTTGGCATTCCACTAGAAGTTTTACCCGAGATTGTGCCAACCACGGGCGATTTTGGAGTGATGTCGACTGATTATGGCGCAACCCCGATTACTGCGAGCGTGGTAGATCAGCAAGCAGCCTTGTATGGATTTGGGTGCCGCGATAAAGGGGATGCCAAGATTACATTTGGAACCGGTGCGTTTGTTCTTATGGTAACCGGTGATGAAATCATGAATAACCCAGCGCTTGGTCTCCTACCGACGGTTGCCTGGCAGAAGTTTGGACAAAAACCAGTATTCGCTTTGGATGGTGGCGTCTATACGGCAAGTGCTGCAATCAACTGGGCGCGTTCACTTGGTTTGTTTCACGACTTTAGGGCAATCAATGCGTTCGATACTCCGCCAGCCGTTGAGAAAGGGCTTGTGTTCGTGCCAGCGTTATCTGGCCTTGGCTGTCCTTATTGGGATTCGCGTGCACGGGGCATTTGGGTTGGCCTTTCACTAAGCCACAAACCAGAACAACTAGTTCAGTCAATATTGGAAGGCGTGGCGTTCAGAGCGGCTGAAGTGATTAACGCTATGCATAGTTGTGTTCCAATGAATAACGACCTGTTTATTGATGGTGGGATGAGTAGAAACCCCTATTTTGTTCAGTTTTTAGCGAATATGACGCAGCGTGTAGTTCGCCCAGCTAGTATGCCTGAGCTAACCGGACTGGGTACGATCCAACTCGCCGCTGACTTTCCAGGGTTCCAAATACAAACTGTTTCCCAGTTTGGCTCTGTCCAACCCAAACCGGGCAATCCTACTTCAATGGAATTGTTTGAGAGAGCGGTATCTATGTCACGACAGTGGTCCGCCCCAGCTCGGTGCAGTTGAAAATAGCAGGCTCAACCTTCATCCCTATTTTATGTAATGTGCTTAATTGCGATTTAGGTATTGAATCGCCTGGAGGGGAGAAATAAACCATTCGAAAAAGCCATGCTGGCTGAACTCAATCATTAAGCGCATTAAATAGGGCTGTATAGAGTGAAGAAGAGTGACTTACCAGGCCATCGCACAACACTAAGAAGTCTCAATTTATCGACAGAAAAGCCTTCGAGATAATGAATAGGCCGAGAAGAAATATCGCAATCGAGACAACCAGTCTAAATTTTTGTTCTGATAGCAGTTTCCTTATGCGCTGACCGATAGCCATTCCAACCAGTGATGGTATAACCGCAAAGGCTGAAATAATCGTTAGCTCTGACGGTAACAAGTTGTTGTTCTGTAACGCTATTGCCAAACCAATGGTCGATAGCAAAAATAATATTCCCATTGCTTGGACCAGCATGTCTCTCGGTAGGCCGATTGACTGCAGATACAAAACCCCAGGCATAGATAAAGAACCGGCCATTCCAGTACAGATGCCGTTAGCGGCACCGATGACTAATCCCATCCATTTTTCATGTCGTGGTGGAATACGAAATTGAAGCCCAATCACGTTAAGAGACGAGTAAGACAGCAATATTGTACCGAGAAAAATCGAAAGATAAGCCGTATTAACTGTTGTTAGCGCGATTGCGCCTATCCAAACGGTAGCAATAGCAACCGACAGAAATGGCCACAACCGATTGAGAATGACGATGGCATTGCCCCCCACAGTTGCTTGCCAAACATTAGTAACGAAAGCAGGTATTATTATGAGTGCTATAGCCGTTGTCAGGTCGAAGATAGCGACTAACACACCCACGCTAATGATAGGCAGGCCAAGACCGATAGTCCCTTTAACACCACCAGCTAGCAGGAAGGTAAAAGCAATGATTGCGATGCTATAGGGATCAGTCATGATGGAATGGGGTTGAGCAACTCGAAAGCAGGCATCATAAATGAATTTGATGAAATCTAACAATTAACTCACTGGGAAAAGCTAATAATTTAAGATTTAGGTCTGTGTATAAACATCGCTACTGTCATGTGGGTGTATTGCAGTTTGGATTTAGATAAAGCAGTCATTCATAAGTCACAAGATGAAAAACCAAGGCTATTATATATAACGGGTTGATCAGTATTCTAGACAAATCGACTGGAAGATGTGATGAGGAACATGCTAGGTTTATCGGCCTTATTTTCATATTGGTGGACTTTAGTCGATAATCAAGTCCACACTCAGTACTTTGAATAAGCTTGGTTTCTCAAAAGAGGCGCTTCAATTCTTTCATGGGCTGGCACTTCACCTTCGGAGCTTACGGGCTGTAGTTTACGGCTAGTATATTTAAATTAGTGATTGTTTTAGATGATTTTGAGCGAAATTGTCGATTAGATTAACCCTAAACCCGACAGGCGACTAGAAACCTAATTCACATCAACTGCAAAAGCTTTTAAGGGTTCCATCGGTACAGTTTCTAGTACTAATTGTTAAGTGCGCGTCAAATAAATAGGTGGCGCAGAGTCATTTTTATAGGCTTCCAACAATCGGTTGAAAAAAAGTCACAAATCCCGATGTCTTAAAACGTCAAAACCACACTTTGAACGGGGGGGGGGGCTAAGGTGGCTCCTATACTTTTTGAGACAGTCAAAATTTAGCTATCACGCTAGCGCATACTGTAAGAGAAGCCGTGTCTTGATCGTTAGTATTACAGCAATCATCTCGGAAATATCCCATCAATGGAACTTCGCTGCAAGAGTTTAATCTTTCGTAGAAAATTTTAAAAAATGGGGTCATTGCTGTGCCGATATTTTAATGTGCAGGATATGTTATTACCTATCTGTTCTGCCAGTTGCGATAGACAGTATGATGCCATTCAATTCCAGATTCATATTTTTTGCATGAGTACTTTCGTCCAAAGCATCTAATTAGCACTCTGAATCTTCGACTAACTGAATCCGGTACCCTTCGGTTTAAAGTGCTGCTCAAGTTTCATCGCTGCATAAGCTGCTGGCACTGATACGATGAGGAAGAAAACACCCACAAGGGTCATTGGTTCGAGGTACTTGTAATTGCTGTTCGAAAAAATAGTAGCCACGTTGAACAATTCGACGACCGTAATGGCGGACAAAAGTGGCGTTTCTTTGAACATGGTTATCAGATAGTTTGCAAGTGGTGGGATCATCGGCGGGATAGCTTGTGGCAAAATAACGTAACTCATAGTCTGATAAGCGTTGTAATTCAAGGCGCGAGAAGCCTCCCATTGCCCCGTCGGGACGTTTTCAATGCCGGCGCGGTAGACTTCCGATGTATAGGTACTGAAATGAATGCCCAGACCAATTACCCCAGCAACGAATGGCGACAAAAATATGCCGAAATCGGGAAGCACATAGAATAGAAAATATAATTGAACCAGCAAAGGGGTGCGGCGCACAAATTCTGATATCCAATAGGACGTCTTGGCGACGGTCCACGATTTTGACATTTTTAAAAGTGCGAGTAGCAAGCCGAGGACATAGGCAAGCAGAGCCCCAACAAATGTGGCTTGCACCGTAACGATAAGTCCTTCCCACATCTTAGGTAAGAGCTCATAAACAACCGCCCAACTCCAATCCATTGTCTAAGCCCCCTTTGAGGTAATCGTGTGTCGGCCTGCGGCAAACTTTCTTTCAATCCATTTGGTAAACCAGACTAGGACAGATGAAATAATAAAGTAGATAACTAGTATGACCAAGAACGGCTCGAGGGTCAGGGCCGTCTGGACCCGTATGATTTGAGACATGAAGGTCAGGTCTGAAATCGTAATCAAGGAGGCTACTGCTGTGAGTTTAAGTAATTCGATGAGTAGATTCCCAAATGTCGGTATCATGACCGGAACAGCCTGTGGTATTAGAACGTATCGAAATCGCTGATAGATCGAATAGTTAAGTGCCTGCGCGGCTTCGTGCTGGCCCCGCCCAACCGACTCCACTGCGCTGCGAACAACCTCGGAGCCGTAGCTTCCTAGGTTCAGGCCGCAAGCCAGAATACCGGCGAGCAGTGGGGGAAATGTCACCCCGAATAAGGGTAGAACATAGAACATGAAAAACATCTGTACAATGGCTGACGTGCCACGGAAGAATTCCAGATATACGATGGCCGAGGCCCTGACGAATCGTAATCGTGAAAACCTTGATAGTCCGACGACGAACGAGATGATCACAGCAAGAACCGCGCTCGCTAGTGTTAGTTCAATGGTCGTAATAGTCCCTTTGATTAGAAGGGGGGAGTATTCGAGAATTTCTTCCATAATTTACCAGCTTTTATAGGCAGCCCTCACTAGGAGAGCCGCCTATAATTGTTTAAACGTTAGTAAGTGGTTGGTATAACACTAGTTGCCTGGGCAGAAATCGTCGCGTTTAACAGCTAATGTTGCCGCTGCTGAAAAACCATAAGGCTCGACAATTTTGGCGAATTCACCGCTAGTTTTTAGTTCCATCAGTGCCTTGTCGTAGGCATCACGGAATTCTGTGTCGTCACTGTTAAATGCGGCACCTGCACAGCCCATAGGTACGCCTTTTACGGGCATAACAATTTCAAGGCTTGGATCGTTCAACTTATTCAGCAGATCAGCTGTACCGAGGCCCGATAGTGCAAATACGTCAACGCGACCTTGCTGCAGCATCTTCATGCCACTCGGTGGATCCGTCATAATTTTAATCTGGTCTGCAGATACGCCACGTTCTAATGCATAGGCTTCTTCCGCACAGCCAGCACAGGTCGTCATAGTGACATTTTTGTTGTTGCCGATATCTTCATAGGTTTTGATGTTGAGTGGGTTGCCTTTCTTAACAGCGAAAGCTTCTGCACCACAAAGATCGGGCTCTGAATAGATAATTGACTCGCAGCGTTTTGGCTTGATATAGAGACCAGAAGTGGCCATGTCAACTCGACGCGCCATTAATGCTGGAATCATAGCGCCGTAACCGACCACTTTAGCGCGGAGTTCGGGCACGCCCAGTTTTTTCATCACCGCACGAGCAACATCAGGTGCGGCACCAGTGACGTAACCATCGCCCTTAATGTCACTGTATGGCGGCTCGTTAGCGACCGCAACAGTAGCGTATCCTTGCTCGCGCAAATCATCCA
Source organism: uncultured Gammaproteobacteria bacterium (assembly GCA_963934675.1). Taxonomy (GTDB): domain Bacteria; phylum Pseudomonadota; class Gammaproteobacteria. Next base: position 11,133 of record CAWVZP010000011.1, on the reverse strand, counting down.
GAGTGCTAGCTGAAGCGGCTCCAATAGATAGAGTTGCCCCTATGACTGATAGCGCGAATGCGGATGAATATTTTCTTAATTTTGTTCTTAGCATTTGTCTTCCTCTTTTTTTGGTTTGATGTGGGCGAAAAAAGTATTTACTACCTTTCTCAATGGTAAAGCTTTGCTGTTTACTCGATGTCTCTGATAAATTTTTTCAGAAAGTTACGAGTTCTTGGTTCCTTGGGTGAAGTGAAAATGTCTTCTGGCTTGCCAGATTCGACGATCTGTCCTTTGTCGAAAAACAAAACGCGATCTGCGAATTCTCGGGCAAAATTCATTTCATGGGTAACCGTCAACATGGTGGTATCGGTATTGGCTGCTAGAACCCGTAGGACATTTAATACCTCGTCCACCAACTCGGGATCAAGGGCTGAAGTTACTTCATCGAACAGCATGATTTTTGGTTCTAGTGCTAAGGCTCGGGCGATGGCAACGCGTTGTTGCTGGCCACCTGAAAGTTCGTGAGGGTAGTGTTGAGCTTTCTCTTCTAAACCAACGAGAGCTAAAAGCTTTTGTGCTTGAACTGTTGCGTTGACTTTATCCTTTCCTTTGACAAGTATCTGAGGCTCTACGATGTTATTCATTACATCTAGGTGAGGGAATAAATTAAACTGTTGAAACACCATACCCACATTTGAGCGCATGTGATGCAGGTGTTTCTCGCTCGCAGGTACAATTCCCTTTGCAGTTTTTTGATGCCACAAATAATCACTGTCAATGAAGACGTGTCCCGCATTGATTGTTTCTAAAGTCATTAAAATTCTTAAAATAGTTGTTTTACCCGAACCACTGGGTCCAATTAGAGCAATTTTTTCGCCCTTATTCACATGCATATTAAGTTTGTTCAGGACCTGAAGGTCACCAAAAGACTTTGACACATTTTGAAATTCTATAATCTTTTCCATAAAAATATTGTCAATATCCAAGGGCTTTTTTAGGCCTTAATAAAGAAGCTATAATGTCTTCAAAGTTACCATAACTATTATTAATCTTAAAGTTCCAGATTTTATAGATAGGTTAGAATTAGAATTTAAATTTATTTCGGCCCAAGTAAGGCCTTAATATTTAAACTCTAAACATTCGTATTATTTTCCTAACACCATTAAAATGTGGGGTTAAAATACAATATATTTTGCAAACTTGAAATGTTGACTGAATAGAATTAAATGAACCAAGTTATGTATTTTTAATTAGTATTAAATTTAGGTTCACAGACAAATAACATTCAACATAAGTCAATCTTTTTGTTTCTGATCTAAGTGATCCAAGAGCCGCAAAGAATTTTATTTGCGCCACAATTTAAAACATTACTTGAAGCTTCTATTCTAGTAAACAATTTTTTTATTTATATTAGCAGTATTTTTTAAATTAAGTTGAACAAATATACTGCAACAATGAGTATGTTAATAAATTAATATGATATTTTTCAATGACTTAGTTAAAACGATGCGAAATCGATGAGTTTTTTTGATAATAATTAAGGACAGACACTCTTCAATTTTAATCCAAGCTGCTGGGGTAACTGCGCACAATATTGATGCGTATTATTAAGAAAGTCACGCTACTCAAAAAAAGTGATACTTAATTAACTATATTCACAAATGCTAAATAAAAATATTTCCACTACTACTCATTAAGACCCTTTTTTTATAGATACGACTACAACCTATGCCAGCCCAATGACTTTTACTTTACATCAAGGCACGTCGAACTGCGCCAGATGCATTATCATAAAGTTTGACGGTGAATTAACCGATACAACCGTATCTAATTTCGAGATATTTATCGATGAGAATGCTAAAAAACTAATTAAAGTCACAGCGGTAGTACTAAACTTATCAGGAGGATCAATAGTTAACGGGCTCACAATTGCGAAAAAATACGTTTCAAAGGATTTACACACATATCGCAAAAACAGAAAGCAGTAATACAGAAAGTAGTAATACAGAAAGTAGTAATACAGGGTATACATTATCTGGTGGAATCTACGCATCGGCTTGCGCTTATGCATTTCTGGGTAGAAAACAGCGAAGTATAGATAAAAATAGTAAATATGGCGTGCATCAAGTTTCTATAAAATTCGACAAGTCTGTCGAATTAAACAAAGAAGTACGGGCAACACAAAATATTATTTCTATAATTTCAAAATATGTAGAAGAAATAAAACTCGCGGGCGGGTCATTGCGCTAAAGACTATCTGCGTGGCTACCGGGTTATCTTCAAGTCGATGGTTATGCTGGCTACGACAAAATCGAAGCCATTTAATCGGATGCTTTGAGCATGTGCGTAGAAAATTCATTGAAGCGCAGAAAATCTAGGAAAAAGGCAAAACGGGAAAAATCGATTGGGTGGTTAACCACGTTCAAAAGCTCTATCGCATTGAAAAGGAAATCAAAGGTCAAACGGCGACAGAAAAGCAGTTGCTTCGGCTACAACAGTCAAAACCACTATTGGATGAGTTCAAAGCGGGTTGGATAAATCCGACAATCAAGTGCACCCAAAATTCGCCGACGGCAAAGCCATTGGGTACAGCCTACAGCAATGGCCAAAACATATCCGATACATCGATCATGGCGATTTAAACATCGCTAATAACCGCGCCAAACGCGCCATCAAACCCTTCGTTATCTGCAGGAAAACTGTATTTTGGCCAATATCAGAAATGGGGCCAAAGACATTGCTGCCCTATACAGTCTAATCGAAACATCCAAAGCCAATGGGCTGATACCATTTAGCTACGTCAAATGCCTACTTGATGATTTAGCGAAGAACCCTGATAGCATCGACCATCTGCTGCCTTGGAATGTTGACTTAGCATAGTTCGATAACACTACCGTGTGTTATTCGCAAGACGTTCACTTATATCCGGCTCAGCACCAGCATAATATTAGGTATTAAAGCGTCTTTGCAACATGGCATTCGACATTCAGATGTCGTCAAAAGTTATCCCGCTTCATTCAGCTCGGGGAAACGATTTCGAAGGCATTAATAACTTCGGCAGAAATCTTACCAGGTTAATGCAATGTTGGTTGAGAGGTCTTCTGAGGGCATTTATTTCCTAAGCTACATCAAGTCTAAACTAACTTCATTAACAGACAAAAATAACTAACCGATGCCGATATGCCACCAATGAACAATTCGGGAAGTCACAAAGAAGGTGTTTGCGTAATCTGTAAAGGCAATGATGAATTTGAGTCAATAGCCGTTTATATCGTACAGGAGGGTTTAAAGGTAGTTCAACATGGTGACAATTAATGCTTTGAATAACTTTATGTAGAATATCCTGAGATGTAATAATTGTTGACAGTTAATTCGCATAATTGTAAAAAAATTTTACACCCGAAGGCATATGCTTACAGCAATATTTAATAAATTATTGTTTTTTAATATTTTTCTAAGTATGGATTGGTTATTGCATGAATATTTTTTATTCCTAGTTGAATTGCAAACTAACAGATATAACAGTATTAACATAGTTGGGGCAAAGAAAAATAATCAAAATCAGACGGTGGTTTCTACATTAGATTTCAATATTACAGGCACTATTTTAAAGAGTATGACTCAAAAAACGCTACTAAATTTAAACATTGATATGTCAATTGCCTTGATTACAAACGTGGCAATTAAGCATAGGTTTTGGATTGAGTTCCAAGTGTTAATAGTTTCAAATAAAACGTTTGTTTTTTTTCCATTATGTTTTTTAGGCCAATATATTTTAGTTATGGTGCTATGAACCTTGTTGTCCCTAACTTAAAAAGGCTCCTTTAAGAATATGTTTAAATTTGTTCTTATTTCGATAGTTATCGTCATAATGCAAAGTGTTGATTTCAATTGGTCTAAAATATGGCTATTTATCGATCAGCTACCACAAGATAATGCTTCTACCTCTGAAGGCGTTCAAAAACCAGTCCGAAAAACGGATGACTTAAGTGATATTTACAATTCTGATATAGCTAAAGGGAATTTCTGGGTTGATCCACATAGGTATGGGTACGATTATTATGGGGATTTTTATATTCAATTTGAATCGAACATTTTTAATAAGTCTTTCAAGGTTTCAGAATGCTCATATATGACTTTTATACTCGAAAATCAAAATGATTTAGATAAACTAAATGATAAAGTCTTTTACGAATTTTTTACAGCCTACTTAAGAAGCTGTAATGGAGTTGAAGTTTCTGCAATAGCAGCCATTGGCAATAATTCAGTTTATGATCGTGCTTTTCCTTTGTTTCCTGCAACTATTGAATTTCCCGAAATGATGTCTAAAGGGAGCTAGTATTGCTGATAGTAATGACTATTATTTGTTTTTGAATATAGCTCAGATTTCTAACTATTCTCATTACCATTTCTTGAATTCGATAGGTTTTTTATGAGTAAGTTGTGTCCGGCAATTGTAATAGCCTGTAATTCTGTGGCAGCCCATCGCTACTAAAATGACAGAGAAAAAACTAATCGATATAAAGTTTTTATAGCGCCTGATAGTCTGTTCTGGGAAGAAACTCGCTGTTTAAACAGAACCAAGCAAAAAATTGTTTTATCAACACTGCAGATATTTGCATCAACGAGTCATTAATCTCTATTCAATCAGTTCGCCAAAAGTTTACTCGCCTTTCTTACAGGCTTATATTTTAGGTGAATGTCTTAAATCCCTCCGATTCCTTGAAGCAAAGTTGGACTAAGTTAAATAGTAAATGAATTTAAAAAATGGGGTTGTAGTAACTCTATTGTCTTTTGACTAAAACCAAAACATCAGCTCACTGACCAATTATTCAGTCTGACAATATTTAGTATTCTTAATTTACGTGAGTCCTGTTTGATAAGAAAAAATTTTATTCTATCAAAAAAATAGGGGCTAGCTATTTCGTATTAGGTTTTCGCTTGGGCTATTTTTTTCAAATTAATTTAAGTGCCTTCAAAAACAGTCCGCAGGGTCGTCCGGTTAATACATCTTCACCTCAGAGGAATGCACGGCGAACACAGATTGTGGGGTAATGGTAACAAAATAATATTACAAAAAACAAAAGTCTTCCTTGACCTTGGCATTACAGTAAACTTTTGAAAACGGTTTTGAATAACTTAACAGATTAGTACTGAGAAAAAACTATATTGATTTGTGTTGTTGATATTCTCTTTAGCCATGCTCATTTCTTAAAATGGGCTTTCGACTGATTGCATGCCAACATATACCGCTTTAATCTGGGTATATGATTTCAATGTTTCACTCCCATTTTCGCGCCCGACACCTGACATTTTATAACCGCCGACGGGCATTTCCGCAGGTGATGGACCATAAGCATTAATCCAGCAGATACCCGCCTCCAGCTGATGTGTTACCCGATGAGCACGGGTTATATCTTGTGTAAACACGCCTGCTGCTAATCCTAAACGGGTATCATTTGCGCGTCGCACAACTTCGTCTTCATCCTTGAAAGTAAGTACTGACATAACTGGGCCAAAGATCTCTTCTTTAGACAAGGTCATTTCGTCAGTGCAGTCGGTAAAAATAGTCGGAGCAATAAAGAAACCGTGGGGCGAATTTTCGGGGTGTAGTGCTTTACCGCCAGTCAGTAGGGTTGCACCCTCAGCTTTACCAATCTCAATGTAGTCGAGCACTTTCTGATGATGATCCTTTGAAATAAGTGCACCAAAATTAGTGTCTGGGTTCATCGGATCGCCGCAGACAATATTTTGCTCGGTACGCTCAACAAGGCGTTTAATAAATTGTGGGTAAATATCCTGCTGAACAAACACGCGCGTACCGTTTGTACATACTTCGCCTTGAGTATAAAAATTAGCTAACATGGCTGCTGATACCACATTTTCTATATCAACATCATCAAAAATAATTAGTGGCGACTTACCGCCTAATTCCATAGTGACTTCTTTTAGTGAACTAGCGGCTGCCGCCATAACTTTTTTGCCAGTACCAACTTCTCCGGTAAAAGACACCTTGGCAATATCGTCATGGTTCGTTAACCAGGCCCCAACACGACCATCACCTTGAAGTACGTTAAAAACACCTTTTGGAACCCCCGCAAGTGTGAAAATTTCTGCTAAGCGCATTGCGCCGCGAGGCGTTTCTTCTGAAGGTTTAAAAATCATTACATTACCGCAGGCTAAAGCAGGGGCTGATTTCCAACAAGCAATTTGTATTGGGTAGTTCCATGCACCAATACCGGCACAAATGCCTAATGGTTCGCGGCGTGTATAATAAAAATCATCACCCACCTGCTGCTGATTACCTTCAATACTGGGGGCAATACTGGCAAAAAATTCGATTGAATCGGCACCTGTAACGACATCAACTACCGACGCTTCCTGCCATGGCTTACCGGTATCTAGCACTTCAACAGCGGCCAGTTCGTCATTGTGTTCCCGCAGTAACGCAACTGCTTTGAGTAAAATGCGGCTGCGCTCTACTGCGGTCATTTTTGACCATTCGATAAAACCAGATTTAGCACTATCGATAGCGGCTTGCAGCACGGTTTCATTTGCGCTTTCAACCAAGTAGCTAACCTGACCTGTCGCAGGATTAATGACTTCAAATGTTTCACCAGTGCCATTAGATATATATTGGCCATGGACGTAATTTTGATAAACGATTAATGATGACATTGATTTTCTCCATACTGTTCTTAATCAGTATTAATAAAGGCTCTAGGAGCCTGTCGGACTTAGAGGGAACCTACTGCGGAAAAGCCACTTTAGTCAGATTCTCCAATCTAATTCGTTAAATAGAACGACTATTCGCCTCATTCGATCAAAAAATAGGATCAAAATGATACTCCATCGCTACAACTCCCTAAGTCAGACAGGCTCCTAGATAAAATAATTAAAATTGAGAAGTTTAAAAGGCCTATCCCGCAAAATCAACCTGTGAAGACCAGCTCTAAATATGTTCTTACCTGTTATCTACGGTAAAGACTGAAAAAATTGTCAGTGACCAGTGTCCTAACAGTAATCGCCATGAAGCGAGCAGTGGTAAGTACTCTAGGGCGAAAAGCGCAGCGTATTTTATTGCATGCCCCAACAGATTTAATAGCTATTAAAATGCTTTATTAGCGAACAGCTCTAGTATTTGCAACTGTTATTTCGGATTACGTATCAGACGGTTAAAGCAGCTCCAATTTTATCTTAAGTTAAGGCAGGATTTTTTCGAATACCACGAGATCCGCTATAGGTTGGCACAATTTATCGGCGCTAGCCTTAACGGAATAATCATATTGGACACCCTTTTCATAGTCAGCCCGCCTTTTTGATAAGATGGAATGCAATAGCGCGGAAGACGATACCTGTCTCCTTGATGATTAGCTCTGGGCGGTTAGTGAACAGGAGGCTCCTTCCTTGTGGGTGATAGGTCAAAGGCAAAAACATTCAGTCGTGGTATTGGTACTTTCACTCTCTTTCGAGGGAGGTACTCGCTGAACGGCGTTACCAAAGTGGAAGTCATTCAACTTCGAGTGACTGGTATTTTCACTTATGATAAACAACTCGGGCGTGTGCTCAGTGATGAGGTCAATATCCAAATCTATGGTCCCCGAGTTGAGAAAATTCTAAGCGAGCGCAGGTTGTCTCAGTGAACCTAAAACTCTAGGTATGAAATCACTAACTAGGCATATAAATAGAGAATGACAATGAAAACGGGACTCTTAATAATCGACGTAAAAATGCCCTTTGTCCATGAAGAGGCTAATGGCGTATTTCGATCCAACTCTGGTGAGAGTGATAATGTCACCAGTCTATTGGCTAAATTTTGGCAATGGGTGATAAGGTGATACCTATTCATCATTAAGGGCAGGATGATGTTGTACAGTCGTTTGTGGCATCACTCGAGGGCGAAGACGTGGCTATTAAGCATTGTGACAGTGGGTTTGTGGATACATCGTTGGAAAAAATTCTGGGTGACGCTGGATTCGAACGTCTGGTGGTCTGTGGTGCGACAGCTAATCATGGAGCCGACCAGATGAAATATTTCACTCCGAGCAGGCTGCACGATGAATTTTCGAAGGTTTTTCCAACGTCAGAACCTCTAGCGATTTAGGTCTATTCCGAGTTGCAAACCCGTTACGACTATATTGTTGCTGGTGCCGGTTCTGCCGGTTGTGTTTTGGCACGCCGCTTGGCAGATGCCGGACATCAAGTGTTATTATTAGAAGCCGGTGGCTCAGATAAATCCTGGATAATACAAATGCCAGCGGGTTTACGGTCAGCATTTAAACCGACTTCAAAATATAACTGGTGTTATTACACTGATCCGCAAAAACATCTTAATAATCGTCAAGTTCAACAACCCAGAGGCAGAGTACTGGGCGGTTCCTCGTCGATCAATGGCATGACCTGGTTACGAGGTCATCCACTGGATTTTAATCGATGGCAACAGGAAGGTGCCGATGGTTGGGATTGGGCCAGCTGCCTGCCCTATTTTAAAAAGATCGAAAACAGTTCCGTCAGCAGTGATTATCGCGGCCATGACGGCCCGGTGGGTGTACAGCTTCAGGAGCAACTGAGCCCGCTCGACGCCGCCTTTCTAGAGGCAGGGCAACAGGCAGGCTGGCCATTGACGGATGATGTAAACGGTTATCAGCAAGAAGGTGTGTCGCGCTTTGAAATGAGTGTTAAAAAAGGTATGCGCAACAGTAGTGCTTTTGCCTATCTACATAGTCGTAAAAAATCAAACCGCTTAACGATCTGGACGGGTTGCCAAATTCTCAAAATCAATTTGCAGGGTAGCACCGCCAATGGTTGTCAGGTGAGTTATAAGGGTCAGATAGTTGACGTCATCGCAGACAAAGAAACTTTATTGTGCGCCGGCGTGTTTGGCTCTCCTCAATTGTTGATGCTGTCCGGTATCGGCCCTTCGCAACATTTAGCAGAACATAATATTGAGTGTAAAGTTAACTTGCCGGGTGTGGGAGAAAATTTGCAGGATCATCTCGAATGTCACATTCAAATTGAGACTAAACAACCAGTGTCTTTAAATCGAGAGTTGCAACCACACCGCATGCTTTGGGCGGGACTGCAATGGTTTGGCGCTAAAACGGGTGTAGCATCGGTAAACCAATGTCACGTTGGTGCATTCTTGAACAGTTCTCCAGAGGTAGCACATCCGGATGTTCAGTTTCATTTCTTTCCGGTATTTTTTAACAAAGACTGGATACCCGTTTCAACTACTTACGGTTATCGAATTGGCGTTGGCCCGATGCGCCCGACTAGTCGAGGTAGAGTACGTTTGAGTAGTAACAAAATAACGGACCCCATGCGTATTGATCCGAATTATATGGCAACCGATGACGATTGGCGCGTCATGCGTGAAGCTATGAAGCTAGGCCTCGACGCAGCGCAACGTCCTGCGTTTAAGCCCTTCCATTACAGGGAAGACACGCCGGGCATTCAGATTCGATCGGGCAAAGCGATGGATGAGTTTATTCGTGACGATGCCGCCAGTGCATACCATCCTTGTGGCAGCTGTAAAATGGGCGCTGAAAACGATGAAATGGCCGTAGTTGATAGCCAGTTGAGGGTCAGGGGTGTGGAAAATCTAAGAGTGATTGATGCATCAGTGATGCCATCTCTGCCGAGTGCAAACATCAACGCAGCAACGATTATGCTGGCGGAAAAAGCCAGCGATATCCTGCTTGGCAGGGCACCACTGACTCCTCATAAACTGGATTTCTTCAACCGTTAGGTTGAGATCAGCGTCTGCAATAAATTGTTCTTACTTTCCTTTCCAGACAGGCTCGCGCTTTTCTGCAAATGCCTTAAAACCTTCCAGGCCATCTTCACTGCCGTATAGCACATCGACGGACTCGATTTGGCGCTGGGTAATACGGTTTAAAGCATCCTGAAATTTCATGCCTTCGGTTTCACGAGCAACTTCTTTGATCGAAGCAAATACCAATGGTGGTCCGGCCTCTAGTTGTTTAGCGATTTCCCATACACGCTCGTATAGTTTGTCAGCGGGTAGCACCTCGTTAACCAGTCCCCAGCGATGCGCTTCCTGAACGTCCATCCACCGACCGGTGTAAAGCATTTCCATTGCTACATGGTAAGGAATTCGACTGGGTAATTTGAGTGTCGCAGCATCGGCGAGTGTGCCAGCTTTTATTTCTGGTAGGGCGAAACTAGAATGATCAGAGGCATAAATCATATCGGCCGATAGCGCCAGTTCGAAGCCACCACCAACAGCCATACCGTTTACCGCAGCAATGACGGGTTTATTCAAGCCACGAAGTTCTTGTAACCCTGCAAAGCCACCCACGCCGTAATTACTATCGACTGCATCGCCATCGGCAGCTGCTTTTAAGTCCCAGCCGGCACTGAAGAATTTATCACCAGCGGTACGTACGATAGCAACGCGTAAATCGGGATTATCCCTAAATTCCTGAAATGCATCGCCCATGATGCGGCTTGTCGCAAGATCGATAGCATTCGCTTTTGGGCGATCTAGCGTGAGTTCGAAAATACCGCCGACGATATTAATCTGCACTACGTCTGACATGGTTTATTCTCCTTTAGATGTGTTAACTATAATAAGTGCATCGGCGGCATAGGCACCGTCAGCACAGAGTAGCAGTGGATTAACGTCGAGCTCGATTAATGTTTCTGACGTCGAAATTGCGTAAGCCTGTATCGCCATAATAGCGTCAATAGTTGACTTTACATCAGCTTTTGGCTTACCACGATAACCAGCCAACAACGGTGCTGACTTTAAACTCAGAACTGCTTGCTCAATTTGACTGCGATCGACCGGGATGATCAAGGTTTGCGCGTCTTTCAATATCTCTACCAAGATTCCGCCACTGCCAATCGTCAAAACTAATCCGAACTGGGCATCCCGAGTGATGCCAACAATAAGTTCGGCAACAGGTGATTGAACCATGGCTTCGAGGTAAAGTGTGTCACTTAAGGCAAACAGATCGATGGCGGCTTGCTTGACTTCTGACTCTGATCTCAGGTTGAGGCGTACCGCATTGTGTTCGGTTTTGTGTGCAATGCCGAGAGCCTTGAGCACGAGTGGGAACCCTATTTCATTGCCAAGTTCATTAGCAAGTTCGACAGCTTGCTCTAACGAAGTTATTCGTTTGCCTT
>CAWVZP010000010.1:0-31698 GCA_963934675.1 uncultured Gammaproteobacteria bacterium | reverse complement strand
AACGTAATTCTATAAAAAATATGAAATTGATTCCCGTCAACCATTTGGCTGACACCCTTGATGCTTTATAATAAATAAACACAACCCTCTCAAACCTGAGCTTAGTGGTATGCCAAAAACAACTGACAAACTAAAGGACTTTGAAAAGTCTTTGACCCAACTTGAACAAATTGTAAACCAGATGGAAGGGGGTGAACTGAGCTTGGAGGAGTCGCTTGACCAATTCGAGAAAGGCATCAAGCTGGCCAAGAATTGTCAGGACACACTGTCTAGTGCAAAGATACGAGTAGAAAAGTTAATTGAAAAAAATGGCTTACAACAGACACTATCGTTCGATGACAAAGATGAAGATTGATGCCCAAAGCTTTGAGGCACTTGTTATGCAATATCAAACTCGTGTCAATAAAATGCTAGATGATTGGTTACCACCTGAATCAGTCCATCCCGTCGAACTGCACAAGGCAATGCGCTATTCAGTTTTAGCACCGGGCAAACGGGTTCGCCCCGTGCTTGTTTACGCAACCGCCTCAGCTCTAGGATTGGAGTTATCACTGGTTGATGGGATTGCTGCAGCGCTTGAAATTATTCACGCTTACTCTCTTATTCACGACGACTTACCTGCAATGGATGATGATGACTTGCGTCGTGGTCGCCCAACCTGCCACTGTGCGTTTGATGAAGCAACAGCCATATTAGCGGGCGATGCGCTGCAGGCACTGGCGTTTTATGTCTTAAGCCATGATCAAACTATGACGAGTGATAACAGCGCTCGACTTGAAATGATTGGAAAGTTATCGTTATTTTCGGGTTCGCAAGGCATGGCTGGGGGCCAAGCGATTGATTTAGCCGCAGTCGGGCGTTCACTCGATATCGTCGAATTGGAAGCCATGCACACTCACAAAACGGGTGCTTTAATCAGAACCTGCATACAGCTCACGGCGTTAAGTTCATCAAATTTACCAGTAGAAAAATTTGATGCTCTCGATACTTACGCCAAAAGTATTGGCTTATCTTTTCAAATTCAGGACGACATACTAGACGTTGTCGGCGAAACACTGACCTTGGGGAAACCTCAGGGATCTGACATAAAACGAGATAAGCCGACCTTTCCTTCCATCATTGGTCTAGACGCTTCGCGTAATAAAGCGCAAGGCCTACACCAAGATGCTATTAATGCATTGTCGATATTTGGCGAGGAAGCTGATATCTTAAGGTACATTTCTGCCTGGTTTATAGAGCGCACCCACTAATACAAATGATAACTGATAACTTCCCTATTCTAAGTCAAATTGAGTCCCCTTTTGACTTACGCTCACTCGACGAAGAGCAACTACCCAAGCTTGCAGAAGAATTGCGGGCTTTCATTATAGAAAGCTTGTCAAAAACAGGTGGGCACCTAGCATCTGGATTGGGCTCGATTGAGATAACTATCGCCTTACATTATTTATTTGATACGCCCAATGATCGCTTAATTTGGGATGTTGGCCACCAATGTTATCCACACAAAATACTCACTGGCCGTCGCAATCAAATGTCAGGGTTACGCCAAAAGGGTGGCCTGTCAGGCTTTCCAAAAATAACAGAGTCAGGATATGATCATTTTGGTGCCGGTCACTCGAGTACATCTATTAGTGCCGCTTTAGGCATGGCCATTGCCGCAGCGGCGCAGGAAAAAGATCGCAAAGCAGTTGCTATTATAGGTGATGGTGGCATGACTGCCGGTATGGCTTATGAAGCGCTAAATCATGCAGGTGCCATTGATACAGATTTACTTGTTATTTTAAATGATAACGAAATGTCGATATCACCCAATGTTGGCGCTATGTCGAAGTATCTGGCGCGTATTTGGTCTGGCAAAATTTATTCTAATATGCGCGCAGGTAGCAAAAAAATACTGCAACGAATGCCATCTGCATGGGAGCTTGCTCGACGCGCAGAGGAACATGTAAAAGGTATGATTGTTCCAGGCACCTTATTCGAAGAACTCGGGTTTTCTTATTACGGTCCAATTGATGGTCATGATTTACCCGAGGTCATACGTCTGATTAAAAACTTGCAACACATTTCTGGCCCGAGAATATTGCATGTAGTAACACAAAAAGGAAAAGGCTATAAGCCAGCAGAAGCTGACCCTTGTAAATTTCATGGTGTTGGTGCTTTCGACCCGACAACAGGGTTAACTCAATCGTCCAGCAAGCCAGGAATTCAGTCATATACTCAGGTATTTTCGGACTGGATTGTAAAAAAAGGGGATGAAGACAGTCGGTTACATGTAATTACGCCAGCCATGCGAGAAGGATCCGGCTTAGTCGAATTTTCACAGAAAATTCCAGAGCGATATCACGACGTTGGTATTGCCGAGCAGCACGCCGTTACGGTGGCCGCTGGAATGGCTGCAGATGGATTAAAACCTATTGTTGCAATTTATTCGACCTTCCTGCAACGAGCCTATGATCAGCTCATTCATGATGTAGCCATACAGAATCTTGATGTTACATTTGCAGTCGATCGAGCAGGTATCGTCGGTGCCGATGGTGCGACCCATACGGGTAGTTTTGACACCAATTTTTGTCGATGCATTCCCGGAATAATCATAATGGCACCTGCGAATGGCCAAGATATGCTTGGATTGCTTAACACCGCTTATCAATATGAGGGGCCAGCGTTGGTCCGATATCCTCGTGATAGCACGCCTAAGCCAGAAAACGTAGATACCGATAACTGCATCGAACTGGGTAGAGCTACTCAGGTTCTCAAAGGGTCAAAAACTGCATTATTAGTCTTTGGGACCTTACTCAGCGTAGCCCTCGAAGTAGCTGATGAACTTGGTTGCAGCGTCGTCAATATGCGTTTTATTAAACCCATTGATAAAGCAATCATTATCGAAATGGCATCCACTCACTCAAACTTGGTAACAATAGAAGATAGTGCCATCGTTGGTGGAGCTGGGAGCGCAGTCCTCGAAGTGCTGAATGAAAACCGTTTAACGACACCTTGTTTACGGCTTGGTTTATCAGATGACTTTCCGTCCCACGGAACTCGTGAGCAGGTATTTGAAGAATATGGACTAGATAAGATAAGCATGCTCAACTCAATAAAAGATTTCATTTCGTAATCAATTAAACCTCTTTTTTTACCTGAAAGCACAGAAGTTTAGTGTAGAGCGTTAAAGATGGCTGTTTTTGACTTATTCACATACAATGTTTTAAGTCAGGGGTATAAAACCTTGACTAAAATTCATAATTAGTATTTTTTTTAAAAAGTGAAGGGAATTAATATGTCTGATTTAATAACGGGTACAGTCAAGTGGTTTAACGACGCCAAAGGGTATGGTTTTATTTCACAAGAAGGTGGAAAAGACGTTTTTGTTCATTTCAGTGTCATTCAGTCTGATGGTCATAAAACATTACAAGAAGGTCAAAGCGTTACAATGAAGGTAGTGGTCGGCGAAAAAGGGCCACAAGCTGAAGATGTGACACCTGTTTAAACTCTCTATTTAAAGCCTTGCCCTAGATTTAGGGGCTACTGAAAGTTAAAATTCGGCACTCTTAGTTTCAAAAAAATTTCCGTTCAGAGCCAATAAAGTTACTTAAAGCAAATTAGCTTTATTTACAAATGTAGGAAATTCAAATTTATTTTGCCTAGTGGTAAAATAAATATATGAGTGATTGCCTAAAAAAGTCGCCTCAGTATAATTACCTAGTATTCTAGTCAACTATTATGATGCCTGTTAACTCAACTAAATTATTTTTTGAGTTGACGTTTTATTTTTAAAAGTCATACCCACATTACTTAGCAATAGAAAAGGTATTATTATGAGCAATCTAGCCACTTCGGCGGCCGCCATACCCGATGTACAAGGTTCGGCAGACACACGCCAACTTGCCATTAATAAGGTTGGCATAAAAGACATCAGACACCCTGTGATCGTAAAAGATCGGTCAGATGGTGTGCAACACACAATAGCTAACTTCAATATGTTTGTATTCCTGCCCCAGCAGTTTAAGGGTACGCACATGTCGAGATTTGTTAAAATCCTGAATGATCATGAAAAAGAAATAACCGTCGCCTCATTTCGTGACATGTTGGCAGAAATGGCTGAATTATTAGAAGCAGAATCTGGTTATATCGAAATGCGCTTCCCTTATTTTGTCAATAAGAAAGCACCTATTTCAGGTGTTCAATCCCTGCTTGATTATGACGTAACTCTCATTGGCGAAATAGATAAAGGTGTTACCAGTACGCGAACTAAAGTATTGGTGCCGGTAACTAGCCTGTGCCCCTGCTCGAAATCAATCTCTGACTATGGCGCTCATAATCAGCGCTCACATGTCACTGTAAATGCTAAAACCAATGGCTTTGTGTGGATCGAAGAGATTATTGATGTCGTTGAAAAGCAAGCGTCTTGCGAGCTATACGGCCTGCTGAAGCGTCCGGATGAAAAGTATGTTACTGAGCGCGCTTACGACAATCCAAAATTTGTAGAAGACATAGTGCGCGACATTGCTGGCAAACTAAATGAAGATGACCGTATTCGTCAGTATGTCCTCGAGTCTGAGAATTTTGAATCGATCCATAATCACTCTGCTTATGCACTCATTGAACACGATAAGGATATTTAGCAATAGATTGACTCATTAATGACTACCAGGCTTGCAGAGCCTAGTCGTCATTTCGATCGAAGGAAATTAACTCTGGTCGACTGGCAACTAATTTATATTGAAGCAAATGCTGAGTGGGCAAAAATCTTTGCCCACCGTAAATATCTATTAAAAATAATCGGTTACCAACTAAACATTTCAAATGTCATAGGCTGGATCTAGCTGGCTTATTAGATTAGCTTAAGAGGTCACATTGACTTTTTCAATATTCTTATAGCGTATTATCAACCGATCTAATTGACAATAACGATTCAAACCCTAACTATTTGTAGAGTTTCCCAATTGATGATTCTGACGTTATTTCGCTATTTGTTTATATTAATGAGGGGATAAACTATATTTTTTGATCGAGAATTTAATTCAGGTTCGCAATACTTACTCGCCACATTCTTTACTATGGGGTCTTCAAAGTCTTTTTCAGCTGTTAGCCGGCTGAGCCTGATCCAAGTTTGAAAAAATCAGCACAGCAATTTGGGATCGTAAAATATAAATAACAACTAATAAATGTTTTAGGCTACCTCTCACTTGAAAGACAAATCATATCGCCACTTTAGCTATGATACCAATCTATATACAAATATACCGGTGTGAGCCTGTTATTAATATCTAGGAGCCTGTCTGACTTAGGATCAATCTACTGCGAAAAAGCCTTTTCGGCCACATTTCTCGATCCAATTGGTTGAATAGAACTACTATTCGCCTCATTCGATCAAAAAATTTAACTCAAAATGACTTTGCCTCGCTACGATTACCTAAGTCCGACAGAATCCTAGAGTGCTTAGCGGCTAAAGACTCCTTTAGATTTTAATCCAATCAAAACCTGCATCCTGACTCGCTAATATTGACTGTGGTAAATGATCAAGCGAGCCTAAGTGTTTTTCAACAATAGAATGGGCGTTATTTTTTTCCGAAATGTGTGCCGCTATTAAGCATCTTAATTGGCTTGTATTTATTTCCTTCAATAAACCGATTGATTGATCATTTGATAAATGACCTAATTTACCCGATACGCGTTGTTTCAAGGAATAAGGATAGGGTCCGTCTTCGAGCATTTTTTGGTCGTAATTGAATTCCAACAGTAACCCGTCGAGATTTTCGTAGGCGTCTATTATGTGGCGAGTGATATGACCCGTATCGGTCAATATGCCAAATTTCTCGCCACTTGCGTTATCACAAAAAACAAACTGCACTGGTTCTCCGGCATCATGCGGCACCGTTACAGGCAACACATCAAAACTGCCTAGTGTGATAGGTTTACCACCAGACAATTTATTAAAGTCATCGGTATTGTCAAATACTGATCGGCCTGTTCCAAAGGTGGTCCACACTGGAATACTATATTTTTTTGCAATACGAACCACACCACCACAATGATCTGAATGCTCGTGGGTAATAAGTATAGCGTCAATATCCTGAGGCGCCATACTCAACAAAGAAAGCCGCTTTTCAAATTGACGCAAAGAAAAGCCACAGTCAATAAGGATATTGCTACCATCATCACTACTAACGATGGTAGCATTACCTTTACTTCCGCTGCCTAGCGATGCGATTTTCATTTTATTTCAAAAACTGCTGTAGTAGCGTCATCAGCTCAATACCCGCTGGGGAATTTTCAATTTCGCCGTCAGGCCTTACCATACTAATTCTAGTGACGTTGTGGAGCTCTTCAGTAAGCTCTAATATTATTTGTTTTTGTACCACCTTAGTTTCGCTACCGAATGACAAGAAACCACCTTCGGTTATTTCCTCCTCTACATTAGTTTTCACCCGAATTAAGCCCTTAGTCCTAATCCCACTATCGATATTCGAACTAACGACCTCAATACTCATACGATCAAGCTGATGCAAAGTTCGGTACCAAGTTTTAGAGTAAATGTCCTTCACCAATAGGTAAGTTTCATTCTTTGTGTAATCTGCATGGATGGAAGTGAGCGGTGTAAAAACCTTTATGTTTTCAAATTGTTGATTAAGTTCAGCCTGTTTCACCCCGAGGTAAATCATAAGCCGTGATAGCATCTCCACCTCAAAGTCACTGTTTGGTGGAACCAGTTCCCAGTCGTTTTGATTTTCGTTTTCTGTTTGCTTAGTCTGCAAGATATGCTGATAAGCAGTTCCTCTGTGTGCAATATAAATATGGTTCTTGCCGCTACCTGTATCGCGCTCGATACGCGTCCTAAATTGATTCTGTGTGGCAGACAGCTCATTAGAAGTAAATAATCTCATCAGGAAATGAACATCTGATTTATCGCTCCCCTCCTTCTCATAAATCCATGCTGTTTGTAAAACACCAATGGCTGGCTCATCGATTTCAATTTCAAACCCTTCTGATGACCAAAACTCTCTCACTAATTGAAAGAGATTATCGACAGGTTCATCGACGGACAACCAATGAAAACCAGCTTGCCCCTCTAGCTGAAGTGAGTCAACTTTCAGTAATACAGGTATATTTTTTAGCTGTTTGGAAACGTCAATATCGCTTGAAAAATTAACCGGTAAAACAATGCCATTAGTTGAATTTTTAATTGTTAAATCGGGTGGAATTTCGAGCTGCTCAACTGCCCGACTATCAAGATAACGTAAATCTTGTGTCGAACCACAACCGACTATTACCAAAGTGACAATAGTCAAAAGGATTGCGATTAAAGAGAATCTCATAATGCATTACTCACAGTAAATTGTTTTAAAACTATTTGGAATTCGGATAGCACGACGTCAGACGGATTAAGCCAAACGTGTCGTTGATCAACCTATTTAATCAAATAGTGGCCGCTAAACCTCTACTAGCAAACCACTTTAAATTTCATGTCTTTCATCATTGATGCAAGACGTTATAAATTAGTGACAATTTCACTGATTCACATCGCTATCTAATTTTCATCCAACTATAGTTGGAAATTATGACACTCATACCCAATTGAAAGAGTCGTTTTTAGCTCATACGCTAAAAATAATCCGAGACGTGTATGATAAAGACCCAAATAAATTTACCAGCACCAGTCTTCAAGCGTACCCGAGTATCGATGTTGTTCAGATAGTAATATGATTGCCTTGCATTGGTAAAATTTAAAAGTCACTCGGCAATAATTTCCTGGTTTGGCCAGGCTTTTAAAATGGCCTGAATAAATGTAGCTAATGGAATCGCAAAGAAAACACCCCAAACGCCCCATAAACTGCCAAAAAACACCACTGCCACTATGATTGCGACAGGGTGGAGATTAACGACTTCTGAGAATAACAATGGCACCAGTAGATTACCATCAAGAATCTGTATGACTGCGTAAATAGCCATCAGATAGCCAAATTCAGAACCACTACCCCATTGAAAGAAGGCGATCATTACTACTGGAATAGTAACCACAGTAGCGCCGACATACGGTACGATAACTGACAGGCCGACCAACAAACTGAGTAACATCGCATAGTTGAGCTCCATGACCGCAAAGCCAATATAGGCTGCAAGCCAAATCACCATCACTTCGATAAACTTACCACGGACATAACTGGCAATTTTAATATCTAAATCACTCCAAACCCGATGAACCAGTGTGCGTTCTTCTGGTAAAAAATGGCCCAGCCAGGCTAAGATCATGTATTTATCCTTGAGGAAGAAAAACACCATCAAAGGCATCAAAATTAAATAAACGAAAAAGGTAATAACGCTAACGACGGAATCAAACGACACACTGACAACACGAAGTCCAAATGCATTGATCTCGGTACGAATAAAAGCAAAGATTCCATCTACTTGTTGAACCGTAAGATAGTCTGGATATTTCTCCGGTAACCCCGACAGTAGATGCTGACCACTGCTAAACATATTGGGCATTTCGCGGATTAAGTCGCTCACCTGTCGAGATAAAAGTGGCAATAATACAAATAAGGTCAACACTATCGCGCCAAGAATAATCAGAGTCACAAAGCTGGCCGCCACGGTTCGATTTAGATTGATTTTATCAAGCCGTGAAACTAACCCTTCGAACAGATAAGCGATAATGATGCCGATCAAGATCGGCATCAAATGAGCGTTCATGACGAGGATAAGTAAGCCGCCAAAAATGAGGATAAATGCAAATATCACCGTTTGTGGATCAGTGAAATAGCGGAGATACCACTGTTTGAGTACGCTAATCATTGTTTGTAGTTCGTCTATAATAGGATTGAAAACATGATTGCAGCTCAACGATAATCACCGGAGCCTCTAACCCTTGCAAGATATGCTTGCCCATTAACGCAGCCGCATTATTTAACCAATCATCGGCATTAAGTATAAAGTAAGGTCGTTTCAATCGATCAATCCTTTACCCTCGTTACCTGCGCTGGTCTGTCGATCAAATTATGGAGACTATCCACTCCATCAACAAACGAATTTTTCAGCTCATAGGCTAGAGAACTCACATAGTTGATAATGCTGAGTTCCTGCTCATCATTTGGCTGAAATATTACACTGCATAGCATGACTAACGGCTTTCCATCGAATCTAAATATTGCCCTGGTGAGCTACTTTCTATTGCAATAGGCATGCGCAAACTCCAGTAGCTCTTCCATTACTGTGACTCGAAATTTCTGTCGCTGACGCACGAAGGAAAATGGCCGGCTCAGCGGCGGGTCAAGCTGCAAAGCCACCAACGTGTTGAGCTTCAACTCTTTAGAAATGGTTGAGCGAGAAATAATTGAGATGCCAAGCCCCGCTTCAACCGCTCCTTTTAACGCTTCTGGGCTACCTAATTCAAGACAAATATCCATATCGTGTGGATTGATCCCTTCCTGAACAAGGTATTGTAAAATAACTTCACGCGTACCTGAGCCCTCTTCCCGACTGACAAACGGATAGTGTTTAATATCCTCAGGTTTAACCATTAATCCGCGCTTAACCAATTCGTGATCAGGCGAGGCAACAACAACCAAATCATCCTCATGACAAACTTCAACGATCAGGTTTCTATTGGCTACAGGTGCCTCGACAACGCCTAAGTCGATCACATTATCCTCGACCATAGCTACAATGCCCTCTGTATTTGAAACCTTTAAACGCAAGCTTATTTCTGGATGTCGTGTTTTAAACTCACCGAGCAAGGCTGGCAGCATATACTCGGCGATAGTAGTACTCGCTCCTATGGTTAAAGCACCACTTATTTCACCCGTTAACTCCCGTACAGAGCTCTCCATTTCGGCATAAACATCAAAAATTTTATCTGCAAACTCGGCTACTTTCTCACCGGTAGGTGTAAGAGTTACTTTATTGTGAGCTCGGTCAAACAATCGCGTGTTGAAATGTTCCTCCAACTGACGAACCTGAAATGTCACCGCTGGTTGCGTCATATGCAACGACTCTGCGGCCTTCGTAAAGCTTAAGCACTTCGCAACAGATTGAAAAACTTTCAGGCGTCGATCACTCATAAATCCATATTCATGGTAGGCAATAATGCTACATTATATATTGTTTTTATATGTCTCTACAGTAGTTATAAATTGAATTAATGCGCATTGAGATCCCTGCCTCTCATAATAGTTAGCGATATAATGACTTTAGTAGCAGGAATAGTAACTAATAAAAATCTTACTTTCCGTTAACAAGCTAGCCATCAATTGACTATCATCATAGTAGTAGCTGAATCCAAATGATTTTTGTTTACACCATATGTCGACGGCCAAAATCGCAATACGCCAAAACAGTCTAAAGCCAACTTTAATCAGTTTTCGCGCCAGTTGTTTTCTCAAAAAACCGTTTATTTGTAGCCACTCTACTTTTATAATAAACTTATATTTGGTGATGGCACCGATTATTACTAAACTTTACTTAGCCCGCTTACCTCATTTGCAATACTTAACTCACATTACTTAACTGGCATTAAATAAAATATATGAAAGCCTCCTGCTTCCACCTTGCAACACTAAAAGAAACGCCTGTAGATGCTGAAATAATCAGCCACCAACTCATGTTACGAGCTGGACTCATTCGTCGCCTCGCATCTGGAATCTACAGCTGGATGCCACTTGGATTAAGAATTCTGCGTAAAGTCGAAAATATAGTACGCGAGGAAATGAATAATGCAGGTGGCCTGGAGGTCCTTTTACCCGCCTGCCAACCCGCCGAGTTATGGCAGGAGACAGGTCGATGGGAACAGTTTGGCCCTGAGCTCTTAAGAATGAAGGACAGACATCAACGTGAATACTGTATTGGCCCAACCCATGAAGAAGTAATTGTTGATATATTTAGACGCGAGTTCAAAAGCTACAAACAGTTGCCGGTCAACTTCTATCAAATTCAAACAAAATTCCGAGACGAAATCCGCCCCCGATTCGGCGTCATGCGCTCGCGTGAATTCATTATGAAAGATGCTTATTCATTCCATTTGAATCAAGAGTCATTACAACAAACTTATGAGATCATGTACCAGGCATACAGCAACATATTTGACCGCTTCGGCTTATCTTATCGGGCAGTCACAGCTGACTCAGGTTCAATTGGAGGAAGCACCTCACACGAATTCCATGTTTTAGCCGATTCAGGTGAAGATGCTATTGCCTTCTCCGATCAAAGCCAATACGCCGCCAACGTAGAAATGGCAGAAGCTTTACCTAGTGAACAGTTCCGTGCAGAGCCAGGTCAAGATATGCAGATAATCGACACACCTAATCTGCACACGATCGATGATCTCGCCCGAGGACTAAAGCTCGATACCAAAAAGTGTTTAAAAACCCTGATTGCCGCTGGTGACAAAGGTAGCCTAGTCGCCTTCGTAATAAGGGGCGATCACGACCTCAACCCATTGAAAGCTGAGAAACTGGAGGGCGTAGCAAGCCCGTTTGTGCTAGCGGAAAAAGAACAGATTAAAATCGAGCTAGGCACTGATCTAGGTTCAATTGGCCCAATAGGCCTTAATATTCGGACCTATGTTGACCATAGCGCCGCTCTCGTGAGTGACTTTGTCTGTGGCGCCAACAGTAATGACAAGCACTACGTTAATGCCAACTGGCACAGAGATATTGATGAGCCTATTTCAGTTGATATCAGAAACGTATTAGACGGTGACCTGAGCCCAGATGGCAAAGGACATTTAAAGATTCTGAGAGGCATTGAGGTTGGCCATGTTTTCCAGCTAGGAGAAAAGTATAGTGAAGCCATGCAGGCGACCGTCTTAGATGAAAACGGCAAAAACAAAGTCACATCGATGGGCTGCTATGGCATTGGTATTACACGGGTTATTGCGGCCGCAATCGAACAAAATAATGATGAAAAAGGCATCTTATGGCCCGATTCACTTGCACCATTCCAGCTCGTCATTTGCCCTCTCAATTACAATAAATCGGATAGCGTCAGGCAGGCTGCGGATCAGTTATACCTGAATTGCCAAAAACAAGGTATTGAGGTGTTGTTAGATGATCGACCGCTGCGTCCTGGTGTTATTTTTTCCGATATGGAGTTGATTGGGATACCACACCGAATCGTGCTAAGTGAACGCGGATTAAAGTCTGAGCAGTTCGAATACAAGGGCCGACGCGATGATGAATCTCAAAATTTACCCTTAGCCGAATTATCTGGCTTCCTAACAAAACTATTTAATACGGCATGCCAATCAGACTAAAGATCAACCATTACCTGACTTTGCTGACAGTTATGTTGCTGTCGGCACAACCACTTTGCTCACAAGCGGATCCTCAAACTACTCAGACTGACCCAAAACTCCGTGCATTATTGCAAGAAGCAATATTATCCGACTACGGATTTCAAGATCGATTTGATGCTGAAGTATGGCTACTCGATATGTCTAATCGTTTGGCAAAATTTGTTGAAGACCCGGAAACACGCGTAACCATATTAAAGTTCGTACATTCCGAAGCAGCAAGAGCTAATCTCGCGCCTGAACTGGTATTAGCACTTATAGAAGTTGAAAGTCACTTTGATGAGTTTGCAATATCAGTTGCTGGCGCGCGTGGATTAATGCAAATAATGCCATTTTGGCTTGATGAAATCGATTTTACAGATAAAAACTTATTTAAAATAAAAACCAACCTACAAATGGGCTGTACGATATTACGCTATTATTTAGATATTGAATCAGGCAATTTAACGCGTGCGTTAGCGCGCTATAATGGCAGCTTGGGTCAATACGTTTATCCTAACAAAGTCATCACGGCACTTAATAAACACTGGTTCAAGCAATAACAACGCCACTCGTAAGGTTATAACCCTCTCTAACTTAGCGACCCATCGTACCGTGGAGGCGCAACCTTTAAAACTTCTCCTATTGTCGTAACCCCTTTAGCAACTTTTTGCGCGCCCGCCAGGTTTAATGGCCTCATGCCCTGCTTTATCGCCGAACGTCTAAACCTCAAAAGATCGAAACCTTTACCAATTTCCTGCTTCAAAGGATCACTTATTGGCATCATTTCATAAATTCCGACCCGACCGCGAAAACCAGTTTGGCGACACTCAAGACAACCTTCCGCATGGAACATAGATTCGGGTGCTGACGTAGTCCATGGCTTTATCAAAGCATTCCACCCGTAAGAATCGACTTTTCCACTTTGCTTACAAAATGGACATAAAGTTCGCACTAATCGTTGTGCCACCACACCGATTAGTGTCGCGCTAATTAAATAAGGCGGCACGCCTATTTCAGTCAAACGAGCTATCGCAGAAGGCGCGTCACTTGTATGTAATGTCGACAAGACTAAATGGCCTGTTAAAGCAGCTTGAACAGCCATTTCAGCCGTTTCTCTATCCCGTATTTCACCAATCATGATGATGTCAGGGTCTTGTCTAAGCAATGTTTTTACACCATTGGCAAAATCCAAACCTATATTATTCTGTACCTGCATCTGATTAAAACTCGGCTCAACCAGTTCGATTGGATCTTCAACAGAGCAAACATTCACTTCAGATGTTGCCAGCTGTTTTAAGCTGGTATACAAAGTCGTCGTTTTTCCAGAGCCGGTCGGGCCAGTTACCAGAATAATGCCATGAGGCTGCTTGATCATTTGATTCCAGATATCAGACTCTTTTTTCTCAAAACCAAGCGCCGAAAAGTCTTTCACTAAAACGTCTGGATCAAAGATTCTAAGAACCAACTTTTCACCAAAAGCAGTTGGCATACTGGATAATCTAAGCTCTATTTCAGCGCCATTAGAAGACCGTGTCTTGATTCGACCATCCTGAGGTTTACGTTTTTCTGCCACATCAAGTCGCCCCATAATTTTTATTCGGCTTATGACAGAAGGCGTAATATTTACCGGTATTTCATACACTTGATGCATTACACCATCAATACGGAATCGAACGTTACCCTGTTCTCGCCTAGGTTCAATATGAATATCACTGGCCCGTTGGTTAAATGCATATTGCAATAACCAATCGACAATACTAACAATATGCTGATCGTCTGCATCAACCGCTCCGAGTTCACCAAGTTCAATCAATTGCTCCAAATTTTGAAGTGTGCTAGATCCGTGACTTTTATTAGCACCCGCATTATCTACCGCCTTACTAATGCTATAAAACTCAAGTAAGTAAGCTTTTATTTCTTTCGGGTTACCCAGTACCAAACTAATTGGCTGAGACACGATTCTGCTTAATTCATCAACCCATTCGGTATCAAAAGGATCACTGACCGCAATTACAACATCACTTGAAGTTACCTTAACGGCAATAATCCCAAAACGAGAGGCATAAGCGTAAGACATAATGGAGGTGCATGACGCGACATCCATTTTTAATGGGTCAAAGTAATATCGAGCTACGCCTGACTGATTAGCAAACCACTCAGTTAAGAACTCGAGGGTTAATATTTGATCAGGTTGAGACCAATGTAACCATTGGCGGCTCGCTATCGATTCAAGTGGATGTAAATCTTTACGATCATTGGCTACTACAACCAATGATGACACCATAATGGCTTTCTCTTGATCTACAATCTTTTGATCGACCAGTAGTTGGAGGATATTATCTAGACTACATTCTTTAATTTTGGCCATTAATGCGTCACATATTGAATTTCAAAAATAGTTTAGCAGGAAATAACCTATTTGTGGCAAAGGCCACAAGGATGCTCAGATCTAATCTCATTCAGTCTAGGAGCCTGTCGGACTTAGGATAAATCTACTGCGGAAAAGCCATTTCGGCCAAATTTCTCGATCCAATTCGTTAAATAGAACAACTATTCGCCTCATTCGATCAAAAAATTTAACTCAAAATGACTTTCCCTCGCTACGATTACCTAAGTCCAACAGACTCCTAGATCATATACAGTGTCGAACGACATTTAATAACATGCAAAAAAAAGCCCGCTGACGCGGGCTTTTAAATATAACTACCTTCCGTTCTTACTGAGCGAGATAATCCAAATCTGATGATTCAGTTTCACCTAACGCCCATGCACCACGATTCTTCGCATGTGCAATTGCAGCGCCGCTTTCGCTAGCATTAGCTTTAGGAATGTTAAATGTCTGCCCAGGAAAAATTAAGTCTGCATCTTTAATTTGGCCAAGATTATCCTTGTAAATCAAAGGCCACTGGTAAGGGTTACCGTAGACAGAATTTTGACCAGCAATAGTCCATAGATTATCACCGTTCTCTACTAAATAACTCCCTAGTGATGTTGATACTTCAACTGCGGACTCAGCTATTGCTGCTTGATCAGCATGATACTTAGCAATAAATTTGTCGGCTTCACTTTCAGCTCTATCGGCCAAGCTAATAGCACGGACGTCTTTACAATCTGCTGCCGCTTCTTCAGCCGCTTTAATCAATTTGTCGTTAGCTGCAGAATCAAAACCTAGATTTTTCGCACGTGCATTTTTTAATTTAGCAGCATAGATTGCATTTTTTGCTTCTGGACTTGCACCTTCACACTCCTCAGCCATAACTTCTGGCTCAACTGTTGACTCACTTCCGCCACTGGCACAACCAACGGCAAGTCCTGTAGTAAATACTGCAACAGCAGCAATTTTTAATAATTCTTTTGCATTCATCTGTTCAATTCTCCAAGAACTGTATCGATTGAGGTAAGTTATTGTTAATATGGGGTACCCACGTTGGAAAGTAGGTTACCTTGAACAAATAAGCAGGGCAAGCCCTTATACACGAATTAATGTTCTTTTATACTTAGTATGCTCTTTAAAAATTGAGCTGGCATCTGATTTCATCGCGCAGTTTGATATCTTGTAAAAGTGCTTTCAGTATTGTAAAACATGACACTCAATTAAACGTATTTTTATGACTAAAAAACCATTAACAATCTACCACAACCCAACTTGTAGCAAGTCTAGAAAAGCGTTACAAATACTAAGGCAATATTAAGACTCAATCCCAGATCATTGAATACCTCTAAACGCCGCCATCTCAAAGTGACCTTAAACAAATATTAAAAAAGCTGGGTCTGGCAGCCATTGATTTATTACGCACGACAGAGGAAGCTTTTGCAAAGGGAAGGTATCAAGCAGAGTTAATGAGTGACGAAGACATTATTGAGGCGATTGTCCAATATCCATCGTTGTTACAACGACCTATCGTTACATATGGAAACAAAGCTATAATTGCATTACCTCCTACTAAAGTGCTGGATATCATCTCCAGTTAATCAGTGTAAACTTAAACTCTTACTCTTTAACTTTTCAACCATAGTCATAATCATTGAATAAAATACTAGTACTTTATTATAGCCAACGTGGCTCAACTGCTTTAATGGCTCACCAGATAAGCATGGGCGTCGACTCAAATGATTCATGTGAGGCAATTGTACGTTGCCTACCATCGGTTTCTTTTGCTACAGAACAGTCAGAGTCCTCAGTTCCTTCAAGCGGTTCACCCTACGTAGAGCTTGATGATTTAGAGTCTTGTCAGGGACTTATTATTGGTAGCCCGGGATATTTTGGCAACATGGCTGCCCCTTTAAAATGTTTTTTCGATCAAACAAGTTCGCTCTGGCTTTCTGGCGCATTAATTGGAAAACCGGCGGGTGTTTTTACTTCTACTTCCAGCATGCACGGCGGACAGGAAAGTGTTTTATTAAGCATGATGCTACCGTTATTACACCATGGTATGCTTATTAGTGGCATTCCCTACTCAGAAAACTCGATTCATCAAACAGTGACTGGTGGAACACCCTATGGTGCCAGTCATGTTGCAACACAACAGGGCAAGCCACTTAGTCAAGATGAAATTGCGGCCTGCCAGGCACTAGGAAAACGCATAGCGACTCTTTCAGTTCGGCTTAACTCCGACATTATCTAAGACAAATATGCCACACCCACTAAAACTAATTTGCTTAATTTGCCTGCCGAGCTTACTTTTGACTCAGGCTAGCCTATTTTTAATTAAAGATGACTCAGTCAACTTGTACTGGATATTTTTTGTCACTTTACTGTTGCTTTTACCCCTTAAAGGCATCTGGTTAGATACGCTTTATACTTACCGCTGGACGGGGTTTCTAACTCTACCGTATTTTTGCATTGGTATAAGTGAATTATTTTTAAGCCCTGAATTGAATATTTACGCTCTACTAACGTCAGTGTTCAGTACCTTATTATTTTTATCTTGCATTTATTACGCTCGGTACCTGGCAATGATCAAACAACAAAGCCAAGCGATTTAATCTTTATAGTTAGCTAAGACTTGTTTAATGAAAGGAACCGTTACTCTTTTTTTTGCTGACAGTGACATTTCATCTAGTATCCGTAAAATTTTGATTTGCGCAGACAAGTGTCGAGGATAATGAGTCAGCAAATAGGTGACCACCTCCTTGGATAATTCAATTCCGAGTAACTCTGCCCGAAATTTTAGAACCTGCCCTATATCACCATCCACTACTGTCGGCAGTTGCAGCAATAACCCCCAACTCAATCGGGATTGAAAATCGGGCAATGTACAGTTAAGAAACTGGGGATTAACTGAAGCCGTAAAGAGCAGAGTCATCTCACCCTGCTTACAAGCGTTAATCAATTGATAAAACTTCTGCTCCCATTGCCGATGCCCACAAATAGCATCCAGGTTGTCAACTAAAAGTATGTCACTATTGGCAAAATCATCGAACAGCATTGGGTCACACGCCATTAATTGAAAGCCATCATAAAACTGGAACCGCCTGGATTGCTGTCGAGCGTAGTGGGCTACCGCATTGATAAGATGCGTTTTTCCACTATCATGACCACCCCATACGCCAATCAGCGACTCACCCACTTGATCAATCGAGGATCTCAGACTACCGGTAAAAAACTCAGCTCGTTCGGACAAGAAATTGTCAAAGCTGAACTGCTTATCAAATGTAAGTGGAAGCGCAATTTGCAACGCGTTAATTGGATATTCCTCGCCCTATAAAATTATAGTTAATCATAACATCACCCTTTAACTGCAAATCGCCCTGCGCTAAATTCTGCTGTTCCAATACGCTGCCAATGTCGATTAATCTTCTTAAATCTTCAACACTATTTCTCAGCTTTAAGTAAAAAGTAACTTTTTCTTTAGAAATCAACGCTACTCGAACTGACTCCACCACATTGAGAGATCTAAGATATTGTCGGACCGAGATCAAATGATTGATATCCAGCATGGATGAAACCTTTATCAGTAATTCCTGTTCATTACTTTGATTATATTCTAACGCATATTCAAGTGCCAAAACTCTCGCAAGATGAGCAATTAAGTCATCAATGACAGCATCTTGGGTAGCCGCGTTGTACCGCCATTTAAAAATCTGATCTGCAAATCGAACTTCCCAGTCTCCCGCCCAATTGCCCGAATCTAGCCCGACTATTTCACCCACAACGATGGCATCAGGCTCATATCTTATGGCCATGTCACTAATGACATTAAAGTGACGTAACGTTACGTCTGAAACATCTACCAGACTAAAGTCTTCCAAATCCATTAATGGTAACAGCATAGGCACGCCCATTTTTAATGCAGCGGCATATAATAGTTCAGCCACTTTAGGCGCGCTATCAGTTGTCACTAACTGAATCGCATCACCAAACTGACTATTGATCACCAGCAAACTGCTGGGACGCTCTCGCCCCCAAACTGGAAAATTATGTTTGCGTAACAATCGCTCGATCAGTTGCTGGTCAAAATTAACCTTCAGATATAATAATTGAATCGCGCCACCTTCAGCATCGACGCCTGGTCGATCTTCATAACTAAATTGTTTAACGTAACGCGAACTATTTTTCCCTAGCCTCATGATAGCCGGATTCTTTTTGGCCTCATCCGAACCGCTAACCTTGGTTAGCACCAACTCAAACGCCGTCTCAAAAACCCCAAGGCGTAGACCAGTGGTCTGATCTGACACTGGCAATTCAACCGTATATAGCTCGTCCATCACCAGAGCTTTAACAGATTGTGAGGGTAAAAAAGTTAACAATACCAATAACAGCGAAAAAAACTTAGCTTTCATGCTTTCTCTCGAGCATAACTCGGACATTTATTTTTAAGGCGTGTAAAATAACACACCCCAAATATTTCCTGAACAAGAAACCATGAATTCTGAAATATCCCTCAGCTATCGTGACTCGGGAGTCGACATTGACGCCGGTAACGAACTGGTAGAACGCATCAAGCCAGCAATTAAATCAACCTACCGAAAAGGCTGCGTTGGCAGCATTGGAGGCTTTGGTGGCTTATTCGAACTGCCACTTGATCGTTACAGCCATCCACTTCTGGTGTCAGGCACTGATGGTGTCGGTACCAAGCTAAAACTCGCCATCGAGCTTAAAAAGTATCAGACCATTGGTATCGATCTGGTCGCCATGTGCGCAAACGACATTGCAGTCCTCGGTGCCGAAGCATTATTCTTCCTTGACTACTACGCCACTGGAAAGCTATCGCTTGACGTTGCTGAACAAGTTATCACCGGTATCGCTGATGGTTGCCGACTGGCTGGTTGCGCCTTGATTGGTGGCGAGACCGCGGAAATGCCGGGCATTTATTCTGAAGGTGATTTTGACTTGGCTGGCTTTTGTGTCGGCATCGTAGAAAAAGATCGTGTCATCAATGGTGAGAACATTGAAGCCGGCAATAGTTTAATTGCACTGGCTTCTTCTGGACCGCATTCCAATGGATATTCACTTATTCGCAAGGTAATTGAGGTGTCTGGCGTCGACCTAACGCAACATTGTGGCGATGAGTCACTAGCAGATGCACTCATAAAACCAACCCGAATTTACGTTAAGAATTTACTTGAACTCACTCAACAAAGCCCCGTACTGGCAATGGCTCACATCACAGGCGGTGGGTTAACTGAAAACATTCCACGCGTATTACCCGATCATTTAAGTGCCAAAATCAACTGTTCGAGCTGGACAATACCGCCTGTATTTGACTGGCTACAACAGGCTGGCAACATCGAAACCAGCGAAATGTATCGCACCTTCAATTGTGGTGTCGGCATGGTTCTGGTGGTTGACAACAAGCACCAGCAAGCCTGCTTGAAAAAGCTCAACGAATTAGGTGAAAAGGCCTGGGTTATCGGAGAAATAATAGATAAAAAACAATCCGAGTCAGTTATTTTTTCATGAATGACTTTTCATGAATGACTTTGTATGAAGAAGCTATCTATCGTTGTTCTAATCTCGGGCAATGGAAGTAATTTGCAATCAATCATTGATGCTGTCGAAGCGGAACAAGTCAATGGTCAGATAACAGCAGTGATATCGAACAAAGCCGATGCTTATGGTCTGCAACGAGCCAAAAAGCACAACATCGATCAACAGGTGGTCGGCCACAAAGATTTCAGCTCTCGTGAAGATTTTGATATAGCCTTATTAAAAGAGTTAACCCGTTTGAAGCCAGACATCATCGTACTTGCAGGCTTCATGCGGATACTTGGTTCAGCTTTGATTCAGGCTTTTGAGCGTAAAATACTCAACATCCACCCATCAATACTACCGAACTACAAAGGGTTAAATACGTTCCAGCGAGCTATAGACAACAAAGAGAAGGAACATGGCGTTAGTATCCACATCGTGACGCCAGAGCTTGATGATGGCCCTGTCATTGTGAGAGGCCGTTATCCAATTTTAACTGGAGAGACGGCATCCGAACTGCAAAGAAAAGGACATCAACTGGAACACAAAATGTACTCACAGGTATTGAAATGGTTAGGGCGAGGTGATTTGCAAATTAATGCAGATACAATAACTTTTCAGGATAAATTACTAGAGAGACCGATCGAGTTTGAAAGCAGAGAAACACAATAATATAAATTCATCGAAATGGTTCATCGGGCTATTTTTGCTTATTTTAAATATCACCCCAAGCATTGCTAATGAATTCGCATTACGAGCGTTTGATGCTAATTACTCACTTCATATTGCCGGCCTGCACGTTGGTTACTCTACATTATCTTTAAGCCAATCAGGCAATTTGTGGCGCTGGCAAACCAGCAGTGAACCACGCGGGGTTTACAGCTTACTGACCAATAAAAAACCATACTCTGAAACCAGGTTTTTATTTGATAATGGTCGATACCTCATTCAAAATTTACTTATATCTGACGAGGGTGATAAGAACCTTTATGAAACGGCACACTTTAACTGGCAAAAAAGCCAGGCCAAAATTCTTCGAAAAAGAGTGACTAGTACAGCCTCGCTCAGTGGCGATGTTTACGATTATCACAGTATCAACTGGCTCGTTGCGAACATGATGAAAACAGAAAAAAATAAACTTAAAGTAAACTTTTATGTGAAAGGGGCAATAGTGAAATCAATCGTGAAACGAATCGATGATAAGAATATAGAGGTGGCAGGACAAAAGGTGTCGGCTTGGGTGTACGAGCAAACAACGGCCAACAGCAGCTCGAAATTGCAATACTATTTTAACCCAGCAAAACCACTCCTCCCGCTAAAAATTGAAAAAATAAAGCCTGGCAAAAAAACCGCTATTTTATTATTGAAATCTGCAACTTGGCACTAAATATGAAAACCTAATCAACTACTGATGGTTACCAAAAAAATCAGCGTCAAAACCGAATTAGCCCAGGCGCAACTTCGGTGAAGTTATAATGATTTTTCATTCGAAATATTTCCACCGGGGCATAGGGCACCTGTTCAATAAAACTCGGCAATTCATTTTGCTCTATATTGAGCGTACGCATCATTGTTTGGCATGCTTTAATATCAATAATATTGTCTCGGTCGAGCATCCTTGCCTTATCGACTAATAACTGATTAGCCGAATAGTTACCTTTCTGAAAAAGCTGTAACTCATTACCGTGTAAAACAATTGCGATACGACCATGCTGTTGCGGGTCAAACAATTTTCTTAAACTATCTGCTCGATTTAAAACCACATCCAATTCTTGGGCTGTGCTGACAGTCACGTCAAATACGTAACCTATTGCTGATGCTTTTGGCCTGGTTAGCTGTTCGGTTAGTTCGGGCATGGTAAGGTCCTCCGCTGGCTCAAAAATAAGCGAGACAGTTTTTTCCTCCGCACCCATCGTCACCGACCCAAAACCCATCCACAGTATAAAAACAACTGCCGATCGAGCCATCAAGAATCGTCTGTTAATCAGAACCGGCAATAGTCATATTCTCTATTAATATCGAACCCGTGCGAATACTGCTGAGCTTATTGATATCATTACCCACTTCCACTATACCCATAAACATATCCTTTAAATTGGCTGCAATTGTAATTTCCTCGACTGGGTAAAGTATTTCTCCATTCTCTACCCAAAAGCCTGCAGCACCTCGAGAATAATCACCGGTGACATTATTTGCACCATTTCCCATTAATTCGGTGACGAGCAAGCCGGTATGCATTGTTTGCAAACATTCGTCAAAAGACTTGCCTGTGTTATTGAGTGTCAGATTATGGATTCCACTACCATGACCCGTTAATTGGAGATTCAGCTTTCTAGCCGCATAGGAGTTGAGTAGATAGTTTTGAATCACACCATCAGTCACTAAGTTAGCCGCTCTTATAGCCACCCCTTCCGAATCAAAGTTGGCAGAACCGAGCGATTGCTTTTCAAACGGTGCTTCAATCAACTGTACGAAATCAGGGAAAACCTGGCGGCCAACCGAATCGAGCAAAAAACTTGCTTTTCGATACTGAGCCGAGCCACCAATGGCTGATGTAAAATGTCCAATAATACTTCGCGCTACCTCAGGAACAAACAACACTGGTGCAGATTGCGTTTTCAATTTTCGAGCGCCCAGTTTTTTCACAGTGCGTTCAGCAGCTTTTTCGCCTATCAACTTTGCACTGGCTAAATGACTAGAATTACGGCTAATATCGTACCAATAATCACTCTGCATAGTGCCATCTGACTCACCAATCACAGAACAGCTCAGACTATGCCTAGTTTTGTGCTGGGCCTGTAAGAAACCATGCGTATTACCATAAACCGAAACACCGGCACTCATATTAACCGACGCACCATCTGAATTGACGATTCTAGGATCAAAATCTAAAGCCGCTGATTCACACTCAAGTGCCAGCTCAATAGCGGCTTCAGGAGAAATTTTCCAGGGATGATAAAGATCGAGCTCTTTGAACTCTGTTGCCATAAAGTGTTTATCAGCCAAACCGGTAGAGGGGTCTTGCGAGGTGTACTTAGCAATATTACAAGCGGCCTCAACCGTTTTTCGAATCGCGTCTGGGTTTAAATTTGAAGTGCTGGCACTCCCTTTATGCTGACCAAAATAGACGCTAATACCTAGCCCATTGTCTTGCTGATGCTCAATTGTTTCAACTTCACGCATACGAGTGGCAATCGAAAGGCCTTGAGAAACAGACAATCCTGCTTCAGCCTGAGTAGCGCCTTTCTCTATTGCCATTTTAAGTGTGTCAGCAACAATATTTTTAAATGATTCTGCATCGGGAAATGCTAATATGTCTTGGTGTATTTTATTCATTAAGGCATTCTAGCCTATCCCCTTATGGAAAACGAAATAAAGTTTGACGATCCTATTGACGATGCAAGCGGGATCGAAATTGTTAGCAAAACTCAACTCAAACGTGAGAGCATCGACATTCAAAATCTTGGCAAGCGCCTAGTTGAATTGTCAAATGAGCATTTATCTAAAATACCGCTCGACGAGCATGTATTAGAGGCAATAGCACTCGCAAAAAAAATCCAAAATAAACGAGGTGCAATTAAAAGGCACTACCAGTTTCTAGGAAAACTGTTGCGCGCTCGTGATATAGACCCAATCATCGAAGCGTTAAAAAAGATAGAGGAAGCCAACCACGGGCATATCCAACGGTTCCATCAAGCAGAAATGTGGCGTGATGAAATCATTGCCAAAGGTAATGAAGGAATTGAGTCCTTAGTCAGCCAACAAAACGGTGCTGACAGACAAAAACTACGGCAACTATCTCGAAACTATGCCACGGCAAAAAAGACTGAACGTCAAACTCAGATTGCCAGATTGATTTATAAAGAGGTATTACTGGGAATTAATAATAGCTAAGGCCTCATTTAGACTCTTTTAATCGAAAGCAGTCCAAGTGATTTTAGAGGCCGTTAACACCCATAATTTTTCAGCCACTCAACATCGGTTGAAGATACAACTTCTAATATTAAATTGAACTTCTATTTAAAATCTTTATATGGCAGTTAATTTTTAGGGTGAACAGGTAACCCCTAATAAGCAACACGCTTAGCCTGTGAAATAACTTAAAAAAGTCACGCCATAAGTTCTCACATGACATAATTTTCGTGTGAATAGATTTGAAATTTGTAGTCATAAACGAAAGGAAGCCATAGGCACAATAATAATTTGGGAAAAGCCCATTGAAAGAGGAAGCAGAGAAAGACCGAAAAAATCAGCCATACCCCCTGTTGCCAGCCAAGGAGTGGTGAAACAAAAAATCACATCAATACTTCGACCAATACAGAAATTGTTTGCACTGGTTAACTTTTCCCCAAACGAGAAACACCTTATATATTTCTGAGGCACTTGGTTAATGTTATACCGAGATGACGCAATAGCTTAAAAAGTAATTAATACCATTTTATGGAAACTAACATCACTTAAGTTATAGACCTTTTAACAACCAGGACAACAGGCCTGTTTAGACAATGCTTTTCAAAAAAAGCTAAAGTTCAACGAGATATGCCCGATACAGAAATTAATATTTTATTTTGACGATTACTTTAAATTTCAGTTACGAGTCTTCAAGAAAAAATGGCAATCTCCATATGAAAAAGAAAAAATTTAAGACCAATATTTAAAATTATTCAAAGACTTTATTAAATTGATTAATCAAAGGGGCATCAAACAAATGTACAGTGTAGAAAGATCTGATCCGTCAATAAATTTGATTTGGCTAATACCTGTGTTTATCAGTATCGCTAGCAGCACTCTATTTTTTTTCGCCACTAACGTACATTTTACTATAAGCCTTTTGTTTTTGATTACTTCATTCGGAGTTGGATTGTGGGCCAAAAATACTCTGACTTCAATGCACCAAAATTATCAAGGAAAAATTAATGATATGGAAAAGCTCTTTTTAAATAAAGAGCAATCCTATACTGAATCTTTAGAGACTCTTTATAAAGAAACCTTACCTATTTTAATTCTCCAAATTGAATCTTCACGCTCAGAGATAGAGGTGAGCATTATTGGTCTGAGCAAGCGATTTTCAAATATGGTTGGTGAAATTGAAGGCTCCATCGTAGTTACTTCTGCTCAGTCAACTAATGATTATGGTGTAAAAGATCTATTTGGGCCTACGCAACAAGCACTTGAGTTATTAGAAGGTTCTTTAACATCTTCTGTTGATCGAGAAGAACAAATATTAAATGAAGTTGAGTCTCTCGCTTTACAAGTAGATACCTTGCATAAAATGAGTGAAAACGTTGGGAATATTGCAAGTCAAATCAATTTATTAGCTTTAAATGCTGCTATTGAGGCAGCTCGTGCTGGTGATCAGGGCCGTGGTTTTGCAGTCGTTGCTGATGAAGTGCGAAAGCTTGCAACACGTTCATCTGAAACCGGAGAAAGTATGAGCGCTATGGTGGCTGAAGTCACCAAAGCAATGGCTCAAGCGATGAAAAAAGTTAAAGGTAATAGTGAATCTGGACAGGCTAGTATCATAGACAATCAGCTTTTAGTTAAAGGCACTATCGAAAAAATGCAAACTAATATGGTGCGTTTAGAAAAAAACACAGACAACCTAGTGGTAACAGGAAAGGCAGTTCAAGAGCAAATTAATGAAGTGTTAGTGTTTTTACAATTTCAAGACCGTACTAGTCAGGTGCTAACTCATGCTACAGACACGATGAAAAAGATCGGACAGTTAGTGGACGAGAAGCAGCTCCAACGCCAATCAGGTGCAGAGGTGAGCCCAATTGAAATAGCCTCTTTGTTAAATGAAATGCAAGCAGGTTACGCCACCACAGAACAAAAAAAACATCATGGAAATGATACAAAAGACGAAGATGAAGCAAGTGAACTAACTTTTTTCTAAGGCATTATATTTTTAACGGTGCGTTTAAATAAATCTCAACGAATAAATTAGTCATTGATGACTAGGATTCAGTCGCAGTTAGTGCCAAAAG
Organism: uncultured Gammaproteobacteria bacterium; assembly: GCA_963934675.1. Taxonomy (GTDB): domain Bacteria; phylum Pseudomonadota; class Gammaproteobacteria. Next base: position 5,531 of record CAWVZP010000010.1, on the reverse strand, counting down.
CACTGAAAGAAGTTGGTATGAAGGTTACGAAAAAATAACTATAGCTTGTCAATTAATAGACAATAAAAACAATGAGTACATGCGAATAGAGCTGTGAGCAACAAAACTGAATCACTTGAATCGTAATAGCGATGTTCACACTCTTGTTTAAAGTGTATATATTAATCAAGCATAGAATCACTTCTAAGCAGGCCTAGTTCGATTATTTTTATGCTATAGATTAGGAACAATAATGAGTGAGATTTTAATTACGTTTTAGATCCTGGTACTTTTACAATCAGTACAGAAATTAATATCTTTCTGACAACTAGGTCAAATACACGAACCTTTCTAAACTTTTAATTTTCAGCCTCCACCCTTGGTGACCGAGTAGAAATAATAAATATTACGTAGCAAGGTTTACGCTACTCTCATTAAGCTCACTTCTATTCTCGATACGCTAAATATCCATGCAATTGATTGAAACTGCTGCAGTTTATAAATAAGAAAGTCGTAAGTGGAAAATATAAAAATTATGAATAGTGAAATTATTTACGGCCGTCGAGTGACCGAGTATTCCCAACAGCACCTTTACCTGGTGTAAAACGAACCCACACATCTCCTGTTGATATATCGAATACAAGGCGACGATGACCCGATTCTCCAACATGCGCGACCAAAATATTTGCCCCTTCATTCACCAATAAGGTATAAGCAGCGGCAACATTTTTTTCACCAATCGGTTGTTTTTCCGCGACGTCCAAATCCGAGTCTGGATACTTATCATACATGTTACCACCCCCAAAAATTTTGACGTCATAATCTTTCAGCTTAGTCCCTTTTCTATCTACCGAGCGTTTGAATAATTCAACGCAGTCTTCAGCATATCGGGGGTCAAATGCTGATCCTGGCGGCCTTCCATCCGGTCTAGGAAGTGCGAAATGACACATACCACCGATAATAAAAACGGGGTGCCAAATAGTGATAGAGACGCAGGAACCGAGCAGAGTATGTACATGCGTCCCAGCCTTGTCGAAGCTATAATCTCCGGCATGCAGTATTACTTTTTTCTCGGCATGATCCATTTCAAACGTGCTTGGAGACTTTATTTCGAGGCATGCAACAGGGCTCCAGCTATGCTATTGAGCGGCAATTCTCGCTTAACCCCACCACGACGCACTGCTTGACCGGGCATACCATAAACCACGCAGCTGGCTTCATCCTGAGCGCAAGTCCAGCCACCTGCGTCAAATAATTCTTTCATACCTTCAGCACCATCATCGCCCATGCCGGTAAGAATAGCGGATACGGCATTAGATCCGGCATATCGGGCCGACGAACGAAACAGTACGTCAACTGACGGGCGATGGCGAGACACCAGCGGGCCATCTTTAATTTCGACGTAGTAGCGTGCGCCGCTGCGTTTTAGCAACATATGTTTGTTGCCGGGTGCAATTAACGCCTGCCCTCTTAACACCGTGTCGCCATTCTTGGCTTCTTTAACGCTGATACTAGACAGACTGTCCATACGGTCAGCAAAGTTCTTCGTAAAGCCTTCAGGCATATGTTGAACAATCACGATACCCGGGCAGCCTAGAGGCATAGCCTCCAGTACGACTCGAATCGCTTCTGTTCCACCCGTCGATGCTCCTATCACAATTATTTTTTCTGTTGTCTCCGCCATTGCCCGCGCACCGGGTTTTTCTAATACCGCATCAGCGCTGATTTTTTTTACATTTTTCAAGTTGGATTTATGTTTTTTGCGTGGGTGAGTCTGAGCGGCCCCCTTTACTGCATCAGTAATTAGAATTCGAGCTTCTTCGAGGAATTGCCGAGTTCCAATAGTCGGTTTTTTAATAATATCTACCGCACCCGCCTCTAGTGCTCGCATTAGTGTTTCTGTTCCCGCGCCAACAAGCGAAGAACAAATAACAACCGGTATGGGGTGTTGACTCATAATTTTTTTAAGAAAAGTCACACCGTCCATACGTGGCATTTCAACATCAAGAGTAATAACATCAGGCGTTACCAGCTTTAACTTTTCCACAGCAACGTAAGGGTCTTGCGCCGTAGCAACCACCTCGATTTCTGGATCTGCATCTAGAATATCTTGGAGTGTTTGACGTACAAGAGCTGAGTCGTCGACGATCATGACTTTAATTTTTGGCATACTATCCTCTAAATCCCAGTTTTTTGATAAACAGTCGGTACTAGCTGTTTAAAGTTGCTCGCTCTGTCTGATATGGTTTCAGAATGACCAATAAACAGCAAACCATCGCGGTTTAGTGAATGTGAAAATCGATCAATAATCTGACTTCTATCGTTGTTATTGAAATAAATCATCACGTTTCGACAAAATATAATATCGAAACGAGGATCAAACTTATATTCATCCGTCAATAAATTAAAAACACTGAAGTTAACTTTATCCCGTAATTCTGGACCCATGCACACCAAATTTTTAGCCTTGCTTTTGGAACGCAGTAAATATTCTCGGCGCAATGTCAGAGGCACGGGGTCAATCCGGCTATGTGGATACGTAGCATTACGAGCTAAAGTTAAACAACTATTGGAAATATCAGTTGCATGAATAGTAAAATGAAAACCAGGTAATTCTCGCCGCAGCTCCATCAATTCAATTGCAAGAGTATAGGGCTCCTCACCTGATGAACAACCAGCACTCCATATTCTTAGAGGCTGTTTCCAACCTTGTTGTTGCAAAGGTGCCAGAGTTTCCAGTATATATTTTCGAAGGGTATCAAAATGATCAGGCTCTCGATAAAAGTCTGTCTTGTTAGTGGTGAGCGCATCGAGCAGGTTTAGGCGTTCTGGCTCACCTTCCGGTGAGCTCAGTATAACGTTAATATATTCGTGAAGAGATTTATATCCCGTCTTGCGCTGTCGCTTGCGCAAACGCCCCTCAATCAAAGACATCTTTGATTCAGGAAGCTGGATGCCGGCTATACGTTCAATATAGTCGGCAACCAGCTTATGGTCTTTGCGGCTGAGTGAATCTTGCAATGGGGTAGTTATATCACTGCCCATCCAATCTAGTTGCCTGATCGGCTGAGTCTACTTCAAGATTGGAAGCCTCAGCTGAATGGGCAGTATCAATAACCTCTTCCAGCTGATTTTTCGAAAACACCCTAGGCAGATTAAGGATGACAATAAATTGCTCATCCCGTTTACCCATGCCACTAATAAAACGCGTGTCAATGCGACTGCCAATACGCGGTGGCGGGCTTATGTGTTCCGGCCCTAGCGTGATGACTTCCTGTACAGCGTCTACCAGTATGCCCATCGGAGTCCTCTCTCCATCTACCGTAACATCAACAATGACAATACAAGTGTCGACGGTCATATCAATAATGTTCATATCAAACTGGCGGCGTAGATCGGCCACTGGTACAACATTTCCACGTAAATTAATAACGCCGAGCATAAATTCGGGTGTGCGCGGTACCGGTGTTACCTTACGATATTCCAGAACTTCCTGTATCTGCCCGATATCGGTGCCATAGACTTCCTTGTCCAGCAAAAAAGTGAGTAACTGCAGCGGCTCCTGTTGAGCCGCGCGCTCGGTTATTTTTTCAGTATTTGACATGTTGCCGCCCCTCAGTAACGGACGAACTCAGCGGAGTCGTCATCATCCATTGAGATGTCGACACCAGAGTCCTTACTTTCTTTTCGAGCAGTAGGAGCAGCCTTAGGAGGAGCCTGTCTTACCGGACGATTAGGTGGACCACCTCTGTTCGATGGTTTGTTCGAAGACGAATTATTGCCTCTTCCACTTTTTTTACCACCATCAACTGTAAAGAAGGTCATTGTGGATTGCATCTGTTCTGCCTGCGCTGCTAGCTCTTCAGAGGTGGAAGCCATCTCCTCAGCCGCTGCGGCAGACCCCTGTACTACCTGATCAAGTTGCTGCAGAGCTTTGTTTATCTCAGTTGCACCAGAATCCTGTTCACGTGCTGCTGCACTAATTTCTTGAACCAGTTCTGAAGTTTTCTGAATATCCGGTACCAGTTGGCTTAATAATGCGCCTGCCTGCTCAGATACTTCAAGGCTTCCCTTAGACCGCTCAACAATTTCAGCTGCCGCTTTTTGACTGCGCTCTGCCAGTTTTCGAACTTCATCAGCGACTACGGCAAAACCTTTACCGTGTTCACCGGCACGAGCTGCTTCTATCGCAGCGTTCAGTGCCAACAGGTTGGTCTGGCGTGAAATCTCCTCAATAATGTTAATCTTATCGGCGATGTCCTTCATCGCTTCAAGCGCTTCACCAACGGCTTTACCACTGGTTTCAGCATCAACAGCCGCCTTGCGTGCAATTTGTTCGGTTTGCTGAGCGTTATCTGCACTGTGTGCAATGTTAGAACTCATTTCTTCCATGGAAGCAGTCACTTCTTCAAGTGAAGCGGCTTGCTCTGTTGAACCTTGAGCAATCTGCTGGCCTGTGGCGCTACTCTCTGAACTACCAGACGCTACATTGTCGGCAGCTTCCTGAATTTCGCTTACGATCCCTCTCAGATTGCCATTCATAGACCTTAAAACACCATAAATATCATTGTCGCTGGCTGCAGGATCAAACTCAGCGGTCAAATCACCGTCACCAATGGCCTGAGTCAAACGACTGACCAGATTAATTCGGGTAATCACTATCCAAGCAAGGACGATACCGACAATAATAGCGATCACCGAAATAGTGATTAATGTATTACGGGCACTAATAAAACTGTCATCGCTCGCCTTTTCATCAGCACTCATGTTGACTGCTCTCGAATCAACGATTGACTGAAGATAACCTTCCGCTTGGTCCAGTTTTACACGACCTTCACTATTCGACAGTTCGAATGCTAGGGTATTACCATTTTCTCTACTAGTGTTGCGCACTTCTTCGTTTAGCACGATATATTCATCGTAACGAGCTTGAAATTTATCAACTAGTGCGCGGCCTTCAGCGTCAACTAACGTATCGAGTTGATCAAGACGAGTCTGTAACTTGCCGTCGATCACGTCATTTTCTGCGTCCCACGCGTCCATTCTATCGGCTGTAGTGGATAAAATAATGTTCTTTTCACCCCGCTGTAACTCTACCAGGTTACGATTAATGCGAGCAGCTAACTTCAATTGTGTTTGCGCGCTTAGTAAATTCTGTAACGCTTCACTTTGCTCATCATCATTCTTTTGGGTAATGGCCATTAACAGTTCTTCAGCCTTATCCGCTAATACACTACCTGTAGTGGTAGATAATAAGAAAGCGCGTTTGTTACCATTTTCACGACTAATATCACGTACTTCTTTATTTAATACGGCATAAGCGGTGTAACGATTTTGAAAGTCCATTATCAACGATCTTCCTTCAGCGTCTAATTGTCCCTTCAGCTCATCAAGACGCGACTGCATCTTGCCATTGATAACATCAATATCATCAGAGAAAACATCCATCTCTTCTTGCGTGGTGGCTAAAATAATATTCTTTTCAGCGCGTTGAATTTCTACCAGATTACGATTAATGCGGCCAGCCAGATCAATTTGATTACCAGCGGCAA
>CAWVZP010000009.1:0-32299 GCA_963934675.1 uncultured Gammaproteobacteria bacterium | reverse complement strand
CACGTCGTATCACGGTGTAAAAAAGGAAATGAAGGGTCGATACCCAAAGCATCCCTGGCCCGATGATCCGTTAGTTGCAATTGCAACGCGGAAAACAAAGCGACGTTCTGGTTAGGCAAAATTGTCTTCAGGGGCCTAGCAGAAAGCTCTGGTAAAAAATATTACTTTTTAGCCATTAGTTTACCCAGCTATTCAATAAATCCGCCAGACTGGCGTTTCCACAATTCAGAGTAGAGCCCTTCACTGTTGGCGAGTTGGTAGTGACTACCCTCTTCGATAATATTGCCTTGGTCAATAACGATTAGTCGATCAAGGGCGGAAATAGTGGATAGGCGATGGGCTATAGCAATCACGGTTTTGCCTTCCATCAGTTCTTTCAGATTTTCCTGAATAGCCGCTTCAACCTCTGAATCGAGTGCCGAAGTGGCCTCATCAAGCACTAAAATTGGTGCATCTTTCAAAAATACTCGAGCAATCGAAATTCTTTGACGTTGACCGCCCGATAGTTTAACCCCGCGCTCACCAACCTGAGCATCTAGGCCTTTTCGTCCTTCAAGATCGGTTAGCTCTTCAATAAAGTCTAATGCTTTTGCACGTCTCGCCGCATCTATGATTTCTGCTTCTGTCGCTTCCTGTTTGCCGTAGGCAATATTATCTCTAACGGACCGATGAAGTAGCGAAGTATCCTGAGTAACGACGCCAATTTGGGCACGCAATGAATCCTGAGTGACTTGTGAAATATCCTGACCGTCGACCAAAATTCTCCCGCTCTCAAGATCAAATAGCCTCAACAGCACATTCATTAAGGTTGTTTTACCGGAACCAGACCGCCCGACGACCCCTATTTTTTCGCCCGGCTTTATTGCCAGCGAAAAGTTTTCGATTACGCCACTCTCTTTACCATAATGAAATCGAATATTTTCAAATTCTATTGCACCCAGAGGAACCGATAAATTAGCTGCATTTTTAACGTCAGTAACGGATTGAATTCTGGCCAGTGTATTCATACCGTCTCGCGCCATCCCAAGATTTTCAAACAGGGCCGTCATTTCCCACATGATCCAGTGCGACATACCGTGCATTCTTAACACTAAGCCGATTGCGACAGCGACAGCACCGACGCTAGCGTTACCGTTAAGCCACGACCAGATGGCTACAAATCCTACGGCAAATAATAAAAAAGCATTGAGGACTTCGACTGACACTTCGAGAAATGTCGACAGTCGCATCATGCGATAAACTGTTTTCATGAAGCCATCCATGCTTTCTTTGACGTAGCGCTCTTCCCGTCCAGCATGCGCAAAAAGTTTAACCGTCATAATATTGGTATAGCTATCCACCACGCGCCCAGTCATAGTTGATCGCGCGTCAGCCTGCTCCCCTGAAACTCGGTTTAACTTGGGTAGGAGAAAACTGAGCACCGAAACATAAGCGACCAGCCAGACGATGAACGGCAAAACAATCCAGGGATCAAAATTAGCCACTAATATCAATCCACCGATAAAATAGACGCAAACGTAAACCAAGACATCAGCCATTTTTATAACCGCTTCGCGAACCCCAAGCGCTGTTTGCATTACCTTGGTCGCAACCCGGCCCGCGAATTCATCTTGATAGAAGCCAAAGCTCTGGCGCAATAAATAACGATGTGCCTGCCATCGTATGCGCATTGGATAGTTGCCAATAATAGTTTGGTGGTTTACCAGAGAAAGCAACAGGCTGAAAACAGGAAGCGCTACTAGTACAACTGCCCCGATAAAGAATAATGTTTGCTCTTGCTCCTGAAGAAAAGTCTCTTTATCTACTTCAGTTAACCAGTCGATAATATTGCCAAGGAATCCAAAAAGTAAAACTTCCATCGCAGCCACTACCGTGACCAGCAATGCCATAAGGAAAACCCAACCCCATACGCCTTTAGTGTAGTGAATACAAAAGGCCAAAAGCGTTGCAGGTGGATTTTCCGGTATTTCTGGTGGGTAGGGATTTAGAAGCTTTTCAAAATAAGAAAACATAATTTATGTTGTATCCGTAGTAATCTGATGCAAGCAAATAATGCTCAATCATGGCATAACAATAGTTTGAGAAATGTACGCAGAACTGCAGTCAGTTTTAATCTTATTGAGTATTAAACCGCTTGATTGTTTACGAAGTTCACCTTGAAACAGACCAAGAATCGACCATAACAATAGAAATATTTCTTACTCCGGCATACAGACACTAAAATCGGGACTGTATCGATCAAGAACGAAACAAAGCCCTGATTTTTTACCAGTGCCCGCAAAGAGGTAATTGGCATATAATAGAGTAGTTTTTCATGCATCTACTCTCAATTCAAATAAGAACTTAATTATGCCAAAAGCAAGTGAACTAAAAAGAGGGCAAATCATTGATATCAATAACATCCCTCATGCAGTGAAAACTATCGACTGTAAAAGCCCGTCTTCTCGCGGTGCATCGACAATATATAAAATTCGTTATAACAACCTAGTAACTGGTCAAAAACTGGACGAGTCTTACAAAGCTGATGACGTTCTTAAAGAGGCCGACTGCCAAAAAGCGAGAGTACAATACTCTTATCTCGACGGCGACAGCGTTGTTTTTATGGACATCGAAGATTATAGCCAATACAGCATAACTTTAGACGAACTGGGAGAAGCTTACCTTTATATCACCGAAGGATTGGAGGGCATTACTGCCTTGCTGTCAGACGGCAAGGTGTTAGGGATAGAATTACCTCAAGTTGTTGAAATAGCAATAGTAGAAACCGACCCAAGCATCAAAGGCGCGTCAGCAACCAGTAGAACCAAACCCGCCAGATTAGTCACTGGCCTTGAAATTCAGGTGCCAGAATATTTAGGTACAGGGGAAACAGTTAAAATTAATACCACGACGGGTAAGTTCATGTCTCGAGCGTAGAAACTGATGGTGTCAAATAAATAAAAATCACGCTCGTAACAAGCTGTTGAACGAAAGTAGGTCATTGGGGGTTTCGCATTGAGAGTTTGCCGGAAGGCGCTCCTCTTTTTTGGCCTGCGCTTTTCCGGCCTACTATTTAATTTCGCCTGCAATAACAGACTCCTTTAGTTCAAGCCTGAACTAATTCAGATAAATAACTGATTTAGATGTAATATTCTGCACTTTTAGAACTCCTAAACAATAGAGCAACTTGAAATCGTGCCTAGCCTACTAAAATCAACGCTTTCGGTCGGGTCGATGACGTTTTTATCACGTCTGTTAGGGCTTGCTAGAGACATTGTAATTGCACGATTTTTCTCTGCGGGTGATGAAGCAGATGCTTTCTTCGTTGCTTTTAAAATCCCGAACTTTCTTCGCAGATTATTCGCCGAAGGTGCTTTTTCATTGGCTTTTGTGCCAGTGCTTTCTGAGTATCGAAGTCAATTTACGCCGGCCGAAACACGTGATTTGATCGATCGCGTGGCGGGTACTCTGGGCGGCATTCTGCTGATATTAAGTTTGATAGGTGTCGTTGCATCGCCTGCCGTCATTAGCATCGTTGCGGCTGGTTTTATCGACCAGCCAGGTAAATTTCAGCTCACTTCGGATATGCTTCGCATTACCTTTCCTTATATTCTTTTCATTTCGATGACGGGCATGGCGGCAGGAATTTTGAACACTTGGAAGCACTTTGCAGTGCCTGCATTCACGCCTGTTTTGCTCAACATTAGTATGATTAGTTGCGCCGTCTGGCTTAGCCCACTGCTCGATGCGCCGATCACCGCACTAGCCTGGGGTGTATTGATCGCCGGTGTTTTGCAACTGTTGTTCCAACTGCCATTTTTATATCGTGAAGGTTTACTACCCAGGCCGAAGTGGGGATGGCGTCATGCCGGCGTACAAAAAATTCTAAAACTGATGATCCCCGCTTTGTTTGGATCATCAGTGGCGCAGATCAATTTATTGTTTGATACCTTTATTGCATCATTTCTGGTGTCGGGTAGTGTGGCCTGGCTTTATTACGCTGATCGATTGCTTGAGTTTCCTTTGGGCGTTTTTGGCATTGCTCTAGCGACGGTGGTTTTACCTAACCTGTCCCAAGCTCACTACAAAGAAGGCTCGGCCCATTTTAACAAAACCTTGCAATGGGCCATTCAACTGTCGCTAGTAATTGCGCTGCCGGCCACCATTGGTTTGTTTTTGCTAGCTCAACCTATCCTCTCTACCTTATTTCAATACGGTGCATTTGAGAGCAGTGACTCACTGATGTCAGCCTACAGTTTAATGGCCTATTGCCTGGGCTTACCTGCCTTCATACTCATTAAAATTCTCGCCAACGGCTTTTATGCACGCCAAGATACAAAAACACCGGTGCGTATCGGTATTCAGTCTATGGTTTTGAATATGGTGATGAATGTGGTTTTTGTGGTATCTATGCTGCAAAGCGATTTTATTGCACCGCATGTTGGCCTAGCACTAGCAACCACAACATCTGCTTATTTCAATGCATTGATGCTTGCAATGAAGTTAAGGCAAAGTAGTATCATTGAGTCATTTAGTGACTATGGCTTACCATTATTGCGTATTTTGATTGCTTGCTGCGCGATGGCAGCGTTGATTGTGTTAATGATGCCCAGCGTTGAAGCCTGGACTAACTGGGAATGGTTTGAACGAACTTATCATTTGGCTCAAATTATTGTCCCTGCTGGCTTGTGTTATGTGCTAATGCTTTGGATAATAGGGTTTCGTCGTAATCACTTTGTACTGTAGATTTAAAATTCATCTATTCTTTAATTAGACAAGCCTTATTCAACAAACCTTAGTAGCTCATTCCAATGCAACTTATTCGTGGTTTACACAACCTGACTCAGCCATTACCCCCTAGTGTAGTCACTATTGGTAATTTTGATGGCATCCATCTAGGGCACCAGCAGGTTTTGCAACAGCTCAAAACTATCGCCGATAAAAGCGCCTTATGCTCGGCTGTAATTATTTTTGAGCCACAGCCAATCGAGTTTTTTGCACCCGACAAAGCACCCAAAAGACTGTCTCGATTCCGTGAAAAAATTGCCTATTTAAAATCACAGAAAATTGATTATCTGCTGTGCCTGAAATTCGATCAGTCATTTTCTGAGCTCGGTGCCGAACAATTCGTAGAAGAATTATTAGTCAATCGATTGAGTACTCAACATCTCGTCATCGGTGATGATTTCCGCTTTGGTAAAAACCGAAGTGGCGACTTTGAGTCATTAAAAAGCTATGGCAAACAATATGGTTTTAAGGTGGATAATACTGAGACCCTCTTGTTTGACGGCACCCGCGTCAGCAGTACGCGCATTCGTGAGTGCATTCAAAACGATGACTTTACATTCGCTTCTAACTTGCTTGGACGACCTTATTCGCTGTCAGGCAAGGTTTCGCATGGCCAAAAACTAGGCCGTCAGCTCGGATTCCCAACAATTAATATCAAAATGGGCAGTAAAACTCTGATAGTTAAAGGAGTATTTGCGGTAATGGTCAAAGGTATAGATAATCGCGTACTGCAAGGTGTGGCAAGCTTAGGCACACGCCCAACAGTGAGTGGCATCGACTCGATTTTGGAAGTTTATATACTCGACTTTAATCAGGACGTTTATGGCTACGGTGTTGAAGTTGATTTTTTGCATAGGATCAGAGATGAGAAAAAATTCAATTCATTAGAAGAATTGACGATCAATATCAAGCAGGATATCGTTTTGGCGAAGCAGTATTTTGAACAACTGAGCTAAATTAGCAGGCCAAGGCCTTAAATTAATAACTGGAACCTGGAATTTTCGTGACCGACTACAAACATACGCTTAACCTACCCGACACAGCATTTCCCATGCGTGGAAACCTTGCAAATCGTGAGCCTGATCGATTGCAAAACTGGCAGGATAAAGATCTTTACCAGAAGATTCGAAATGCTCGTGCCGGTAAAAAACGTTACATTTTGCACGACGGTCCTCCTTATGCGAATGGCAGCATTCATATTGGTCATGCAGTTAACAAAATACTAAAGGACATGATTATAAAAGCGCGGACCTTAAACGGTGAGGACGCACCTTACGTGCCTGGCTGGGACTGCCACGGGCTACCTATCGAACATCAGGTTGAAAAGAACATCGGCAAGGCTGAAGTCAAAGTTGGTGTCGATGAATTCCGTCAGGCCTGCCGTGATTATGCCCATAAACAAATCGAGAATCAAAAGATTGACTTTGTTCGATTGGGCATACTCGGTGAGTGGGAAAAACCCTACCTGACTATGAATTACGATACTGAAGCGAACATCGTTCGCTCACTCGGCAAGATTATTGAAAATGGCCATTTGCTTAAAGGCGACAAACCTGTTCATTGGTGTACTGATTGTGGTTCTTCTTTGGCAGAGGCTGAAGTTGATTACAAAGATAAAGTGTCACCTGCGGTTGATGTGAGGTTTCCAGTTATTGATAAAGCAGCTTTTGTGAGCGCGCTAACCGGTGGCGTATCAACTGACCTTGGCGAAGGGCCTTTGTCGGTCGTTATCTGGACCACCACTCCCTGGACACTACCCGCCAATTTAGCTGTCTCACTAAATCCTAAATACGACTACGTTTTGGTTCAAGTAGGGAATGAAGCGTCAGACAAAGAATGCATAGTCCTAGCTCAGGACTTAATGCAGGATGCACTGGCTCGTTATGGCATTGCTGATTATCAAGTGCTCGCATCAGGCAAAGGTGAGTTGCTGGATAAACAGCGCCTGCAACACCCTTTTTATGATCGTGATTCACTGGTCGTAATTGGTGATCATGTGACCCTCGAAGCCGGTACTGGCGCTGTCCACACCGCGCCTGGCCATGGTCTTGATGACTTTATCATCGGCAAGAAATATGGCCTTGATATTTATAACCCAGTTGGTGACAACGGTTGTTTTCTGCCCAATACTGAAACCTTTGCGGGTCAGCATGTCTTTAAAGCAAACGATCAGGTGGTCGAAGTTTTAAAGCAAAAAAACACTTTAATGCACTTCGAAAAATATTCTCATAGCTATCCGCATTGCTGGCGTCATAAGACTCCAATAATCTTCCGAGCGACACCACAATGGTTCATCAGCATGGATCAAGGTGGTTTAAGAGAGTTGGCGTTAGAAGAAATCAAAAAAGTGGGCTGGGTACCGTCATGGGGCCAAGCTCGAATTGAGAGTATGATAGATAAACGTCCAGATTGGTGTATTTCTCGACAGCGATTTTGGGGGGTACCCATTCCCCTGTTTGTACATAAAGAAACTCAAGCACTTCACCCAAAAACAGCTGAATTAATCGAGCAGGTAGCTCAGCTTATCGAACGATCTGGTATTCAAGCCTGGTTTTCACTTGGCGCAGAAGATCTACTGGGTAACGAAGCTAGCCAATACTCAAAGGTCACTGATACGTTAGATGTCTGGTTTGACTCGGGTACCAGTCACTTTAGTGTTTTAAAGAATGATGACCGCCTGAGCTTTCCTGCTGATTTGTATCTTGAAGGATCAGACCAGCATCGTGGATGGTTTCAGTCATCGTTGCTGACATCCTGTGCGATGCATGGTGAGGCGCCTTATCGTCAAGTCCTCACCCATGGATTTACGGTCGACTCGAAGGGTTTAAAGATGTCCAAGTCGGTTGGCAACGTGGTAGCGCCGATTAAGGTAACGAATACACTCGGTGCTGATATTTTGCGACTTTGGGTTGCATCGACCGACTACTCTGGTGAAATGACAATCTCTGATGAGATTTTAAAACGCACCGCTGATTCCTATCGCCGTATTCGCAATACGTTGCGGTTTTTGTTGGCTAACACCAATGACTTTAACCCCACTGAAGATACGGTTGCAGCGGATGATTTGATTGCACTTGACCGCTGGATAATTGCCCAGACCCTTGAACTACAAAACGAATTACGTGAATTATTCGATAGTTTTCAGTTCCACACTGCAATTCAAAAAATTCATCATTTTTGTTCAGAAACCTTAGGCGGTATGTATCTCGATATCATTAAAGATCGCCAATATACAACCCAGAAAAGTTCGCGGGCACGGCGCTCTTGTCAGACGGCTGTCTACCTTGTAACTGAAGCAATGACTCGTTGGATTACACCGATCATGAGTTTTACCGCGGATGAGGTTTGGGAAAACATGCCCGGCGAACGTGAAGAACTAGGTGCTTTTATTGCTGAGTGGTTTGATGGCTTGTCCGAATACAGCCATCCAAAAATTGACTATGGCACTTGGGACAAACTGGTTCTGATTCGCGCTGAAGTGTCTAAAACATTAGAGATTTTACGCAAGAGTGGAAAGATAGGAGCGGGGTTAGATGCCGAAGTCACCCTCTTAGTTGACCAAACTTTATTCGATCAATTACAGATAGTGAGGGATGAACTTCGGTTTATGCTAATTACCTCCGACGCGACTTTGTCCTTGTTGGATCAAAGTCAGGAATCCAATAGTGTCACTATTGGGGAGGAAGGCAATCAGCATCATATCCTAATTCAGGCACAAGCCAGTGAACATGGGAAATGCGTGCGGTGCTGGCATCACAGGCCCGAGGTCAATTCGAACCAGACGCATCCCGACCTGTGTGGCCGTTGCATTGAAAATATCGATGGTTCAGGCGAAAATCGTCAATATGCTTAACTATCCACTTAAATTTTTGTGGATTAGCGCTCTGATCATAATGTTTGATCAGCTCACTAAGTATTGGGCTGTGACACAACTTCCGTTGCACCGGGCGGTTAATGTAATGCCCCATTTTGATTGGTATTTAACTTATAACCCTGGCGCTGCATTTAGCTTTCTAGCCGATGCAGGCGGCTGGCAGCGGTGGTTTTTTACCATCACTACTATTGTCATCAGTATCGTTATTTTCTTTTGGATAAAAAAACTTGAGTCCAATGAAAAAATGACGGCCACTGCTTTAAGTTTGATTTTAGGGGGTGCGATTGGTAATTTGATCGATCGCATTTATTTGGGCCATGTCGTTGATTATGTACAGATATGGCTTGGCAGCTACCCATGGCCGGCTTTTAATGTTGCCGATGCTGCTATTAGTATCGGTGCTGTTCTACTGATAATGACTAGCTTCAACGAATCGAAAAAATCGGTTGAGAGTTGACCTCAATATGTCAAACTAATACATCTAAACCATTCCATTTAAACTTCCCTACCTAAGATTGGTCTACCTAAGCTAAACAGCACTTCAACCTAACTCTGGAATAAATGAATCAAATAAATCCTAATAGCCTTGTCACACTATTTCATCGACTCGGACTAACCGACGATAGTATTCTGGAAGATACCTTTGGCGACGAGCCACTCACCATTCGTTTAGGTCAGGGCGAGATGGCTGAAGGTCTGGAGCTATCACTGGTGGGGTTAAAACCAGGCGATGAACAAACAATCGATATTGGCCCCGACCTTGCTTTTGGCTTTGTCGATGAGACCCTATTTCGATCATTACCTCGCGCTGATTTTGATGACAATTTGACATTTGAGCAGGGCTTGATCATTGAGTTCTCGACTGACGATGGCAACACTCTGCCTGGTACTATTCTTGAATTTGACAATACCGAAGTGCGCATAGACCTTAATCATCCGCTCGCTGGGCAAACCATCCGTTATCGCGTACACATTATTGATGTCGATAATGACGATACAAATAAACCTGATTCTATAACCAAGGTACTTCACTAATGGATGTATTGCTCGCTAATCCTCGCGGCTTTTGTGCTGGTGTTGACCGTGCCATTGAAATAGTAGAACGTGCCATCAAGCTATTTGGCTCGCCCATTTACGTTCGTCACGAAGTCGTACATAACCGCTACGTGGTTAATGACCTTAAACAAAAAGGGGCTGTATTTGTCGATGAACTTGACGAGGTACCTGACGATTGCACCGTTATTTTTAGTGCTCATGGCGTATCAAAAGCGGTTCAGAATGAAGCTAAAAGGCGCGGACTCCATGTCTTCGATGCCACCTGCCCTCTGGTCACCAAAGTACACATGGAAGTGACACGTTATAGTCGAAAAGGCATTGAAACTGTCCTTATTGGGCATAGAGGCCACCCCGAAGTAGAGGGCACTATGGGGCAGTACGATCATTCACAAGGTGGCGATATCTATTTGGTTGAATCACCCGAAGACGTCAAGACATTGAACGTTATCAATCCAGAGGCACTGCGTTTCGTGACTCAAACGACCCTATCAAAAGATGATACCGCAGTCGTAATTGATACATTACGACAAACCTACCCACATATTCAAGGGCCACTCAAAGATGACATCTGCTATGCGACTCAAAACCGACAAGACGCAGTAAAGCAACTCGTTGAAACTTGCGATCTGATTCTGATTGTCGGATCGACGACTAGCTCTAACTCAAACCGATTATGCGAGATAGCCAAGAATAAAAATTTGGCCGGTTACCTCATTGACAGTGCGGATGACATCGATCCAGCCTGGCTCGAAAACAAACAGCACATCGGCTTAAGCGCAGGTGCTTCCGCACCAGAGTTATTAGTTCAAAACGTCATTGAATTTTTGAAACAACACGGTGCAACGTCAGTATCGTCTTTAGGATCTAGAGAGGATGTCGTTTTTTCAATGCCCAAAGCATTGCGTTAAACTGACCTCAGATCGCTCATTAAAACGACTTGATTGCGGCCATTAGCTTTTGCTTTATAGCAAGCGGTGTCCGCTGCTTTTAAGAGCTCGTCAATGTCACATTTATTGTTTGTGAAACTTTCGATTCCTATACTAATGCCAATATTAAACTCATTGCCATCCCAACTAAAAGCCGAATCATTAACCTCTTTTAAAATAGACTGAGTAATTCTTAAGGCTATCTGTTCAGGACAGGACTCCAACAAAAGAACAAATTCATCGCCTCCTACTCGAGCTGCCACATCTTGTTGTCGCACATTTTTTCTAAGTATATCAGCAACTAACTTTAGCAATTCATCTCCAGCAAAATGTCCTGATGTGTCATTCACTTTTTTGAATTGATCTAAATCCAGGTAACATAAGCAATAGTCAATCACTTCCTCTCGAGGCGAGTTAACTGCAAGTGTTAAACAACGCTCAAGCTCCTGTCGATTGGAAAGGCCAGTCAAGCTATCGTGGGTCACTTGATAAGCCAGTGTTTGATTCACAACCCTCAATTCATGGGTCCTTTTCTCTACCAGCAAGTCCATAATTTGAAGTTGATTTTTAACCTTTCTAGATAGTGCCCATTTTTCAGTAGAAGCATTCACCATTTGGACTATCTCTATGTTGTCGAATGGCTTTTTCAGGATCAGGAAACGATCATTAATTCCCAGTCGTTTTGAGATGTCGGTCCAGTTGTAGTCGGAATATGCAGTGCAAATTATGATTTGAATCTCATCATCAATTTTCCATATTTCTTCAATAGTTTTCAACCCATCCCAACCTGGTGGCATTCGCATATCAATAATAGCCAATGAGTATGGCTTTGATTCATCTAAGGCCTGCCGTACTTTTCTATAGCCTTCTAACCCCTGATAAGCTGAATCGATCTTATACTCGATGCCTTCCGCATGCTTGCTATCACCGAAAAGCTCACTATCAAGCTTGCTTAGTGATGAAACGGTTTCCAGTTGGTTGAATATTTTACGGATGTCATCATGAATCGCAGGCGTATCATCTATCAATAAGATACTTCGAGCATTTTCTATTTGCTCCACCTGCTGAAGCTCTTTATTTTTTTCTGATGATATCGTCATAACGCTGACTCTCCCTTTTATCGACATGGTCTAATGGCAAAACCAGAGTAAATGTCGCTCCCTGATTCGTACCGGCACTGTCACATTGCAATGACCCATTCATATCTGTTGCGGCTAACGCACTGTTATGAAGTCCAAAACCATGACCATCTGGTTTAGTCGTAAATCCATGACTAAAGATGTTATCCATTTTGTTTTGGTCAATGCCAACACCATTATCTGTGACTGAAATAAGGTATGACTTTTCATCCTTTCTTTCTAATACAATTTTCAGGTTAGGATCTTGCTGAGCATCTAACATTGCCTGTTTTGCATTACTTAATAAATTTAACAGTATTTGTATGACCCTATGTCGATCAATATCTACCCGTTCTAAGACCTGTAGATTTTTTGTTACCTCAATTTTTAACCCTCGAATTTGCAAGTCGGACATTTCAAGGGCGTCATCAATCAGTTCGACTAAGTTTTCTAATTGAATGATCCCAACTGGTTTAGCGAAACTCTGTTGAGAGCTGATGACTGATTTAATATGCACAATGCCGTTTTTCAATGACTCCAGCTCAATTATCGATTCTGCATTTTGATTTGAAATCTGAGTACCCAGCTCTCGTAAATAGGGCAGAATTCGTTGCCCCTTCGGATCGTTTTCGAGGAAGTCATCAAGGCCACCTAAATTTGATTTTAAGAGTTCACTTATTTGAGGCAAACGGTCTACGTTCGAAGCATGAATTTTTTCCTCCAGTAAATTGGCAGATACGTTGACGCTATTCAACACATTACCAATATTATGCAGAACACCCGTTGCGATTTCAGCCATACCAGCTTGCCGTGACACTTTGATTAATTCTGATTTAGTTGACTCTAACTGATGATTTTTTTCAATGAGCTCTACAGTCGACTTTACGACGGCGTATGTGGTTGCAGCATGCTGTGCATATAAGCTAGCTAATGCGGTAATTTGAGTTTGATCAGTTCGATATTTATTTGGTATCAAATCGAATAAAATAACAATGATATTTTTCTCTATTGGTATCGATAACGGCATTGCATAAACAACCTGAGAACTATCACCAATTAACCAGCGACGTAAAGTATCGATTGGTTTTAGACGCTCAGAAAAAGTCTCGAACCAGCGCGGCGTATAGTCTTGCAGGATCTGTGCAATACAGTCATCATTCAATAAGATGCTATCCACTATCAAAGGTAATACTTTACCTCGTTCTACTCGAGCAATCGTCTCGACTGTGCCTTCCTCTGTGGTTGACAATATACAGGTTCGGCGAGCCGGTATGACCCATCGCGCATTCAGGGCAACTTCCTGCCAAAAGTCTATGACTGAGTCTTTTTTCGAAAACCTCGCGATTGCTTCGTGTAGGCTGCCGACACTGAGAATATCGATATAGGAAGAATGGTTATCCAAAAATAATACCAATCACTAGTTCGATGAGTCGGAATGAATACCGCTAATGT
The DNA here is from genome assembly GCA_963934675.1 of uncultured Gammaproteobacteria bacterium. Taxonomy (GTDB): domain Bacteria; phylum Pseudomonadota; class Gammaproteobacteria. The sequence goes on along the minus strand of CAWVZP010000009.1, from coordinate 19,106 downwards.
CAGCCCAGGTATTGATGAAATTGGTAAAGCCTGCTATCGCGAGTGCCTCGGCAATTTCTTCGTCAGATAATCCTAGCTCAGCCAGATTTCTATAGTCATCATCATTCACTTGATCGGGTGCGCGAGCCGCTTTTAGCGCAAACTGAACAATGCTTCGATTTGGCTCTGACAGATTGATGGTGTCTGGATCGTTGGCACAGGACTCAACAACCATCGCCTCAACACCCGTCGCTTCCAGCACGCCACTGTGCATTACCGAGCAGTATTGGCAGTTATTTTGTCGTGAGATACTCAGGGCAATCATTTGCTTGACAGAAGCCGGTAGCAGACCTTCAACAATAATGACTTTTGTAAACTGCCATACCACATTAAGAATATCCGGTCGCAACGCCATTGCGGTAAAAAAATTGATTGGTTTCCCTCCAATCCCAAAGCCATTCGTAACTATATCTTGGTAAATTTGTGTTAACTCAGCATCACCAACGGCATCAATCGCTTCAAAACGACTCATGACGCCACCTGCACTAAACCATCGGTTGGAATATCATTTGAAATACCGCTAGCATCAGCCCAAGTGTTAAGAAACTTGGAAAACCCAACAATAACGCCAATTTCGATCAATTCATCATCACTTACCCCGACATCACGAAGCTGATTCAAATCGTCATCCGTTATCGAATTAGGATTTTTAGCTGACTTAGCGGCAAACTGAGTAATATGGCGATGTAACTCTGGTATCTCCGCATTCATTGGATCATCTAGGCAGTTCCTTATGACGGACTCATCAATACCCATCGACTTTAAGGCACCTTGATGACTAAAGGCACAGTACCTACAGTCCGCCTGAGTCGATATGACCATCATAATAAGCTGTTTAACCGATGGTGGTAATTGTCCCTCGGTCATTAAATTTTTCATCATGCCCCAAGTTGCTTTTGCCAGATCAGGGCGCACCGACATTGATGTAATCAACTTCACGGGCTGATCTTTATTCAGAACACTACAAATCTCTGCATAGGTTTCAGACAGTTCATTTGGTTCGGGAGTTTCAGGGAGTCGTGCCATGATAATATACTCATCCATAAATTTAGTTTCCAAATATAGGTATAGCATTTACCTCCTGTTTTGCAAGAACAAACGCTGCGTTCCTATATCTTCATAGAGCCTTAATTTAAACTCAATATCGCTATAATGGTTAATCCGATCAATATCACTATACCTTTAGCATCTGATGACCCATTACAGCCAGAACCTAACAGATACCAGGGCTAACTAAACGATAGAAAGTCAATGGGTTGAGGTTTTAGTGGCGGCTGAAGTTAAAACTCACTCGCCTTAGCTGGATCCAGTGCTCGATCGCCATCTAGAAAGCTGATGGTTTTTAACCCTTCTTTTTGCCGGGGTGGTCTTTAACCTGCAGGCCACCACCATATTATTAAATTAAAAAGCTGACCAGAAAAACCCTGGAGTTTTTAAACCTTTAAAGGCACTTAAATTATTTTATATCGGTAAGTTGAGGTCTTTTCTGCGCCAATTACTACCCACTACTTTTTACCTTTACAATCGTCTTAATATCATGGGTACTAAAAGTTCTTTAACCATCGATGTCAGCCAGTTCTGATTCATTGAGGCATTCGCGCGCAATTAGCTTATGTTTGATACACCAATTCGAATCGAGTAGCTCAATTACTTGCCCAGTCAAATCAAGTATCCAACTTTCTTTTTCTGGTGCCAGAACTATTTCACTTTGCACCCAGAAGTTAAAACATTCAATCCAATTGTCGAGTGGGTAACAAACCAACCCTGTAACTGTGTGATAGATCTGCGCCTGTTCTGTAACCATAAAAGATTGGTAGATAGCGCGGACGAATTTTCGTCCCTGAAGCTCTGATTCGCCACCAGCATCAATCCAAGACTCAAACGCTTGGTCTATCTGTTTGGCGGTCGCGACATACGCTTTCATTGCTTGACCTCAATATTCGCATACTCGACGATCTGACAATTAAAACGATCGACCTCAAACGTTTGAACTTTGCTGTTAATAATCATGAATTGCCTTAAGGTAAACTAGGCCAACCATCGGTTTTAAAAAAATCTGACAAAGGTATCTTATTTGGTCCGAATGTACTGGATTAGTGTTGAAGTTCTTTAATGGCGATATAAAGCTGTCTTGTCATCAATAAATTTCAACCTGTTATTTACCGTCATTGAAACAAAGGCCTTTAGTATCAGTTTCAATTTCTCAGTTATCGTCACACTGATGCAGGTATTAACTTGCTAATAACGCCTTAATCAACTGGTCAATATCGGCCTTTTCATGCGATGCCGACAAGGTAATACGCAATCTAGCGCTACCTGCTGGCACGGTCGGTGGGCGAATTGCGTTGACTTGTATACCTGATTGCAACAGCTTTTCACTGAGTGAAAGGGCGTGATTATTACCACCAATCATTATTGGTTGTATCGCCGTAGCGGAGGGCATTAATTCAAATTTCGTGTGTTTCATACTCTGTTGAAAATAAGCTATTAATTCCTCAAGCTTCTCTCTTCGCCAGTTGTCGCGCTTCACAATATTGAGACTACAGATTGTGGCAGCAGCAATGGCTGGCGGTGATGACGTTGTATAAATGTAGGGCCGAGCTTGCTGAATTAAGGTTTCAATCAATGCGTCACTACCTGCCACAAAGGCACCTGACGTGCCTATCGCTTTGCCCAGTGTTGCCATTAAAATAGGTACCTGCTGCTGGCTTAATCCACATTGCTCAACTAACCCTGCTCCAGTCGCGCCCAGCACACCAAACCCATGAGCATCATCGACCATGCAACAACTGTTTAATTGACTGGTTATTTGGCTAATTTTATTTAAATCGGCGCAGTCTCCGTCCATGCTAAACACGCCATCTGTCATGATCAACTGTCGCACTGAAGTGTTGTTATCGACCTGACAAAACTCTACCTGAGACTCGAGATGTGCCAGATCATTATGTTGATAGCGTTTTAATTTAGCGCCGCTAATTTTTGCAGCATCGATTAAAGAGGCGTGATTAAGTTTGTCTTGATGGATAATGTCGTAGCGCCCGACTAAAGCCGAAGCGATTGCCAAGTTTGCCATATAGCCATTGCTGAACAATAAGGCTCGATCTCTCCCGGTAAACTCGGCCAGCCGCAATTCGCATTCGTGGTGTAGTTGACTATGACCAGTAATTAAATGAGCCGAACCACTACCAACGCCATAATGCTCGGTAGCGTTGATAAAGGCTTTTTTTATATCTGGATGATTGGCTAATCCCAGATAATCATTACTCGAAAAAGATAGCAGTGATTGACCATTGATTGTTAGACGAACTGCTTGTGCAGAGCTAACAATCGAACGCTTGCGATAGAGGCCCGCTTCACGTCTACGGTCTAGTTCTGGTTTGAGATCAAACATGGGAGTGATAAGGAAGGCAATATTTGATCGCTCAAGAGAGCGAACAGATAGTCAGTTCCTAGGCTGCGGCTGTTTCCGAAGCATCTTCGACTAATCGACCACTCGCATTAATACCAAGCCTTTCGAATAGCTCGAGATCCTTATTTTCGTCAGGATTAGGCGTAGTTAACAAGGTGTCGCCATAAAAGATTGAATTAGCACCTGCAACGAAACACAGGGCCTGCATTTCGTCACTCATATCGTTACGTCCTGCGGACAGGCGAACGGCTGATTTTGGCATCATGATTCGAGCAACGGCGATAGTGCGAACAAATTCAATCGGGTCTAGTTTTTCGGTGCCATATAAAGGCGTGTTTTCGACCTGGACTAGTAAGTTAATCGGCACACTTTGTGGGTGCTCGGGTAAATTAGCCAGTTGCTGTAATAACGCCGCGCGATCCTTATCGGTTTCACCCATACCGACAATACCGCCACAACAGACATTAATATTTTCTGAACGCACATTTTCAAGGGTATCAAGCCTGTTTTGATAAGTACGTGTGGTAATTACTTCTTTATAATACTCAGGCGAGGTATCGAGATTATGATTGTAATAGTCCAACCCTGCCGCCTTTAACTTTTTACTCTGCGGTTGAGTCAACATACCCAAAGTGACGCAGGTTTCTAGCCCCAAGTCCTTAACTGCACTAATCATCTCGATGACCTTGTCCAGATTTTTGTCTGTCGGATTGCGCCAGGCAGCCCCCATGCAAAAACGACTCGCGCCATTTTGTTTAGCATTCAATGCCGCCAGCTTGACGTCTTCCAATGGCATTAATCGCTCGCGCTCTAGCCCCGTGTCATATCTCGCACTTTGTGGGCAGTAAGAGCAGTCTTCTGGACAGGCACCCGTTTTGATACTCAGTAACGAGCTGATCTGAACTGCATTGGGATCAAAGTTTTGGCGATGTGTGGTTTGCGCCTGAAACACTAAGTCATTGAAAGGTTGCTCAAAAAGCGCTTTAATTTCAGCCAAAGTCCAATCGTGTCTGACTGCTTGTGTTTGGTCGGTCATAGTTTTCCAATAGCGGCATTCAAATAGATTGCCAAGTCTATTGTAACAAGGAGAATAGTCAATGTTAGGAAGACAGTTTCGAGTTCAAATATTTCACACTTTTAATCGTCTACTCGACCCAAGGCTTTGCATTGGATGCGGCCATCCACTTCAACCCTCGCAGAACTTTTGCCCTTTTTGCGCCTCGCTTCTGGACTGTATCGAGCATGCTTGCCAACTTTGCGGACTGAAAAGCCAAACGAAACACGCTGTTTGTGGCGCTTGTCTATACAACCCACCGCGTTGGCAAAACATTATTGCACCACTCATTTATCACAAATTTAGCCGGAATCTACTTATTCAATTAAAATTTAATGAAAACCTCTATTTAGCAAATAGCCTGGTGAGTCATTTAATCAAGCATTTTGAACGGCACGACCCTCCTCCTGAGGTATTAATGCCGGTCCCACTGCACCAAAGTCGGTTAATTGATCGTGGTTACAATCAGGCATTTGAGATTGCTAATATCCTATCAATCCTCCTCAAGATTCCGATCGATACTCAAGCGATCAAGCGGACTCGTCACACTGAAAGTCAATTAGGGTTAAGTGCCAATCAGCGCGCGAAGAATATCCTTAAGGCATTTAAATATGAATCTGCTGTGACCTATTCACATGTTGCCGTGGTTGATGACATTGTTACCACTGGGTCGACAGCCAATGAAATTACGAAGACGCTACATCGTGCGGGCGTCGCTAATGTGGAAATTTGGGGGTTAGCACGGGTAACGCGCTAAGTGACTCAGCTTTATGCTTTAATTTAAGCCAGCGCGTACTCGACTGCTTTTTGAGCGTGAATTTCGGTGGTATCAAGCAGTCTGATTTTCGTATCGCTTTGTTTTATTAGCATTCCGATCTCGGTACAACCGAGTATGACTGCTTGCGCACCCCGGTCTGCCAGTTCACCCACTATGCGCAGATATTCAAATTTAGAGCTTGGCTGATGGCGCCCCAAACAAAGCTCTTCATAAATGACGCTGTGGATTATTTTTCTGCCTATAAGGCATGGTGTCAGAACCTGTAATCCAAATTGCTCTATAAGTCTGCCCTTATAAAAATCTTGTTCCATTGTAAAAGCAGTGCCGAGCAAGCCCACCGTTTTAATACGAGCCAACACAAGTGCCTGCGCCGTAGCATCGGCTGTATGAAGTAGTGGGATATCAATTGCAGCTTCGATTTGCGGTGCTACTTTGTGCATGGTGTTGGTGCAAATGAGTAAAAAGTCTGCGCCAGCTGCTTGAATATTTTTTGCCGCATCGACTAACAAATTTGTCGCCCCAGCCCAGTCACCGGCACTTTGCATTTTTTCGATCGATGCGAAGTCGACGTTATACAAAACAATATTAGCCGAGTGTAACCCACCCAGCGCCTCCTTAACGCCTTGATTAATAATACGGTAATAATCTACCGTACTCTCCCAGCTCATACCGCCAAGCAAGCCTATTGTCTTCATCTTGCTATACATCATGAAGGCCGCGCTGCGTTTAATATGTCACCAAACGACCCGTACTCGCCAGCACCTAAACGCGCCAGCGGCTGCACTTTATCCGCAAACACTTTGAGCCGGCCTTTTTCATTTACCTCGGCGCAATCATCCGCCAGATAGATTTCTTTAACTTCAGCGAACAACAAGGTCTGCCCTTTGTTACCAATCGCTTGAATTTGGTGACGTTCGCACATCAGTGCAATTTTGCAATCGCTCAGTCGAGGCATGTCATAGCCCTCATATGCTGTTGTTAGTAATCCACTAGCAGTCACTTCAGATTCACCCGGTGCTAGTGTGGCTGCCGATTGGTTAAGCTCGTCAAGTTGGTTATCGCTAGCAATGTGAATCACAAACTGGGAACGCTGACGAATATTTCTGAGCGTATCTTTTTCGCTACCACCATCCTGCAGGTTAATCGACACCATCACCAAGGGTGGATCAGTGCACACGGCATTAAAGTAAGAAAATGGTGCTAGATTCAAACTTGCGTCTTCGTTTTCTGACAACACCCAGGCGATAGGCCGAGGCATGATGGTCTGCGTCATGATGAAGTAGGTTTGCGCTTCAGTTAAACTGTCTAGCTTAATTTGCATTCTTTATTATTCCTTATATAAATTAAACAGATGGATTAAATTGAATTTCCTGCTGCCTTATTTTTTCAGCCCAAATTTTAGGACCCGTCTGATGAATCGATACACCCAGGTGATCGACTGCAACAGTCACCGGCATATCTTCCAGATCGAATTCGTAAATGGCTTCCATACCCAGCTCGGGGAAACCGACTACTTTTGATGCCTTGATTGCCTGCGAAACCAGGTAGGCAGCGCCGCCCACTGCCATCAAATAAACTGACTCGAAGTCTTTGATGGCTTCGATGGCGACTGGACCACGTTCGGCTTTTCCGATCATACCGAGCAGACCCGTTTTTTCTAACATGGTGCGGGTGAACTTATCCATACGAGTCGCGGTTGTTGGGCCTGCTGGACCGACCACTTCATTACGAATTGGATCAACCGGTCCGACGTAATAGATAAATCGTCCCGTCATATCAACCGGTAGTTTTTCGCCTTTCGCAATCATGTCGACCATTTTTTTATGCGCGGCATCGCGACCTGTGAGCATCTTCCCACTCAATAATAAAGTATCGCCAGGCAACCAGGTTTTGGCTTCATCTCGGGTCACCGTATTGAGATTGACGCGCTTAACATTCGCGCCTGTTTCTCGCGTTACTTCTGGCCAATCTTCCAGACTGGGTGGCACTAGCTTTGCGGCGCCACTGCCATCTAGGGTGAAGTGGGTATGGCGAGTCGCGGCACAGTTGGGAATGATAGCAACGGCTTTATTCGCTGCGTGCGAGGGAAAGTCCTTTACCTTAACATCCATCACGGTTGTTAACCCGCCTAAGCCTTGCGCACCGATACCGAGTTGGTTTATTTTGTCGTAAAGTTCTAGTCGCAATTCTTCTGGCCGATTCGATGCGCCACGTTGCTGTAGGTCTTGGATGTCGATCGGTTCTAGTAAGGCTTCTTTAGCTAGGATCATCGCTTTTTCGGCTGTGCCACCAATGCCAATACCCAGCATACCTGGTGGACACCAACCTGCCCCCATGAGTGGCACCATACTCAAAACCCAGTCGACAACCGAGTCGGATGGGTTAAGCATGGCAAATTTTGATTTGGCTTCACTGCCACCGCCCTTAGCGGCAACATGCACTTCGACAGTATCGCCTGGCACGATATCGTAATGAATAACACCTGGTGTATTGTCGCCCGTATTTTTACGTGCACCGTCCGGATCTTCTAGAATTGATGCTCTTAATATGTTGTCAGGATTTTGATAGGCGCGGCGAATGCCTTCATTGCACATATCGGTGACCGACATATCGGACTGCCATTGCACATTCATACCGACTTTTAAAAATATAGTAACGATGCCGGTATCCTGACAGATGGGTCGCTGCCCCTCAGCACACATGCGCGAGTTAATCAGAATTTGTGCGATGGCATCACGCGCCGCCGGATTTTGCTCGCGCTGATAAGCCCGATCCATGGCACGAATAAAATCAGCCGGGTGATAGTAAGAAATAAACTGTAAAGCACCGGCAATACTGTCGATCAAATCGTCTTGTTTTATGATGGTCATGGGTAAGGCCCTTATAGAACTAAATTCAAAATCTATTACTTATTATTTTCTATTCCCAACGAAATATTTTGGCACCGATTACCAGTAATATAATACTGGTAAAGGTTAATACCAGCAGGTGGTCCAACACTTGCGTTAATCCCACACCGTCGATCATTATTTCTCTTGCTGCTTCGGTGACATGCGTCAATGGCAATATCAATGCGAACTTTTGCATCCATGGATGCGCCCCTTCTAACGAAAACCAGACCCCCGAAAGAAACATCATTGGCCAGCTGATTAAGTTGAGCATACCATTCGCGACCTCCTCATTCGAGATTCTTGCTGCGATCAGCAGGGCGCAACAAATGAGACAGATGCAGCCGAGCGTGAATACCACAAATAAGTCGACATAGGAGCCATACATTCGAAAATCAAGAAAAAAGTCCATGCCGATAAAAATGAGGGTGTTAACCACTATCAACAACCAGAGCCGGGACATGATTTGCGCGGTAAGAAACTCTATGGGCTTTACCGGTGTCGCACGTAACCGCTTGAGCACCCCCATTTTTCGATAACGCACGATGACAAAACCGATACCAAACAGCGCGCCCCACATCATATTCATCGCTATCACGCCCGGTATTACCCAATCTAAATAGCGCACCTGATCACCCTCAACCGTGGTTTTAACCGGTGTTTGGGACGAATTAATATAGGCCGCTATCAGAAGTTTCTCGACGATATAGCCATTCGGAGAAGTCTGGTTAATCCAGTAACGCGACGTTTTAGCATCGATCAGTAAATCGATTTGATGACGTTCTATTTTACGTAGATTGACGTCAACCGCCTGCACTGGAATAAATTGAATATAGCGAGTCGACTTAAACTTCTCAAAGGCAGGGCTGCCTTCTTCCTTCACCAAATCGCTGGCAACAAGATAAGCCACCTTAAATTTTTCTGGGCTTTCATCGGTAAAAGCATAGGCAAATACAAAAATAATCATTATCGGCAATAAGATACTCCACGCCAATGCAGACCTATCTCGAAAAAATTCAGTATTGCGTGCCACAAATAAGGCGTACATACGTTTCCACATCATGTGCGTAACTCCTTGCCGGTCAACTCCAGAAATAAGTCTTCAAGATCACGCGCGCGAACTCTTAAATGTTGCAACGGCACTTTTAACTGTAGCAATTGTTCGATCGTTTTATTCACATCACTGGTCACAATATGGGCGCTATCGTTTCGATAAGTGGCACCAAACGCCACCTCGCCAATCTCTGACGGAATATCCTGCTCGCGTAATTGAATCACAACATCATTAAAATGCTGCGCCAACAAAACGTCAGGGGCATCGTGTGCAATAATCTTACCGTGATCCATAATCGCAATTTCGTCACAAAGCTCATAAGCCTCTTCCATGTAATGCGTGGTTAATAATATGGTCGCACCATTATCTTTCACGCGACGCACCTGTTCCCACAGATTTCGTCTCGACTGCGGGTCTAGCCCGGTGGTCGGTTCATCCAAAAATAATATTTTAGGTCGATTGATTAACGCGATCGCGAGCAACAGGCGTTGCTTTTGGCCACCCGATAACTGACGAGTATCTTGGTGCAAAAACTCTTTTAGCGCATATTGTTCGACCAATTCATCGATATCTGCCGTTTTCGGATAAAAGCGACTGAACTGAACCAGCATTTCACGCACCGTTACAAATTCCTGCAAGGCCGTGTTTTGAAACATAATGCCCGCCTCGTTACGAAACTTCAGCCCGAGCGGTTCTCCGTTATAACGAATACTGCCCTCAGTCGGTATCTTGATACCTTCCATTAGTTCGATGGTGGTGGTCTTACCCGCACCGTTTGGACCAAGCAAGCCGACACAGCTACCGGCTTGGATATCGAAGCTCACATCGTCAACGGCGGTTAAAGCACCAAAGCGTTTAACCAGATTTGATACTTGTAAAATGATGGACATCGGTGTCTCGAAGAATACGAGCGCGAAGTATAAACAGCCTGCACGATGAAAACTACTGAGGCTAGGAAATGATCAGGAAAAAAACATACCTCAGATTTAAGCTGCTGAATTTTTTGAACAGACTAAATATTGAAATAGTCGACAACTAGGAGCCTGTCGGACTTAGGATAAATCTACTGCGGAAAATCCATTTCAGCCAAATTTCTCGATCCAATTCGTTGAATATAAACACTATTCGCCTCTTTCGATCAAAAAATTTAACTCAAAATAACTTTCCCTCGCTACGATTACCTAAGTCCGACAGATTCCTAAGGCACTATTTATATTGATAGCGCCCTTTGATTTTTATTGGGCAATAAAATCTAGCGATCTAAACCAGTTCGCCGCGTGCAGGGTAGTCATTTGCCAGAACAAAGCCCAACGCACCCAATACTTCTTTAAAATGTGGGCGCGCAAATGGCATTGTGCTTACCTGGCTCCAATACAGGGTTTGATCGGGACGAATCAGAAAAAGGCCCGGCTCACTGAATTCTGCAGGCTCTTCAAAACCACTCGACGTTTTACCCTTACCGGCTGAACGATGTAAACCCCAGGCCTGCGCTTGCTCAACACTGACGCCATAGCCGATGCTGATATTATTTAATTCCCAATCAACTTGGGCCTCATTCGCGCGTTCTTTATCGTCGCTACTCAGTGCTAATATGGAGACGCCAGCCTCGGTAAATTCAGACGCCAACTTATCAAGCTCTTTCAGATACTTGCTACAAAGCGGGCAATGCAGACCACGGTAAAACACCACCATGGTAAAGTGTTGTGGCGACTGCTCGGCTAGAGACCACTGCCCCTGTAGTGTTTCAACATCGAGTATGGGTACTGCCTGGCGAGGTTTCAATACGTTCATTTGAGTTCCTTGGTTAGTGATGAAATGAAATCATTAAGTGAGTTTGTATTGCTAATATATCCCAGCTGATCGTACAATAAGCAACATATAATTCATATTAACTATCTAATCGTACAATTATGGACCGACTCTCCGCTTTGCTTGAACTATTCAGCCCTAAAACTGAGCTAATTGAATTATTAACCTGCAACCAGCCAGTTTTAGTTTTGCCGGATCTTTCCAGCATCTCTATTGTGCACCAAGGCTATGCGCATATTTCAGCCGACAATCAGCCTGATACCCGATTACAGCGGGGGGATTTAATTTGGGTGACACAGCACTCTCATCGCCATGTCACTGTCGACAGTGATGACTTTCAATTACTGTGCTGCCAATTAACGTTTGGCGCAGTGAAACTCAACCCTCTGTTCGATATGCTTCCTCCCATCTTACAGATCAAACACGACGATAACGCTCGACAAACACTTGATCCAATTATTCAACTGCTGCTGCAGGAAAGCCAGCAACAGCGTTGCGGACAGGAAACGGTGCTTGACCGACTCGGCGAGGTGTTGCTAGTACACGTATTGCGCTTTTTAATGGCGAATAAAAAAGTAGAGTCCGGCGTATTAGCGGGGCTGTCTGATATTCGACTCGCACGCGCCATTACAGCAATGCATCGTGAACCAAAGGAACGCTGGAGCACAGGATCACTCGCCGCGCAAGCAGGTATGTCTCGCACCGCTTTTAACCTTCATTTCCACCAAACGGTTGGCTGCCCTCCTGGCGAATACTTGAGTCAGTGGCGTATGCGTTTAGCCTGCCGTTTACTCGAAACCAGCAACGTATTGATTAGCCACATCGTCGATCAATTAGGCTATCAGAGCGAAACCGCCTTCTTTCGTGCATTTCGTAAACGCATCGGAATTTCCCCCAGACAGTATCGATTAAAAGCGACGGTTGCTTCGGTATAAAATTAGCTCGCGTATTGCCACAGTTACCACTACATTACGATCACGGTCATAACAAAAAATATAGGACATCTCTGCAATATGAAAAAAAATAAAACAGTCGCGATCGTCGGTGCCGGTATTGTCGGATTGAGTTGCGCGCTGTGGTTACAGAAGAAAGGTTTTACAGCCATTTTAATAGACCCAGAACAACCGGGCTCGGGCACCTCGTCAGGTAACGCCTGTACCATCGCAGAATACGGCTGCATTCCGGTCAACAGCCCGGACATTTTCAGGCGCTTGCCGTCACTATTATTTTCTAACGATAGTCCGCTGACGGTTAATCATCGATATGCCTTGACTCATCTACCTTGGTTACTAAAGTTTTTATTTAATTGTAGACCATCGCGCGTGGCAAAAATCACTGAATCACTCGGTGCGATTTTGCAAAAATCGTATCAAGGTCTAAACCCTTTACTCGAACTCAGCGACTCACAACACCTGATGTCTCAACGGGGCTGCATGTATGTCTATAAAACTCAGGCCGAGTATGAATCTGCCCGTGTTAATAACGAAATCCGCAGACAACATGGCTCCGAATATATCGAACTCGATCGTGCCGATATTCAACGCTTAGAGCCCAGTATTAAACCCATTTTCGAAAAAGGCATTTTGTTCGAAAGCACGAGTCAGACCCTGAATCCTCAATCATTGTGTACTCACTATTTTAATAGCTTCCTCAAAAACAAAGGCCAATATGTAAGTCACCGAGTACTCGAGACTATTACCGATGGCGACATGGTTAAACTACAACTAGATAATGCGCAGAGTCTCGTAGTCGATAATGTAGTCATTGCAGCCGGTGCTTTCTCAAAACAAATCAAAGGGTCTGGCACAGGTCATCTACCACTGGATACCGAACGTGGATATCACATTCAATACAGCAACCTTCAGGCAAAGGTTAACCGCCCGATTAGCTGGAACCAAGCGGGCTTCTACGCCACTCCGATGAATGAAGGACTACGGATCGCTGGAACAGTCGAAATAGCGGGATACAATCCTAAAAAGAATCAACAAAATTTAGACTACCTGGCCAGAAAGGCAGGTGAAATGTTTGACCTTCCTAGTCAGCCAGATCAAGAATGGTTAGGTTTTAGACCGACTCTGCCTGATGCTCTTCCCGTCATCGGACATAGCTCAGAATCCAAGCATATTTTATTGGCATTTGGACACCAGCATCTTGGCCTGACTCTGTCTGGCATTACCGGAAAACTCATTTCGGAGCTGGTCAATAGCGAGCCTTTGAGCCTTGATATAGCAGCGTTTAGCCCGGACCGTTTTCATTAATATGTCCTGCTGAATACGATCCCATTAGTGTAACTTAAATTCAAACATGTAAAGTCATAACTCGGCTGTACCCAGCCATAGTAGGTGGTTCCAAAACTTCGACAATCCGATTTAAACAAGTCATACATAAGACTAGGCCAGCTTGCTTATACTGGTGAAGGACCATCAAACCAGCGTGCAGCTGAACAAATCACACCGTTTAGCAACCTAACTTTGGTTGAGAGCGTCAGATTTTGCGGGTAAATCCCGTGAATGCGACGACGATTCACTACCTTTTCTTTCTTAAAAATGACAAAAATAAAGGCCCAAATTGTTATCATTTAGTACAGCCCTTTGACGCTGTCCTTGAGCTTGTAATAACGTATCACTGAAGCGTATGGGCCCGGTAGGAACTGATTGCGATAAACCCCCAAAGGGTGTTCTGGTTTAGGAAGACACCGAGCTTACTTAAGGAACGCATCTGAATGTCCCCCGAAGGTTGTCTAAGCTCATTTAAGTAATAAATTACTATCATAACTAAAGTGCCTTTGATGCTGAGTCATTGGGTCAATAAATTGAAGTTTCTTTGCCAGTAGCTGCAATGGCGCTGAATAGTTATCTGCCGATAGTGGCTGTAATTGCGGGTAGTATTTGTCATTCAATATAGGCCAACCTAGTGTCTGCATGTGAACCCGTAATTGATGGGTTTTACCCGTAACTGGGTTTAATTCGAATAACGCTCGCTGATTCGATTGCTGCAAGCATCGAATAACAGAGTGACTGTTGGCTTCGCCCTCGGTCACATGCATGCGAAAGCCTGGTTCGGACGGTACGATTCGATTTTTAATGACCCACTTCTGACCTATAAGGTTTTCACTGCTGTTTGTTCGAGCAATTGCTTGGTAGGTTTTGTGTATTTGTCGTGTTTCAAATAAGCGATGATAATGCTGGCGGGTGTCTGGGTTAACTGAGAACATAACCAAACCGGCTGTCACTCTATCTAGGCGGTGCAACACTTGTAAGGCATCAATGCCGGTGCTGCGTCTTAAGCGACTTTGCAGGCATTCGTTCACATAAATACCGCCAGGGATTACTGCTAAAAAGTGGGGTTTGTAAGCCACTAAAATATGTTCATCCTGAAACAATATCGTTTCCTTAAAGGGGATACTGGGTTCGCTTTCGACTTCTCTGTAATAGTAGACCCGTTGCTGCGGTTGAAAGCGCGATTGTATCGTTATCAGTGAGCCGTCGTGCCAGTGTACTTTACCATCGGCGATACGCTGCCGCCAAATCTGAGCATCAATATAGGGAAATTTAATAATCAGGTATTCCAACACCGTGGCTACGCCGGGGTTAACCTGGGGTAGACTCAGCTTTGATGGATGCTCAGAAATTATCATTGAATGGTTAGAATTTTTGGCCCGAAAGGATTAAGGCTTAGCCGGGCATAAAAAAGCACCACTCGAAAGTGATGCTTTTTATTTAATTCAAAGATCTATAACGGCTTTTACATATTCGGATAATTTGGCCCACCACCACCTTCTGGCACCGTCCAGTGGATATTCTGACTCGGATCCTTAATATCACAGGTTTTACAATGTACGCAGTTTTGGGCATTGATTTGCAAATGCGGCTGGTTTTCAATTTCGACGATCTCATATACACCAGCCGGACAATAACGCTGTTCTGGCGCATCGTATTCAGCCAAATTAAGTAATATTGGCACGCTGTCCTTAAGCAGCTTTAAATGGGCAGGCTGGTTCTCCTCGTGATAGGTATTCGACAGAAATACGGATGACAATCGATCAAACGAGATTTTACCATCAGGTTTCGGATAGTTAATTTTCGCGTAGTCGTTTTTGTTACCGATTTGTTCATGGTCTTTGTGATGACCCATTGTCCAGGGTGCTTTACCCCTGAAAATATAGGTTTCTAGCGCACCGTTGATTAAACCGAATAGAAGACCTCTATTAAATCCAGGACGAATATTGCGAACCTTGTGCAATTCAGTCCATAGCCAAGTTTTCTTTAATCGGTCTGGATAAGCCGTTGCCTCAAGGGCAGAGCCTGGCGCTTCTTCATCGTACTCGACAGGTAATAATTCAAATACGGCTTCAGCCGCTACCATCGCACTTTTCATCGAGGTATGCGTGCCTTTGATTTTTGCTACGTTAAGGAACCCAGCGGTATCACCCACTAACATGCCGCCAGGGAAGGTCAGTTTGGGAATCGATTGGAAACCCCCTTCTGATAGGGCTCTAGCGCCATAAGAAATACGTTTAGCGCCTTCAAATAGTGTTCGAATAGCAGGATGTGTTTTAAACCGCTGAAATTCATCAAACGGGCTGAGATGTGGGTTTTTATAATCAAGCCCCACGACAAATCCCACTGACACCTGATTATCAGCAATATGATAGACAAATGATCCACCATAAGTGTCTGACTTCAGAGGCCAGCCGATAGTGTGCAAGGTACTGCCTTCGTTATGCTTTTCGGGTTGGACTTCCCACAATTCTTTGATACCAATGCCGTATGTTTGTGGCTCGACGCCATCACGCAAACCAAAAGTTTTCATCAACTCGCCTGTTAGCGACCCACGACAGCCCTCAGCAAAGATTGTTTGGCGACCCACTAATTCCATGCCTGGTTCAAAGTTATCGGTTGGCTCTCCATCCTTGCCAATACCCATGTCACCGGTTGCAACGCCACGCACTGCACCAGCTTCATCATAGAGTACTTCGGCTGCTGCAAAACCTGGAAATATTTCGACGCCGAGTTCCTCTGCCTGCTCTGCGAGCCATCGGCAAAAGTTACCCAGACTGATGATGTAGTTGCCTTCGTTATCCATTTGCGGCGGGGTTGGCATTTTGAATGAACTAGATGCCGTGAGATAACTAAATTCATCTGACGTAACAGGCGTGTTGAGTGGCGCACCTTTGGCTTTCCAGTCGGGAATAAGCTCATTCAAGCTACGTGGTTCGAGCACAGCACCAGACAAAATATGAGCCCCCACTTCGGAGCCCTTTTCAAGAACACAGATGGTCAACTCGCGTTCCTGCTCTTTTGCTAGCTGCGCTAGACGGATACTGGCGGCTAGCCCTGAGGGGCCGGCACCGACAATGACCACGTCAAAACTCATTGATTCTCTTTCCACTACAGGCCTCTTTCTTTATTACTAATTTTATCTACAACCAGCAACTGGGTTCGAATACAGATTGTAAAATTATAGAGTAACTACTATTAATTTCATTAGCAAAATGCGGCCTTTTAGGTCGCTTCTACTGTATATTATCATCGATTTTCTTGTAGGTAATCACCAGAACGTCTCGATAAGCCTCCTGGCTATCCTCAAGCTGCTCGATGGCCGTGACACCGTGATAAGCCTTGTTGTCATCAACGATTGCCATGTCGAAGGTTTCAAGCAGGGTAAATTCACCAATCAGTTGGTTGTCCAAATTGTAAATAGTGGTCGCACCACTGTCGATATTGACCCGGTTTATCATCACTACAATGACAAAATCAACACCATCGCGGTGCACCCCCTCAGGAGTCGGATTGCCTTTTTGTCCGTCTCTCGCTTCAATCCGAAATTGATGCAATTCAATGTGCCATTGACTGGTTCCGATTGTTCGACTAAATAACTGCCTGCCAAAATCAAGTAGGGCCGTTAGCGTAGGACTTTCGATTAGATCAGACAATATTGGGGCAAAATGTCGCTCAATACCGCCATTTAACTGATTGTAGTTTTCGGTTTGATAATGTGGCTGATAAGGCATTAATCTTGGTTTTGGTGCTTGCTGCGTGGCTTTGAATACAGCGTGACGACGTTTGCGATATCGCCCGCCATCCGCCATATATTGGTCTTCTTCCAAGGTGTTCCAGCTATCAACAAATGAAGCGTCACCAACGGCAGTTTTAGCAATTGCACTGAGTAAATCGATGACCCTGGGCGATGAAAGACTAAGAAAATATTTCTCACTAAGCTCTTTGATGATGTCATCAAGCTCAATATCGTCATTTATTTGTAGGGTATTAAATTTAACTGCATTCACCGCTTTATTACACTGTTTAGATAAGTAAAGATTAAACGCTTATTCTACTGCAAAAAAAGGCTGGGAATCCCAGCCTTTTCAGTTTTTTCTAATATTTTTTTACCGATTAGCTCGGCAGATTGGTGATTGCGTTATCGATTGCGGTGATGATTTCGTCAATATCGTCTTTAGTGCAGATTAAAGCAGGGCTAAGGCACAAAGTATTGTTGTAATCATTGAGGCTTCGGTTAGTACGACCAATCATCACACCTTGCTTCAAGCAGTCCGCTGCGATTGCGGCAGCGACAGATTCATCAACTGGCTCGCGTGTCTTTGGGTCTTTAACCAAATCAGCGCCAAGAAATAATCCTTTGCCCCGCACGTCCCCAATAATCGGGTGCTTTTGTTGCAACTCGTGCAATCGGTCTAGAGTGTAGTGTCCCATTTTAGTAACATTGTCGAGCAGGTTTTCTTGTTCAATGATGCGCATGTTCTCTAACGCGGCAGCAGGACCTGCGGTGCAACCACCGAAGGTGCTGATGTCGCGAAAATAGCCCATTTTATCCGATGGATCATTCAGGAATTCATTGAACAGGTCTTCGGTAGTCGCCGTGACGGAGATAGCCGCGTAACCGCTGGCGACGCCTTTTGCCATGGTGACAATGTCCGGCTTCACACCAAAGTGTTGATAACCAAACCATTTACCGGTGCGGCCCATACCACAAACCACTTCATCAATATGAATTAGTACGCCATATTTAGTACAAATTTCCTGAATGGTCTCGAAGTAGCCTTCGGGGGGTACAATAACGCCTCCACCAGCAGTAATCGGTTCCAAGCAAACAGAACCAACCGTGTCAGGTCCTTCACGTAAAATTATTTTTTCCAACTCACGTGCAGCTTGAACGCCAAAGTCTGAATCGGCACCATTCGGTGAGCGATAGGCTAAACAATGTGGCATCTCTATAAAACCAGGGGTGTATGGTCCATATTGATCTTTACGTTGTGCTTGGCCCGTGGCACTCAGGGCGGTGATGGTAGTGCCGTGATAATCACGGTCGCGATAAACAATTTTATGCTTTTTACCCTCATTTTTCATGTGAGATAATTGACGCACCAATTTAAAGCCTTTTTCATTGGCCTCTGAACCTGAGTTTGAATAGTAAACACGATTCAAACCGGGCATTTTGTCAATTAACTTTTCAGCAAATTGTGCGCCAGGAATACTGCCGGCTGAGTTTGCGAAGTAACACATTTTGGTCAGTTGATCACGTACCGCATTAGCGATACTCTCACGACCATAACCAACATTTACGGTCCATACACCGCCAGAGACTGCGTCAAGATATTCACGACCGTTGATATCTTTTACGCGCATGCCTTTACCTTCCACTATCATCATTGGATCGGTTGATTGCAGTGGTTTATGCGGGCTTAAGTGGTGCCAGACGTGGCTCTTGTCGCTGTTTACTATTTCACTGATTTCATTAGGCTTCATGGGATACTCCGTCGTATTTCATTGTTTGCCTGTTAGCCTTAATGGGCGCTAGCAGACCTAGATTGATGTGTTATTCAATGTAACAACTTATTGCCACCAAATCCTTAAATGTAAAGGTCTGGTGTCTTATTGCAAGCTAAAATGATTTTGCCCAGTTACAATAGAGCCAGTGCCTATTTATTGATGATACCAACTGGCTATTTAAACTAATCGCCTAAAATCAGGTAATGACCAAATTGAGAGTTAAAACCCAGCATAACCAGCAAGAAAAAATTATGTGGCGCAGCTTATTTGAGCTGTCGAGCAACC
>CAWVZP010000008.1:0-34444 GCA_963934675.1 uncultured Gammaproteobacteria bacterium | reverse complement strand
AAAGTGGTTTGCAATCGCGCTTTTTTCTTCGACATGTTGCATAAACCAGTCGCGCGCTGTATGTGCATTGGTCAGAGTTTCCTGAGTCGTAAATGTTTTTGAAACGATGATAAACAGGGTCGTTTCAGGATTGATTTGTGTTAGAACTTGATTGATATGAGTGCCGTCAATATTAGACACAAAGTGCATATTTAAATCGTCACTTTGATAAGGCTTGAGTGCCTCACAAACCATTAAGGGCCCGAGGTCTGACCCACCGATGCCAATGTTAACGATATCGGTCAGGCGTTTGTTGCTATAGCCGGTGAATTCACCATTGCGTAACGAGTCACTGAACAACCGAATCTTGTCGAGTTCGGCATTGACTGCGGGCATAACGTCAACTCCTTCTAAGATTATCTCTTTGTTACTGCGATTTCGCAATGCGGTGTGTAATACCGAGCGCTGTTCGGTCAGATTTATGGCGTCACCGGCGAACATGCTATCTCGCTGTTGTTCTACGCCGCAATCCCGAGCGAGTTGCATGAGTAGCTTGAGGCTTTCCTCAGTGATCAGGTTTTTAGAGTAATCGAGTAATATATCGTCCCATTGCAACGAAAATTTTTGCGCTCGCGAATCATCAGCGGCGAATAAATCACGCATGTGAATATCATCAAAAGTTGGCCTTAGGCGCAGTAAATCCTGCCAGGTTGGTTTTTGTGTCAGTGATTGCATAGGTTAAATCTCAGGTCACCACATCGGGGCAACTACGATCGATAAAATGTTCAATATTGGCAAGCTCGCTGGCAAGGTTAATCAATTCGGCGAGCGCGGATTGGGGATCGTTGGCCTGTCGCGTGGCATTGGTTTCATGGCTCTCGAAATAAACACGCAGCGTGGCGCCTTCGGTGCCGGTGCCTGACAGGCGATAAATGATTCTAGAACCATCGCTCAACAAGATGCGTATTCCCTGTTGCTGACTGACGTTGCCATCGATTGGTTCAATATAGCTAAAGTCATCGGCTGTCTTGACTTCATAATGACCGAGTTTTGATCCAGCGAGTGTTTTGATTTTAACGCGCAAAGTGTTCATTAATGACTCTGCTGCGTCACTGGCGACGGCCTCATAATCGTGGCGGGTATAATAATTGCGTCCGAATTTTTGCCAGTGTTGAGTGACGATGTTTGCCACCGATTCGTTTCGTACCGCCAGAATGTTGAGCCAGAACAGCACGGCCCATAAACCGTCCTTTTCACGCACATGATTGGAACCGGTGCCGAAGGACTCTTCGCCACACAGGGTTATTCTTCCCGCGTCGAGTAAACTGCCGAAAAATTTCCAGCCTGTTGGTGTTTCGAAGCAGGGTATATTCAGTGATTTTGCGACTCGATCGACGGCCTGACTGGTTGGCATAGAGCGGGCTACCCCCGCAAGTCCAGATTTATAGCCTGGAATCAGTGTTGCGTTGGCTGCGAGTATTGCTAGGCTGTCACTTGGTGTTACGTAAAAATTGGCACCAAGAATCATGTTGCGGTCACCATCACCATCGGAGGCTGCGCCAAAATCGGCAGTCTCACCGCCGCTGAGTCGTTTATGTAAATCTTGCGCATGGGCGAGATTCGGATCGGGATGATCGCCGCCAAAATCGGTTAGTGGTTCACCGCGTAATTGGCTGTCTGGATTAGCGCCAAGACGGTTGACTAGAATTTCCTTTGCATAGGGTCCTGTTATTGCGTTCATGGCATCAAAGTAGAATCGGAATTGGCGATTGCTGAGCAGATCGCGGATGCTCGGGAAGTCGAATATAGACTCCATTAATTCAGCATAATCGGATACCGCATCGATAATTTCAATCTGCGTATTTGCCAGCTTGTGATTGCCAATCTGACTAAGGTCGATATCGCTGGCTTCGATAATTGCGTAGTGATCGATGCTGCGACTGATCTGAAATATGGCTTCGGTTAAAGCCTCGTTAGCTGGCCCACCGTTGGCAGCGTTAAATTTGATGCCGAAATCGGCGTTCGGGCCACCAGGATTATGGCTGGCTGAAAGAATAATACCGCCAAAGGCTAGATTTTTGCGAATGACACAGGAAGCTGCTGGTGTCGATAGCAGGCCTTTTTGGCCGATAATGAGCTTACCAAAACCACTGGCTGCGGCCATTTTAATAATGATCTGAATGGCTTCATTATTATAAAAACGGCCATCGCCACCCACTACCAAGGTTTTAGTAGCAAATGATTCATCGTCGCTAATGGCATTGAAAATCGATTGGACAAAATTCTCGAGATAATGCGGCTGCTGAAAATGCTTAACCTTTTTACGCAGCCCGGAAGTTCCCGGTTTTTGGTCAAGAAAAGGTTGACTGACAACCGTGTATTGGTTCATCGCGAAGCGTGGATCGATTGGTTGAGCATATCAGGTGTGACCAGCACGACGCCCTTTTCGGTGACCCGAAAGCCGCGTTTTCGGTCGTCATCGTGGTCTTCACCAATCACCATGTCGTCTTCGATACGACAACCCCTGTCGATGATCGCTTTTGTAATGCGAGCCCCTCGACCAATATCGACGTTTGGCAGAATAACACTGTCGCGAACTTCCGCGTGGGAATGTACTTTGACGTTGGAAAAAAGCAAAGAACGTTTAACCAATGCGCCGGAAATCACACAGCCACCCGATACCATCGAATCTATGGCTGCACCGCGACGTTCATCCAGGTCGAAGATAAACTTGGCCGGTGGTAACTGAGCCTGGTAGGTTAGAATCGGCCAACTTTCGTTGTACAAATTTAGATCTGGGGTAACGCCGACGAGTTCGATATTAGCTTCCCAGAAAGCATCGAGAGTGCCGACATCACGCCAGTAAACATTTTCGCCAGTGCCGGTTTCGGTAAATGGAAAAGCAAAGACCTTATGATCCTGGATGATTTTTGGAATGAGGTCTTGTCCAAAATCGTGATGGGATTTTCCTCGATCAGCGTCGTTGACGAGCTCTCGAAAGAGGAATTCGGTATTGAAAACGTAATTACCCATTGAGGCTAAGCACATGCCCGGTTTACCGGGTATGGGGGTTGGTTCAGCCGGTTTTTCTTCAAATCCGATAACGCGGCCTTCTTCATCGACGGCGACAACACCAAATGCGCCGGCGGCTTCTTCAATAGTTACTTCTAGGCAGGAAATTGTCATCTCGGCTTTTTTTTCGGCGTGAAACCCAAGCATAATCCCATAGTCCATTTTATAAATATGATCCCCCGAGAGAATCAACACATACTCAGGCGCATGCGTCCGAAGGATATCAATATTTTGGTAAACTGCGTCAGCAGTACCTTGATACCAATCGCCACCGGCGCGTTGGGAAGCCGGCAAGATTTCGACAAACTCGTCAAGCTCACTGTGAAAATGACTCCAGCCTTGAACCAGATGGCGGATTAATGAGTGTGCCTTGTATTGGGTGAGTACACCGATACGGCGAATACCCGAATTCACACAATTTGATAAAGGGAAATCGATAATGCGAAATTTCCCACCAAACGGCACCGCTGGTTTAGCACGCCAGTCCGTAAGTTCATAGAGTCGTGAACCGCGACCACCGGCCATTACCAGTGCCAGAGTCTGGCGGGTGAGACGACTAACGTATCGTGATTTATTTTGAGCGTCCATATATATCTCTTATTTTAAAAGCTATGAGCTTGAATCCATTAATGTTCGAACTTTCTGAGATTAGGCTGAGAGAATTGTGCCAGGGTCAGTGTTTGTTATTGCGCAGACTGCATTAACCATTTGGCATCGCTTTCTCATTAATGCCTGCTTGGTGATGGTATCAGATTTTTTAATTCTCCTCGTAGCAACCCTGCCATAAACCTATTGCCTGCAGCTGTTGTGTCTTTCGCTATAACGTTGAATCTCTTTGCCTCATTCTGATTTGAGCTGTTAGATAGTAACATTCAGATCTGTCTCGAGTCACAATCATTAAATTTATGTTTTATGCAAAGTACTTTTTTAGCTTCGTCGAGGTTTTTTAGGCCAGTTAGAAACTCGGTTCTTCTTCATTTGAGAAAGAAATTGTTGAAGGTTAGGGCCAAATGATTATAAATTTCCATCTTTCTTAGCCATTTCACCTGCGTGTAAACTAGGCGTGTTACTACCTATTGAATTATAAATAATATCGAAACGCACCAAATTAGTGCTTTTTATTGCCTCTTCGTTAGTTTCACAGACTTGTGGCAGCGTGTCTGCATCAAGGGTCTGTTGGACTTAAACCTAAATTTACTCAACAATATCGTTTGCCTTGCTAGTTTCTATTTCGTGTATAGGTGCTGAAAAGCTATTTTAGCTAGATTTCATCTTATCGACTCGTATACGTGGTCAATGATATTCCAACATATACCCTTATATTCCTCCAAAAAATTGAAACTTGACACAATAGTGACTTATCGTGCAATCTGCTATATAGCATTATAATTTCAAAAAACAAGGTCAATATTGTGCACAAAAGTAATTTTCGGGCGATAGCAAAACGCTTGTTCCTTCCGGTATTCATTGCGAGCAATTTCATTTTTCCTCTGAATGCCGGTTGGGAGACTCAGTGGATAGACAGTTTCGATGGTGCAGGCATCAACCTGAACAACTGGACGCCACAAATTCAAGCCAACTATAACAATGAAGTTCAATGTTATACTGATGACGACAGTTCAGTTAACAGGAACTATGATGTATCTGACGGCACCCTGAAAATTATCGCCAGACGTCAACCGATTAATTGTCCGGGTCTTGGTAATGCGTTTAGATCCTGGACCTCAGGACGAATTAATAGCAAAGACAAACAAGAGTTTTTATACGGCCGAATTGAATCCCGAATTCGTTTTTTAAATGACGAAGGTGGCACCTGGCCTGCATTTTGGATGCTGGAAAACAGGATTGCCGAAGACCCGAAAGCCAATGACAATGACTTCGTTAATTGGCCAAACCCAGGTGCGGGTGAAATCGATGTTTGGGAATGGTTTTCAAACTCGCCAAACACCTATATTACTAATTTCTTTAATACCAGCAATTGCGGTAGTTTATCTCTCTACAACTATCCAGGTGGGGGTCCCGATGTCCAGCAATGGCACGATTATGCAATCGAATGGGATAAAAACGTTATAAAGTTTTACATCGACGACATCATGGTGAAATCTCATAATATAACTAGCTGCGCACAGTATAAAGAACCCATGTTTGTATTACTAAACGTTGCTATTGGCGGAAATCTGGGCGGCGATATTGATCCAGCGCTAAACCTTGCAGCAATGGAAGTCGACTATATTGCTCACTGCACTGTCAGTAATACAAACAATGCAAACCGTTGTAACGAAGCAACACCCAGTGCGAATGTGGTTACTAACGACTTGATCATTTTCGATGATGTTGAAAGACTAGATTGGCCTGCCTGGGATAGCGACGGTGGCACCAACCCACTTTTACTAACAGACAGCGATCTGCTATATGCCGAGGCAATGGAGTTTACGATCAATGGCAGCACGGTGGTGGGTTTTACCAGTAGAATGCCAGAAGCCGATAATGGAGTGCCTTATGACGCTTCTGGAATCGAAGCAATGGGCACTTTCGAATTTGATCTAAAGATGACCACTTCACCTGGCGTGACAGACTGGAAATTAAAGCTTGAGAGTGTCGGGGTTGCGACAGAAGCGGAAGTGAGTTTGTCGTCTAGTATTGAGGGCCATGCTTCGCCTCTAATCAATGTCTGGCAACACTATAGTTTTAATCTCTCTGTGCTGGCTGCCATGGGTTTAGATTTAAGCAATATTGATCTGGTTACAGTATTTCCTGAATATGGCAGTGGCGATGGTGCGGTTTATCGAATTGATAATGTCAAATTTCGAACCAATTTACCTCAGGCAATACCGGTTATAACCTCGGACGCAATTTCCGACGTTGTTATCAACAACCTCTACACCTACACATTGAAAGCAACCGATACGGATGGCGATGACTTGACTCTTGCAGTGTCAGTATTGCCCCAATGGTTATCATTCAATAGTACTACGGGATTGCTGTCAGGTACGCCGACAACAACGGACATTGGCGTTCACAATGTGTCCCTAACCGTTAGTGATGGTAATGAGCGAGTTATTCAGGCGTTCTCCATAACAGTCTTGTCACCGCCAAACACCACGCCGTCGATCATTAGCCAGGCTGATCGCTTTATAACCGCCGGCGGAACTTATTTATATAATTTACAAGTTTCTGATGCAGAGGGTGATGCATTAACTCTGTCAGTTATATCGGCTCCTGACTGGCTAACGTTTAATAGTGCCTCAGGTTTATTATCGGGGGTTCCCACTGCAGAGAATATTGGCAGTTATAACGTGACTGTAATGGCCAGTGATAGATCTAATTTCACTACCCAGACCTTTAGGATTACGGTACGAGCTGCACAGGCAAACGTTGAAACAGGCTTTAAATCAGGAGGGGGTAGCCTGAGTTGGTGGATACTACTGATGGTAATAGCGGTTGGAAATCAAAAGCTAATGTTTCGGTGGCACAAAGAATTCTAAAGGCCTATGTTTTGACAATAGATTTATCAGGTGTGAGAAAGATTAGAACTTAAAAAATGAGTCTCTTCAGTAAAATCAGGGGGGTGGCACTTTAACCGAAAATTACTTAATTTTCTGAGTTTAAATATTTTTTACGGTTAAATCGTTCTTATGAATTTATTACCGTCTAAGTGCTCAATAAACGGTCATGTTGTTTGCGGTTCGTGTTTTTTATAGTCTAAAAAGTACCAATCGAGCTCTTAATTAATTCTTTAATTGATTTCGTGACTGTTTGGTAATTTTTGGGGATGTTGGTTTTGTAGTTGCTGATGGAGTGAGCCGACATCAAGAATTGATTCCTTTCTCACAAAAGCAGTTAATCAATATATACGTTGTATTGACATAAAACTGTATATCGGTATATTTCGATATATGATTCTAGAAAAAACAATTACAGCTCTCAATAATCCAACTCGTCGTAAAATTATTAGCTGGCTCAGGGATAGGTCAAATTTTCCGCCCGCTTTAGCAGAGCATGCCGATGTGAAAGGCGTGTGCGTGGGATATATTCAAGAAAAGACCGGGTTATCGCAATCTACCATTTCGAACTACATGGGAATATTAAAGAATGCCGGACTGGTAGTTTCTGAGCGCCACGGGCAGTGGACCTTTTACAGCCGTAATGAAAAGGCTATTCGAACGTTTGTTGCCGAATTAGAAAAAGAGCTTTTACTACTTTAATGAGGACAGGATTGTCATGCTGTTAGTCAGTATTATTACTCTATTATATATCGATATATACAAATATCTCTATGGAGAGCCAAGGTGACACAGCCATATAAACTGCTACAAAAATCACTGGAGCTACCTTGTGGTGCCATTTTAAAAAACCGACTGGTAAAGTCAGCGATGTCAGATTCGTTGGGGAATGGTGAAGGCAATTCTTCAGATGCTCAGATTCGACTGTACGAAAAATGGGCGGAAGGTGGATCAGCATTATCGATAATCGGTGAGGTGCAAAGTGATCATCGTTATCCGGAAAAACCAGGAAATCTGGTGTTAGGGGAGCAGACTGATCATCGGGTAATTCAGTTACTAGCTAAGCGAGGTGTCATTCAGGGTGCACATCTTTGGCCGCAACTCGGCCATGCAGGTGCACTTTCGCACTCACCAATCAGTCAACCCAAGGGGCCTTCTGCACTCAATATAGAGGGTCTTCAATGTGCTGGTATGTCGATCGACGAGGTTATGGAATTACCGGGTATGTATGCGAGAACAGCACTGTATGCAAAGACTGCAGGATTTAGCGGTGTCCAACTTCACGCTGGTCATGGATTCTTACTCAATCAATTCCTGTCACCCTTGTTTAACCATCGGACCGATGGGTACGGTGGGTCAGTTGAAGCACGATGTCGTATCGTACTTGAAGTGATAGCCGAGATACGACGGGCCGTTGGTCCTTTGTTTCCCGTAGGAATAAAAATCAACTCAACCGATAAACTGGATGGTGGCATTACTGCAACTGATGCATTGGAGTTGGTGCGTCTCCTCGATCAAACGTCGATTGACCTGATAGATATTAGCGGTGGGACCTACTTCCCGGGCGCAAAAGCCAGTTCTGATAACACGACGGACGGCGGGCCATACTTTCTTGATTTTGCTCGACGCGCCAAAGGAGTCACTCAGGTGCCACTAATGTTAACGGGCGGTTTCAATAGTCGTAATCAGGCCATAGAGGCCATAACAAGTGGTGCTGTTGATTTGGTAGGTTTAGCGCGTGCAATGGTTCTTAATCATCGACTTGCGGATGTTTGGTTGACTAAGGAGGGCGGTGATCCCGAGTTTCCTATTTTTAAATCTCCACCTCGAGGGGGAGTGACGGCATGGTATACGATGCGAATTACAGCAATTGGAGAAGATAGTGAGGATTGTTTTACGCTTGATCCGCATTCTGCATTGCGTGTTTATGAAGAGCGTGATGCCCAACGTAGCGTTAAATGGTTGGAAAAATACGCATAAATTGAGATGCGATTTCTGCAGTTTTTCAGCGCTATCGATGTACTAACAATTGGGGACAACCATCGTTTATGTCCCTCACGATCAGATTGAAGCAATGACCATGGCTGACAAGATTGTTGCCGTGCGGTGATGGCCGGGTTGAGCAGATAGGCTCTCCACTTCATCTCTATGACAACCCTGATAGTGTCTTCGTTGCGAACTTTATAGGCTCACCGTCGATGAATTTTGTTCACGGCAAGATTGGCATCAACAATGGGGAAAAGCGTTTTTTCTCGAACGGAGGTTTAGTACTTCCATTGCCGAACACATCCGCAGAAGAAGGGCGTCAAGTCACATACGGCATTCGACCTGAGCACATAAGTATTGGTGATAGTGACGATAGTGTGACAATGCAGGTTGTGGTGATTGAACCGACTGGGTCGGAGACGCAGATTTTTGCAAGATCTGGTGAGGAATTGATCGATGCCTTGGTCAAGGATAGGTTTAGCGCAAAACCAAGGTCGGAATTAAGTGGCAGATTCAATATCGACGACAAAAGTGTATTTCGGTGGTTCCCATCTAGAAGGGCGGCGGGAAGCGCATTCCGAGTTGTTACAACAAGCTGGTGCTGACGCTGTCTTTCCAAACCTGAAAGACGTGCTTTGCTATCACAAGCCTAGTGCTATTCCACCATAATAGTAAAAACTGTGGACATGCAGTTATTAAGCCCTATGACCAGTTCCAAGATATCCTAACAGCTATTTGGATTTAGGTAATCGTAGCGAGGGAAAGTGATTTTGAGTTGGACTTTTGATTGAATGAGGCAAATAGTTGTTCTATTCAACGAATTGGATAGAAAAATCTAGCCAAATGACTTTTCGTAGTAGATTAATCCTAAGTCCGGTAGTCTTCTAGGTAAGTTTTATAATCTATCGCGACGGAGTGAAAACTATCCTGCAACTCTTTTTAAAAGGCAACTGAATGATGTTTCTAGGAATCGACCTTGGCACCTCCGGGCTCCGGGCTTTGCTAGTCAATGCTGAAGGCGTACCCGTAGGCTCAACTGAACGCCATTATGGAGTCTCTAACCTACACTTGGGTTGGTCGGAACAAGACCCTGCCGACTGGATTGCGGCACTGGATGGAGCCGTAGAAGAAATGCGTGCTCGTTATCCTGCTTTTAGCGACATAAGTGGTATCGGTGTTGCGGGCCAGATGCACGGAGCAACTCTGCTAGACAAAGAGGGTTGCGTTCTGCGCCCCTGTATACTCTGGAACGATTCACGATCGCATCAACAGGCCGAGCGGCTCGATTCAACCGACCAGGTTAGGGCTTTGTCAGGCAATATTGTTTTTCCGGGGTTTACTGCACCCAAGTTAGAGTGGGTACGCGAGAATGAGCCAGAGATTTATAAAAAAACGGCTATGGTTCTGCTGCCTGCCGCCTATTTAAATTTCTATCTAAGCGGCCAGTATGTGGCCGATATGTCTGACAGTGCCGGTACATCTTGGCTTGATGTGGGTCAGCGCGATTGGTCGGACACACTGCTAGAAGCTGGCCACATGTCTCGCGCTCAAATGCCAAGGTTAGTCGAAGGCACTGAAGCGGGTGGGCAGCTTCGTGCTGAGCTGGTGTCTAAATGGGGGCTTGATAGCCACGTCATAATCGCAGGCGGTGCTGGTGACAATGCCGCTGCAGCTTGTGGTATAGGCGCTCTCGATGAGGGGCAAGGGTTTGTGTCGCTCGGTACATCAGGTGTTTTACTATCGGCCAGGGATGGTTATCGCCCGGCACCGGATACGGCCGTTCATACTTTCTGTCACGCAATACCTGGTAGGTGGTATCAGATGGGCGTCATGCTCTCTGCTACTGACAGCTTAAATTGGTTCGCTGGTATTACCCGAGAGTCACCGGCTGATTTGACAATGGCGCTTGGCGATACGCTGCTACAACCTGGGCATGTTCGCTATCTTCCGTATCTTTCTGGCGAGCGCACACCACACAATGATGTCGATGTACGAGGCTCTTTTACGGGCTTAAGTTCGGCTTCATCGCGCGATGATCTCACTCGTGCCGTGCTTGAAGGGGTCGCTTTTGGATTGCGGGATAGCTTCGAGGCTTTGAAGTCAACCGATGCCAAGCTGGAAGAGCTCATTGCAATTGGTGGCGGAACCGGATCGCATTATTGGTTACGTTTAATTGCAACCGTTTTGGGCGTGCCGGTGCACTTGCCTAGCGACGGGGAGTTTGGTGCGGCATTAGGGGCGGCTCGGCTTGCTATGGTTGCGGTGACAGGGGTCAATCCAGACAGCGTGATGACATCACCGACAATTGGGGAAACGATTGAGCCTGAAAAAAGCATGCTTGGAACATTTGATGAAGCCTATCATCGCTTCTGCAGCGCCTATCCTTTGATCAAAGCGGCTCAATAACAGTTATAGGTAGCTTGGCGAGCTGCGTTAAAGCTTTATTTTTCTTTATCGAATTGGTTTTAAGCAGTGTGAATTGCCAATTCCTACCTTTATTTCAGATACGGCGGTTGAACGTAATTGCCCCGTCTATGTAATCTCCTCGCCTCGCTTATTGGAATATTTTCAGGTTTTAAACGACCTCTTCAAAACATTAAAGGTAACAACATAAAGACAAACCGATTATTGACTGTCCCTAGGGTGGAAGGTTATATTCAATAATTACATTACGCGCGTAAACTTTTAGATGCCTTTAAAGTTAAAATTATTTTATAGGCAATACAATAAATAGTGGCGCCCGAAAAGTTTAGGAATTAACAAAATGAATGATCGTAAAGTAAAAAACATGGAGCAGTTTGCCGAAGTCAGCGGCATTTCCAGACCAACATTATCCAAGTTTTTTCAAAATCCTGATAGTGTCAGGAATTCTACGCGCGCGAAAATAGAGGCAGCGTTGTCTGAGTATGACTATCGCCCTAACTTCTTCGCTATCAATCAGAATCGTAAACTAACCAAAACCATCGGAATTGTTGTACCTAATCTAGCAGACCCTTATTTTGCTGAAATTGCCCATACGATTGAAACAACTTGTATTGAAGCGGGTTTTTCAACGTCATTGTTTAGTTCTCACGGCAAAAAAGAACTTGAGAATGAAATATTGGATAAGTTGCGATCAATGAAACCGGCGGGCGTTTTGCTTGCGCCCTTAGGGCGCTCGTCTGATCCTCATGTTGTTGAGCAATTCTGTATGGATGTACCAACAGTGCTATTCGATAGTCATATCGAAGGCGTTGGCGATGCGTTTGTGGGTTCTGATAACCCACAATTTACGTCTCTCATGGTTGAGTATCTTTGCCGTACGGGCGAGGCGCCAAGTTTTTTCGAAATGGAAACTCCGCCCAATCCAAACGCGCGTAAACGCCGGTCTGGCTATTTGTTAGCGATGCAAACTCAAGGGCATCAACCCAATATTTTTAAGGCAAAAGGTGAAGGTTGGGGGCTTGAGGAAATAGGGCTTCGCGAAGGGATGAGGTTCATTGATTCAGGCATGTTTCAATCAAAAACAGTTTTATGCAGTAATGATCGTCTTGCTATTGGCTTTCTCGCTGCATGCTATCGCAAAGGGCTGAAGGTTGGAATTACTGAAGGCTGTGATATTAGAGTGGCAGGTTTAGATGGCCATCCGTTCTCCAGCTTTACTTGCCCATCATTGACAACTGTATCCCATGACTATGATGCAATCTCGCAGAGATGTTTTAAGAGTTTGCTGACTCTGATGGAAAAGGGTAAGGGTAATGGTGATCGGATCGAAAAACTCTTTGAAGGGAAACTCATGATGCGGGCATCAGCCTGAGCATAAATTAACGCGCGTAAATTTTTAGTTGACCGCGCGTCTCGTTTCAGATAATTTACGCTTACCATAAAATGAGGGGAGTAATTCTGGATGAAACTTAAATTAACACTACTAGCCGCTTCAATGCTTGTGTCGCTTCCAGCGGCCGTTACGCATGCTGCTAATTTGACAATAGCAACCGTGAACAACGGCGATATGATCCGTATGCAGGGCCTAACTGATGATTTTACAAAAAAGACTGGCCATACAGTTGAGTGGGTAACGCTAGAAGAAAACGTGCTTCGCCAACGAGTTACAACAGATATCACCACTAAGGGTGGTTCTTTTGACATCATGACTATCGGTATGTACGAAACCCCTATTTGGGGCAAAAATGGCTGGTTGGTTCCTATGGACGATCTGTCTCCCGAATATAACGTAAGCGACATCCTCCCTGCGATGAGCGATGGCCTTTCTTATGATGGCACCTTGTACGCTGCACCATTCTATGGTGAATCGTCGATGATCATGTACCGCACCGACCTGATGGAAGCTGCTGGTTTGGAAATGCCCGATGCACCCTCATGGGCATTCGTTGCCAAAGCGGCGCGTGCAATGACCGATCGCGACAAAGGAATCAACGGTATTTGTCTACGTGGCAAAGCCGGTTGGGGTGAAGGCGGTGCCTTTATTACGGCAATGTCCAACTCGTTCGGCGCTCGTTGGTTTGACGAGAATTGGGATGCACAATTCGATACACGCGAATGGTCCGATACGCTTAACTTTTATGTCAACATGATGAATGACGCTGGCCCTCCAGGCTTCGCAACCAACGGATTTAACGAGAATCTGTCGCTCTTCCAACAAGGCAGGTGTGGCATGTGGATTGATGCAACAGTGGCTGCATCCTTCGTCACTAATCCTAAAGACTCAGAAGTAGCCGATAAAGTTAGTTTTGCTCTGGCTCCGGACAATGGTCTTGGCAAGCGCAGTAATTGGCTTTGGGCATGGGCTCTAGCCATTCCGGCTGGTACTCAGAACGAAGCTGCTGCGAAGCAATTCGTCGAATGGGCAACAGGCACAGACTACATCGAGCTTGTCGCCGCCAAAGAAGGTTGGGCCAACGTGCCTCCAGGTGCTCGCACCTCACTCTATGAGAACCCGAACTACCAGGCAGTTCCATTCGCTCAGAAGACTCTGGATTCGATCCTATCAGCTGATCCGAATAACTCGACTGTCGATCCGAGTCCTTATATCGGTATCCAGTTCGCGGCGATACCTGAGTTTGCCGGTATTGCAACTGAAGTTAGTCAAGAGTTCTCGGCGGCCTATGCAGGTCAGCAAACCGTAGAACAGGCACTGGCTAAAGCTCAAGCTTTGACCAACGACGCAATGGAAGCTGCTGGCT
This sequence comes from uncultured Gammaproteobacteria bacterium, assembly GCA_963934675.1. GTDB lineage: Bacteria > Pseudomonadota > Gammaproteobacteria. Next base: position 20,721 of record CAWVZP010000008.1, on the reverse strand, counting down.
ACCGCTAGGCACTTCGACTAGCACTACAACAAGAGAGGGACCGCGAAAGTCGCGGCCCCTCTTCCTCAAATACTGAAATAGACGTCTCAGACGGAATCCCCGTCAACAGGAGAGGTGCATCCAATGGCAACTCAGAATTCCAGATCCGCAGCCCGCCTAATGTTGGCCCCGGCCGTGATCTTACTTCTCGGTTGGATGCTCGTACCGCTAACGATGACCTTGTGGTTTTCGTTTCGAAAATACCTGCCTCTTCGTGGTGGTGATCTGGGTTGGGCTGGATTTGATAATTACGTCCGTTTCGTCAGTTCAAGCTCTTTCTGGCCCAGCATACAAACGACGTTAATCATCGTCGGCGGCGTACTCGCTATTACGTTATTCTTTGGTGTTCTGCTTGCGCTTCTGCTCGATCAACCAATGTGGGGTCAGGGCATGGTACGCATACTTGTCATAGCACCTTTCTTTGTCATGCCAACCGTCTCGGCACTGGTATGGAAGAACATTTTCATGGACCCAGTGAACGGCCTGTTCGCGCATCTTTGGACTTTTTTTGGTGCGACACCGCTGCAATGGCTATCTCAGGAGTCGATTCAATCGATCATCATGATCGTGAGCTGGCAGTGGCTGCCTTTTGCTACGCTGATTTTGCTCACTGCTGTTCAATCATTGGATCGCGAACAGCTTGAAGCCTCCGAGATGGATGGCGCAAAACCACTACAGCGCTTTGGCTACATAATCATGCCACACCTGGGTCGCGCGATTACCATCGTAGTGCTGATCCAGACGATCTTTCTGCTGTCGATCTTCGCCGAGATCTTCGTCACCACAGGCGGCGCATTCGGCACCAAGACACTATCGTATCTGATCTTCCAGCGAGTGTTGGAGAGTCAGAATATAGGGCTGGGATCGGCAGGCGGAATATACGCCGTAATCCTCGCCAACATCATTGCCATCTTTTTGATGCGCATTGTCGGCAAGAATCTGGACGCATGAGGAGGAACTGATTATGGCCCGAGCCATTACAAAAAATCGCAAGATCATCAATACCTTTGCCGCATGGTGCATTGGTTTACTGATCTTCTTCCCGATCCTCTGGACGATCCTCACCAGCTTCAAAACAGAAGCCACGGCGATCGCCGACCCACCGGTCTTCCTGTTCTTCGATTGGACGTTGGAAAACTACGCGGAGGTGCAGGAACGCTCAAACTACGGTCGTTTCCTTTGGAACTCTATCTTCATCGCAGGTGGATCAACGCTTCTTGGTATTCTAATCGGAGTGCCTGCGGCATGGTCGATGGCTTTTGTACCCTCTAAACGAACTAAAGACATCCTGTTGTGGATGCTCTCCACTAAGATGCTGCCAGCGGTTGGCGTGCTCTACCCTATCTATTTGCTTTTCATTGAATTGGGACTGCTCGATAGCGTTCTCGGCCTAACCATCGTGTTGATGTTAATCAACCTGCCGATCATCATCTGGATGCTCTACACCTACTTTAAAGAAATCCCTGTCGAAATTCTCGAAGCGTCGCGGATGGATGGCGCCTCGCTTAGATCTGAGATCCTTTATGTGCTGACGCCGATGGCGATACCAGGCATCGCTTCAACAATGTTGCTCAACTTCATCCTCGCTTGGAACGAAGCGTTTTGGACGTTGAACCTGACAGCTGCGAAAGCGGCACCTTTGACTGCGTTCATCGCCAGTTATTCCAGTCCTGAAGGTCTGTTCTACGCCAAGCTCTCGGCGGCGTCGACAATGGCCATCCTGCCAATCCTGATCCTCGGTTGGTTCAGTCAAAAACAACTTGTCCGAGGCTTGACCTTCGGTGCTGTCAAATAAGGAACGCAAATATGGGACACATACAGCTTAAAAAGGTCAGTAAAAGCTTTGGTAAAACGTTGGTTATTCCGCCACTCGATCTAACAATCAATGATGGTGAGTTTGTTGTTTTTGTAGGCCCGTCTGGTTGCGGTAAATCGACGCTCTTGCGTCTAATCGCGGGGCTTGAGGATAGCTCAGGGGGCAACATTGAAATCGATGGGAAAGATGCGACCGATCTGCCGCCGGCGAAACGTGAACTCGCAATGGTATTCCAGTCCTACGCGCTTTATCCGCATATGTCGGTTCGTAAGAATATCGCTTTTCCAATGAAAATGGCAAAGATGAGTCAGGAAGAGCAAGATAAAAGGATTGAGGCAGCTGCCAAGGCACTTAATCTGACTGATTATCTGCATCGCAAACCTGGCCAGCTTTCCGGTGGCCAGCGCCAACGGGTTGCGATTGGCCGAGCAATTGTACGTGAGCCTAAAGCTTTCCTGTTTGATGAACCCCTTTCCAATCTAGATGCGGCTCTGCGTGTTGGCATGCGGATGGAAATTTCGGAACTTCACAAAAAACTGAAGACTACGATGGTTTATGTAACCCATGATCAAGTTGAAGCCATGACCATGGCTGACAGAATTGTAGTGTTACAAGCAGGTGTCATTGAACAAGTTGGTAGCCCACTTGAACTTTATCGAGAGCCAAGCAATATTTTTGTTGCTGGATTTATTGGATCTCCAAAAATGAACCTGATCGAAGGCTCAGAAGCAAAAAAGTATGATGCTAAAACCATTGGTATCCGCCCTGAACATATTAAAGTCTCAACCGACCCAAAAGAGGGTGCGTGGCAAGGAACCGTTGGCGCTTCAGAACACCTTGGTTCAGATACCTTTATTCATATTCACGGTATCCCTGGTTGTGACCCACTAACAGTAAGAGCTGGCGGTGAAGTGAGCGTGACATACGGTGATGCAATCTATTTGATGCCTGACACCGCTCAGTTACATAAATTTGACGATCAAGGCCTGCGTATTTCATGAGACGACTTGAAGGAAGATCAGCGCTCATCACTGGCTCAGCCCGAGGCATTGGTCGCGGTTTTGCTGAAGCTTTTATCCGCGAAGGTGCGACCGTCGCTATTGCAGATATTAACTTATCAGCAGCGCAAGACACAGCAGCGGAACTTGGCGATGCCGCCTACGCGGTCCATATAGATGTCAGCAATCAGGACAGTATCGATGTGACGATTGAGTCTGTTGTCGCAAAAGCAGGAAGGCTCGATATCTTGATAAATAACGCCGCGCTTTTTGATGCGGCTGAAACGGTTGATATTACCCGGGAAAGCTACGACAGGCTGTATGCCGTTAATGTTGCAGGAACGCTCTTCACCATGCAGGCAGCTGCAGAGCAGATGATCAAACAAGGGCATGGCGGCAAAATTATCAACATGGCATCTCAGGCCGGTCGTCGAGGCGAAAGTCTTGTGTTGGTATATTGTTCCACTAAGGCAGCGGTCATTTCCATGACCCAGTCAGCAGGTCTCAACTTAATTAAACACGGGATCAACGTCAACGCTATCGCGCCAGGTTTGGTCGATGGTGAGCATTGGCAGCATGTTGATGCTATGTTCGCGAAATTGGAGGGCAAAAAGCTTGGCCAGAAAAAAGCGGAAGCGGAAGCTGATGTTCCTGCTGGACGTTTTGCAACCCCCGCCGATCTGACCGGAATGGCAATATTCCTCGCGTCTTCAGAGTCTGACTATATTCTCTCTCAGACCTATAATGTGGATGGTGGACAATGGATGAGTTAAAGCAGATGGCGAAGAAACTCTCCCTAGAAACCTTAAGAGACATCGAATCAAGCGTCGCCATCCCATCGTATCAGCGTGAAAATTTATCGGCTGGCATTATACATATTGGAATTGGTAATTTTCACCGCGCTCATCAGGCGAGTTATCTACACAAACTGTTTGAAACTGGCGAGGATCTCGACTGGGCAATCGTCGGAGCAGGTGTAAAACATTTTGATGAAGCAATGCGACAACGTCTTAAGTCTCAAGATTGGCTCACAACCCTAGTAGAACTTGATCCAGCAGGATTTTCTGCAACGGTGATTGGTTCGATGATTGATTTCATTGATATTGATCCTCAGGCACTTATTGACGCAATGGCGAAACCAGAGATACGAATCATTTCGCTGACAGTTACTGAAGGCGGCTATTTCGTTGATGCAAATACCGGTGGTTTTGATGCCAATCAACCAGAAGTCGTATTTGACCGTCAACACCCAGAAACGCCTAAAACCGCCTTTGGTATTATTGTTGCGGCACTATTGAAGCGTCGCGCAGCAGGGGTCTCTCCTTTTACGGTCATGTCCTGCGATAACTTACCTGAGAACGGTCATGTTACCCGCAACACCGTACTAGGCGTTGCGCAAGGAAGAACAGACGATGCTTATGAGTGGATTGCAGAAAATGTCGCTTTTCCAAATTCGATGGTCGATTGCATTACGCCGGCGACCGGAGATCGAGAGCGTGCAATCGTACGAGACAAATTCGGAATCGAAGACGCTGCACCCGTTGTTTGTGAACCTTTCCATCAGTGGGTATTAGAAGACAAATTTACCAATGGGCGTCCTTCGCTTGAGCAAGTTGGCGTGCAATTCGTGGACGATGTCGCCCCTTATGAGTTGATGAAGCTGCGTATCCTAAATGGAGGCCATGCTGCTATAGCTTATCCGGCTGCTTTATTGGATATCCATTATGTACATGATGCGATGTCTGATCCGCTGGTTTCAGGTTTTTTAAACAAACTCGAACATGATGAAATCATTCCTTCTGTCCCTAAAATTGTGGGAGTTAGCCGCAATGAATATTTTAAGAAGATTGTAGAGCGGTTTTCGAATGAAGCCGTAGGTGACACCATTCCGCGTTTGTGTTTCGACGGCTCAAACCGTCAACCAAAATTTATAATGCCGGTCATAGAGGATCTACTCGCATTCGAAAAACCAGTACATGGTTTGGCGTTGGAATGTGCTCTGTGGTGCCGATATTGTTATGGAACTAGCGAGTCTGGCCAGATAATCTCAGAAAACGATCCTGATTGGGCGAGGCTCACGGCACAAGCCACTCTAGCCAAGGTCGATCCGTTAAAGTGGCTCGAAATGGATGATATTTATGGACCGCTATCTATCGACGAAACTTTCCAGGTTGCATTTTCGCGATCTCTAACGGCGCTGTGGCACCATGGGGTTGCAGCTACTCTTAAGGCTTATATAAACGAAAGGTAAGACTCCTTGTAGTGATTAGGGCAATCTACCAATGAGGCAGTAATTGAATGAAATTAGACGGTCTCGCTAAGCAGGTTATACAAAATGTCGATGGAACGACACGTTACATCGTCGCCATTGCTGGTCCACCAGCATCGGGAAAAACGACACTGGCGCAAAAACTATGTGACAATATTAACTCGAAAGTAAGTGCTTCACCCTGCGTTGTCGTGCCAATGGATGGGTTTCACCTTGACAACGAAAAGCTAGATCAAATGGGTATACGTCATATAAAAGGCGCTCCCCAGACGTTCGACGCAGAGGGTTTTGTTGAATTAATTCAACAAATTCGTCTCGATAGCGGTGCTGTTGCGATACCTGAGTTTAATCGAAAACTAGATGCAGTCGTGTTAGGTGATCAATCTATAAACCCTGATCATCGTATCATTGTTGTAGAAGGCAATTATTTATTGTTGGATGAGTCACCTTGGGACCAATTGAAAGCGATTTTTGACCTTTCTGTCATGCTTACTCCTGAAGAAAAAACGCTTGAAAAGCGTTTAATCTCCCGATGGGAGAAATATGCGCATTCGGAAGAAGAAGCGAAAGTTCGTGCTTATTCCAATGATATTCCGAATGCAAAATATGCGTTGGCGCATTCTATGCAGGCGGACATTATGGTTGTTGAGATAGCCGATTAAGGGTCGTTGATTAAACAAAGTCGCTGCTTGGTCATTTCGATATTGTCATAGTAAGAATGACGATGGCAGTCTTGGCAAGCTTATACAACAGAACAATCATAAGGTAAAAACCAATGTCCGACGCCATCTGCTTGGGTGAACTGCTTATTGACTTTGTACCAACCGTGACTGGTACCGATTTAATATCAGCACCAGAATTCAAAAAAGCCGCGGGTGGCGCACCTGGGAATGTTGCTGTCGGGTTGCAACAGCTGGGTATTAACACTGGATTTATTGGTAAAGTTGGTGACGATGCTTTTGGCCATTTTCTGATTAAATCGCTGTCTGACAAGGGCGTCGACACCAATTCGGTGCTGTACACCAATGAAGCACGCACCGGACTTGCCTTTGTTTCCTTAAAAGACGACGGTGAACGGGAATTCATGTTTTATCGAAACCCCAGCGCTGACATGTTGTTGTGTCCTGACGAAATAGATGACGATGCCATCAAGGCAGCAAAATTGCTTCACTTTGGCAGTATTACTCTAATCGACGAACCGGTGCGTAGTGCTACCCTGCATGCAATTGATGTCGCCATTGAAGCGGATTGTCTAATTTCATACGACCCTAATTTGCGCCTCGCACTTTGGCCGGACGAAGCCTCTGCAAAAGCAGGTTTGTTACTGGGGTTATCGAAGGCTAATATTGTTAAAATCAGCGAAGATGAGGTTGAATTCCTTACTGGTTTAACTGACCTTGACGAAGCTAAAAACGCGCTATGGCATGCTAAATTGCAATTGATGGTGATCACCCGTGGTAGTAATGGCTGCTGTTACTTCACTACAAAACATCGCGGCGAAGTCGATGGCTTTAAGGTTCAGGCCGTCGATGCAACCGGGGCTGGCGACGGCTTTGTTGCGGGACTATTGCAGGGTATATTGAAAAATCCTGAAAGTATTAGTAATCCAGCATCGCTTAAAGAGCTATGTCGTTTTGCCAACGCAGTCGGCGCAATTACAACCACAGAGCGTGGCGGTATACCCGCTCTACCCGACTATGAAACAGTTCAATATTTTATTGGTGCGAACGCATAATAACTTTTCAATTCATGATGAATAGGGGTGCTTAAAATAACTGACGCATCGTCAGCCATTTTTACTCGTTAGTCTGTTGTGACCTTTGGTCAAATCTCCTGACCATACGAACTAAACGACAAGTGCGCTAAAACAGATGGCTGTTTCAGTGGTAAATTCAGGATCATTGCTTTCACTTATTAAAGCTGTATCAACTTGGGTGCCCTTCTTGGAGGATGTGGAACCCAGTGTTTATTCGCAGTAAAATAAGTGTCGTTGGATATCAAGGGCGAGCTCTAGACTCAAACTTTTCGTCAAGTATCAGGTTTGCCTGTCGTAAGCGCTCAAGATAGGCTGGTTTACAGCGAATGGCGAGACCGATTGCAAGGATATCTACCATCGCCATATGGGCGATACGAGCTTTAATTGGTTCCAGATAATCCTCATCATTATCGAGGTCTATGGCTAGGTGAAGATGGCTCAATTCTGCTAATGGTGAGCCACTCGCAGTGATTGAGATTATCTTCGCGCCCGATGTCCTTGCTAGTTTGCAGTTGGTAATTAATTCTTTGCTACGTCCTGAGTTTGAAATCACCAAAACACAACTATTTTTGTCGAGCATACCGGCGGCGACGCGTTGTAAATAGGTATCGCAATAAGCTTGTGAGTTGAATCCCAGTCGAGCGAATTTAAGTTGGGCGTCGTTGACTACGATGCCCGCACCGCCAACCCCATATATTTCGATGCGTTGACTGCTTGATAGCAATGATATGGTGTAGTCGATAACATTTTCGGCAAGCTGATAACGTATATTGGACAGGCTTGATATAGCACCGTTGATTACTTTATCGACCAGTAATTCGGCGCTATCACAGGCCTCTATCTGGCTATGCTGGTAATAGACCCGGCTGGCTAGTTCTTGTGCCAGTTTTAGCCGAAAATCACGATACCCAGTCAGTTTTAAACTGCGACAAAAACGCACGATGGTCGGTTCGCTTACATCTGCAGCCACCGCCAATTCACTCATTGTCGCGTTGACATAATTTTGAGGTTGTTCAAGTATAATTTGTGCTACTTTTTTCTCTGACTTACTCAAGGTCGGTTGAACTGCGCGAATTTGATTGAGCATAATGATAAAACCCTTAGTTTCCTTCGCGCCAGCGGCTGTCATCTTCAAACATTAGATGGCTAGATTCTGATGGCCCCCAAGTGCCCGCCTGATAGAAGAATGGCGCTTTTTCGCTATTTTGCCAAGCTTCCAGTATTGGGTCGATCCAGGTCCACGCTGCCTCGAGTTCGTCATGGCGCAGAAATAGTGTCTGACTGCCGCTAAGCAGGTCAACGATGAGCTTTTCGTAAGCACTGTGTTGGCGCCCGGTAATTGAGCTGGTGAGGTTCAGGTTGAGGTCGACTGGTCGCAGTCGCATGCCGGGCCCGGGTTGTTTAGCACGAATCGACAGACGAATATATTCCTCAGGCTGTAAACTAATGACCAGTTGGTTAGGGCTATCCTCCGCTGATCCATCACTGAAGATTGCATGAGGCAGGCGCTCGAAATTAATCACAATCTCAGACACACGATTCTGTAGACGCTTACCAGTTCGTAGATAAAAAGGCACACCGGCCCAACGCCAGTTATCAATATTAACGCGCATGGCCACAAAAGTTTCATTGTGGCTGCCTGGGTTGACGCCTGGTTCGTCAGCGTAGGGTGGCACAACTTCATTGCCTATCGCACCGGATCGATATTGACCGCGCACGATATTCTTATCGACATCATCGCCACTAAGCTTGCGTAATGAGCGTAAGACCTTGACCTTCTCGTCTCGAACTGCATCGGGTGAATTGTTCGTCGGTGCTTCCATGGCGATAATACAAAGCAACTGCAATAAATGGTTTTGAACCATATCGCGTAAAGCGCCGGTGTGATCGTAGAACTCGCCTCTGCCTTCGACACCGAGCGTTTCTGCAACAGTAATTTGCACATCGCGTATGTGCCCGCGCTTCCACAGCGGTTCGAATAAGGCATTACCAAATCGTAGGGCAAGCAGGTTTTGTACTGGTTCCTTTCCTAGATAGTGATCGATACGATAAATCTGACTCTCTTTAAAGACACTGCCAATGATATCGCTGATTTCGCGGGCTGACTCTAGGTCGCGACCCAGAGGTTTTTCGACGGCTAGACGGGATTGCTGACTAACAAGGTTGTTCTTTTTCAGGTTCTGACAGATGGGCGCAAACAGCTGGGGGCCGGTTGACAGATAATAAATGCGGCATCGGTTCTTACCGACTTCGAGCAAATCTGACAGTGGCTCATAAGCTTTGGCATTACTAGCGTCTATTGAGACGTAGTGAACTCTCTCGGCGAACTTCTGCCATTTTAAATCAGTAAAGCAACTGTCATCGACATGCTCGCGTGCCGCAACCTCTGCCTTAGCCAGGTATTCCTCGCGTGATAATTTTGAGCGAGCGACAGCAATGATACGACCTTTCTCGGGTAACAAGTCGTCACAATGATGGTAGTACATAGAGGGTAATAGCTTGCGCATTGCAAGATCGCCGGTGCCGCCGAATATGACAAAGTCAAAAGGTGGCATGGCGTCAGTGGTGCTAGTTTTTTGCTTGGACATAATGTAGTTTTTCTACTTATTAAGTGTTATATTCGGTACTATGTTGTAGTAAAATTACAAAAAGTACAAGTTGGAAAGAATAAAATGACTATAAATACAGACATTAGCGCCATTACTGAGCGTATTCAAACACGCAGCAAGCCTACGCGTAAGCTTTATTTAAAACGAATTGAGCAAGCAGGGGAAGAGGGGCCACAACGTAGCTCACTTTCCTGCACTAATCTGGCCCATGTTACAGCGGCATCAATTAATAGTGACAAGCTGCTACTGACGGCAAGCCAGTCCCCGAATATCGCAATCGTATCGTCCTATAATGATATGTTATCGGCACACCAACCTCTCGCCGATTTTGAGCCACGCATTAAAGCCGCAGCTCGTAAAGTCGGCGCCGTGGCCCAATTTGCTGGTGGCGTACCGGCAATGTGTGATGGTGTTACTCAGGGTATGCCGGGCATGGAGCTATCATTGTTCAGCCGCGACGTAATCGCTATGTCAACCGCGATAGCGCTATCACATAATGTATTTGATTCTGCAATGTACCTCGGCGTGTGTGACAAAATAGTGCCCGGTCTGTTGATGGGAGCCCTCAGCTTTGGCCACCTACCGGCGGTATTCGCACCCGCAGGGCCAATGACCACTGGCATGCCTAATTCCGAGAAAGCTCGTATTCGTCAGTTATTTGCCGAAGGCAAGGTCGGGCGTGACGAGTTACTCGCCGCTGAAACCAGTTCTTATCATGGCCCAGGTACTTGCACGTTTTATGGTACCGCAAATAGCAATCAAATGTTGATGGAAGTAATGGGTCTGCATGTTCCTGGTGCCGCGTTCATCAACCCGAACACACCATTACGCGAAGCACTGACGGAAGCTGCAACTGAGACAGCAGCGAGTATTACTGCGCTTGGTAGTGATTATCGCCCAGTGGGCAAAGTGGTCGATGAAAAAGCGATTGTAAATGCAATTGTTGGTTTGTTAGCGACCGGTGGATCTACTAATCATACGATGCACTTAATTGCGATTGCAAAATGCGCGGGTATTATTCTTGACTGGGATGATTTTAGCGCCTTGTCAAATCTGGTGCCGCAGTTAACCCAAATTTATCCAAACGGTATTGCTGACGTGAATCAATTTCATGCTGCTGGCGGTATGGGGTTGGTGATTGGACAATTGCTCGATGCTGGTTTGTTGCACGAGGACGTACTGACAGTAAAAGGGAATGGTTTGAGCAGTTATCGTCAGGAGCCCTATTTAAAAGAAGGTAAAGTCGATTGGCGAGACCCACCTGAGAAAAGCCTCGATAAGGATATCATTGCTTCCATTAATTCTCCCTATTCAAAACATGGCGGTTTAAAGTTGCTTACCGGTAAACTCGGTCGGGCGGTTATTAAAACCTCGGCGATTAAACTCGAACATCAAATCGTCGAAGCTCCCGCCAGAATATTTAACGATCAGATTTCGGTGAAGATTGCATTTGAAGCTGGCGAGTTAGATCAGGATATTGTGGTGGTGGTGCGTGGACAAGGACCACAGGCCAACGGTATGCCAGAACTGCATAAACTCACCCCTGCACTTGGCGTATTGCAGGACAGGGGCTTTAAAGTTGCATTGGTAACCGATGGCAGAATGTCGGGTGCCTCCGGAAAAGTACCCGCTGCAATTCAACTTCATCCCGAGTTTAGCCACCAAGGACCTATCGCAAAACTAAGGGATGGTGATGTGATTCGCTTAGACGCCACAAGCGGCCTACTCGATGTAATGATCGATGAAGTTGAATTCAATGCCCGCAGCATTGATACTCTGGATATGAGCGGCAACCAGTTTGGTACAGGCCGAGACTTATTTAGCTTGTTTCGTGCGAATGTAGGCAGTGCCGAAACTGGAGCCATATCCTGTATGACTCCTTTTTCAAATAACGTTAACCCGTCAGAAGAAGAGATTTAGTCCATGACACTTGAACAGATAATGTGCGCTGGACCCGTTATTCCAGTGTTAAAAGTTGATGATGTAAACATTGCAGTGGCTCTGGCTGAGGCTTTAGTTGCCGGAGGCTTGCCAGTATTAGAGGTTACCTTACGGACTGAAAATGCGCTTGAAGTTATTGCCGCGATGAGCGAAGTCAAAGGCGCCATTGTTGGCGTCGGCACTATAACTCGACCCGAACAATTTGCCCTGGCTAAAAAGGCGGGTTCTCAATTTGCGGTAACACCTGGGCTATCTCCAGCGCTGATTGAAGCTGCACCAGATGCCGATATGCCAGTATTACCGGGTGTCATGACACCTTCAGAATTAATTAGCGCAGCAGAAGCCGGGTTTACTTTGCTAAAATTGTTTCCTGCTCAGGTTGCTGGCGGTGTGGCAATGCTCAAATCATTAGCGGGCCCATTTGCTGACGTCAGATTCTGCCCCACTGGTGGGGTGTCGGTTTCTAATATGAGCGAATTTCTGGTGCAGCCAAATGTGCTTTGTGTCGGTGGGTCTTGGTTGGCGCCAACTGATTTGCTTGAAGCCGGTAATTGGGATGCTGTCACAAAACTGGCACAACAAGCGGTGGAATTATCAATTAAAAGTGGTTGGCAAGTATAGGATGACTATGAGTATTAAAGAAGTTTGTGCAACCAATCGAGCTGAGCTGACGGTTAAACTGGCAGACGAAATTGAACATCAGCTCCAGGAGGCGGTGAATAAACGCGGATACGCCAGTATTGTAGTATCGGGTGGCAATACACCTCGACCATTATTTGAATTACTCAGCCATCGGCGCTTACCGTGGCAACAGATTACCGTGACGCTGGCGGATGAACGTTGGGTTGATACCCTGTCGGCCGATAGCAATGAACTCATGCTTCGCGAAACACTGTTATGTAACGAAGCCGCAAAAGCTCAGTTTATACCACTTAAAAATTCAGCCCCTACAGCCGTTGAAGGGCACGCTGAATGCCAGGTAGCCCTCTCTCGTATTGTCGGGCCGTTTGATCTGATTATTCTTGGTATGGGGGATGATGGACATACCGCTTCGCTGTTTCCTAAAGTGTCTGGTGCCGCACTCGATATTGATAATTCGGATTTGTGTGTTGCCATCCAGCCAGCCAATGCGTCACATGAACGGATGTCGCTGAGTGCTTCGGCCATTCTGAACAGCCATAAAATATTGCTGCATATAGTCGGAGATAACAAATGGCGTGTTTATCAGGCTGCTAACTCAAACGGTAGTATTGATGAGATGCCGGTGCGAGTGGTGTTGCATCAACCCAATGTGCCGGTTGATGTTTATTGGAGCCCTTAGTTAAGTTCATGGTATTGCATTCAAAAATTTGGCATCGAGAATAACCATTGTAATGCTGTTTTCTTCAGACTATCTATATTAGCCTATTTATTTCTTGACAGTATCAGTGGGTATTGTTTAAAGTGCTATATAGCAGTGGATAAGTTTCTTAAGGCAGACTCGTATAATTCCTATCACAACTGATAGGAGTCGATTAAAGCGGTGAATGACTACACAGCATTTTCCCAGATATCACCTTTCATTGGCGATGCCCAGAGCATTAAATTTGGTAGTAGCAGTCATGGTCAAGGCTATAGTAAAGCCATCTTTGGGCCGAGCACCGAATTGGGTATTTCGGCGGCGGTGGCGATGGCTGATTTCTGGGCGCCTCAAATTTTCGTCAATGCTTTGTGGGCCATGGCTGGTTAAGCTCGCACCTACAAAAGATTTTCAACTATTATTAAACGCTGAGTATATAGCGCTGATTGGGGCGACGATTTTACTAAAAAAAAATATATATCGGTTGGCATAATAAACCAATCGCAGTTAAATAAATATCGATCTGATCATTGCAAAAAGAATCAGGCAAGCAAATTAAAGAGAGGGAAACCATGTCGAAAATTGATATCAATCGTTTTAACGTGTTGTCACGTTCTAGTGCCTTACAGGCCGGTCGAATGGATGACTTTGTAATAACCTCAAAAGGCGTCAATATGGGAGTTGACTTTTCTGGCATGAGCCAAATGGACAAAGTCTCTCTATTTCAGGAAATACTGAATGAAAAAATTCATGGTATATCCTATAGCCCGTATATCGATGGGCAATCACCAGGTACTGAAATAAGCGAAGAGCAAATTGGTCAAAGATTGGCTATTATTCAGCCATACACCAACTGGATAAGAACTTTTTCCTGTTCCGAAGGTAATCAGCAAACGCCGCGTATCGCAGTTGAAAACGGTTTGAAAACAATGGTCGGTATTAGCCTGTCGGACGACCTTGAGGCTAACGAAATTGAAATCGAAAACGGTATTGAGGTAGCCAAAAACGGATACGCCAATATTCTCGCTGTTGGTAATGAAGTGCTTTTACGAGGAGATCTGTCTGAAGATAAATTAATCGATTATATAAAAAGAGTCAAGTTGGCCTTGCCCGATATTTCAGTCGGCTATGTTGATGCTTATTTCCTGTTTGAAAATCATCCTCGGGTCGCCGAAGCCTGCGATGTTCTCCTAGTCAACTGTTACCCATTTTGGGAAAGCTGCGAAGCATCATTTGCTTTGCTGTATATGCAAGAAATGTACGCGCGTGCAGTGCAGGTAGCTAAGGGTAAAAAGGTCATTATTAGTGAAACTGGTTGGCCTTCGATTGGTTCTCCTTTTGGCGCAGCCATACCCTCCAGTGATAATGCGTTGGAATATTTTATTAATGCTTATCAATGGGCTAGGGAAGAGGATATTGATATTTTTTACTTTTCGTCATTTGATGAATCATGGAAGACTGGAGACGAGGGCGATGTAGGTGCTTATTGGGGTCTGTGGGATAAGAACGGCAAACTGAAGTATGTATAGTGGAGAACGGTGATGAAATTTTCTCATAAACTAGGTATTGATTTTGGAAATGCTATTTGTTACTCGGGCTATCGTGAAGGCCAGTCGCCGATTGATGGTACTTACCCTCGTTATGATCAGGTGGTTGAAGATCTAAAAATTCTCGAATCACAATGGCAGTACCTGCGTATTTACGATTGTAGCCAGCATGCCAATTTAGTCCTAAAAGCGATTCGAAATGAAAACTTGAATTTTAAGGTCATGCTTGGGGCAGATGTTAGTGCCGAAATGCAAAGTCCAGAATGTCCTTGGATCAGTGAACATCCAGAGGAAGTTTTGCAGACCAATCGTAAGGCTAACGACCTGCAAATAGATCGGTTGATTGAATTGGCGAACGAATATTCAGATATAGTTTTTTCTGTTTCAGTCGGTAACGAAGCCTCGGTCGAATGGAGTGATCATCAAGTACCTGTTGAACGGTTAATTAGTTTTGTCAAAAGAATTAAACAATCAGCGAGTCAACCCGTTACTTTTTGTGAAAATTACGTGCCCTGGATCGGCAAGCTGGAACCGCTGGCGGCTGAGCTTGATTTTATTTCACTGCATACTTACCCGGTGTGGGAATACCAAGCTGTTGATGCTGCTCTACAGTACACCAAACAGAATTACAAAGGTGTTGCCATGCATTATCCTGATAAACCAGTTGTGGTTACCGAGGCTGGATGGACGACGCACTCGAATGGCCGCGGTATAGAGGCCTGGAATGTTTCACAGGAATTTCAAGCTCAATATTATGGCCAGTTGATGGACTGGAGTAATCAAAAACAGATCCTTACCTTTGTCTTTGAAGCTTTCGACGAGCCCTGGAAGGGCTCGGATGATCCGCAGGAGCCCGAAAAGCACTGGGGAATGTTTACTGTCGATCGCAAACCAAAGCTGGCAATGCGAGAAAGCTATAGTCACCTTTTGGTGCCGGATTTGGCGGCAGAAGTCATATAGAAAAAAGTATATTAACAGGCAGATTTTGAGGAAACAAAATGAGCAAAATACTTTATCAAACCCCACTGCAAGATAGAGTCCCGTTAGGCCAGAAAATCGCCTACGGAATCGGTATGTTGGGCAACCAAATGTTTCCTGCCGCGTTATCAATTTTCATGGTTGTGTTGATCAAAGGCTTGGGTATGAGCCCCTTATATTGGGGTATTTTGTTTTTCTTGCCGCGTATGGTCGATGCCATTACCGATCCGATAATGGGTTTCATCTCTGACAATACGCGTTCGAGATGGGGGCGCCGTAAACCCTATATTTTCATCGGCTCGATTTTGACGAGTTTAAGTTACATGCTCATGTGGCAGGTGTATCCAGAGAATTCTGAACTTTATAATTTCACTTATTTTCTACTCACTTCGATACTGTTTTATGTGGGCTTGACGATTTTTTCCACGCCCTATGTCGCGATGGGTTATGAAGCCAGTAACGATTACCATGAGCGCACGCGACTGATGGCAGTGGCGCAGTGGATAGGCCAGTGGGCCTGGGTTATCGTGCCCTGGTTCTGGGTTATGATTTATGATCCGGAGATGTTTGAAAATTCAGCCGAAGGCGCCCGCGTTCTGTCTGTCTGGGTTGGATTGTTTTGTCTGGTTTTGACGATGGTGCCGGCGGTGTTTTGTAAGACACAACAGGTGCGAGAAGAAGATCTCAAAGAGTTATCTTTTGACCGTTTGTCTGAAAACATAGCGGACCTTGTTTTGGGCTTTAAACAGGCTTTTGCCTGTGCGCCGTTTCGTAAGCTTTGTATCGCTACTTTTTTTGTTTTTAACGCTTTCAATACCGTCGCTGGCTTCTCGTTTTTTATCATCGTTTATTATATGTTTCAGGGTGATGCCGGCCTGGCTGGTACTTGGCCGGCTTGGTTTGGCACGCTCAGCGCATTGTCAACCACTTTTCTGGTTATTCCGGTTATTACCTTTTTGTCGCAAAAATTTGGTAAGAAAAATACATTTCTTATTTCGCAATCGATATCGATTATTGGTTACGCTTCCTTCTGGTGGTGCTTTAACCCAGAAAATCCAAGTTTAATGTTTATACCCTTGCCATTGTTTGCATTCGGTATTGGGTCGCTATTTACGATGATGATGTCAATGACTGCGGATGTTTGTGATTTGAATGAACTAGAAACAGGCACCCGCAGCGAAGGCGTGTTTGGGGCGATTTACTGGTGGATGGTGAAATTCGGTTTTGCCATTGCGGGCTTGTTAAGCGGCTTGATTTTGACCGTGGTGGGGTTTGATCAAAATGTTGCTCTGCAACCCCAAGAAACTCTGGCTAGTCTCAAGTTGGCCTACATTCTAGTGCCAATAATAGGCACTCTAATTGCAATGGTTGTAATGTTACGCTATGACCTCGACGAACAGAAAGCAAGTGAAATCCGAGGAGAGCTAGAAGCCCGCAGAGCTGTGGCAAGCTAATAAAGTCTCGAACAGCTTTTTTGTTAGTTGTAGCGGCTTGCAGTAAACAATTAGAATATGAATCATTAGAATATAGACGAACAGTTGATCCAGATAAGGTCATACGATTCATTGGACAGGATCTGGCTTCAATTGCGGGTGATGCCGCATCTGTTTATTTCCCAACGTCAGGCGGCGTCACCATCTATCTCGCGTTTTATCAGTTTAATCGATCCTCTTTCCCAGCTTATGGTATTTTGGGTCAGGATATGGATGGTGACTCGGTTGATTGTTATGTTGACTGGGGAGCGGGGCCAATGAATGCTCACAAGCTTGCCGTTAGATATCCAGACTCTGCCTTGTCAATTGGTTTAAATATTGCTGAAGGCGGTGGCCATCGCAGTTGGGCGGAGGGTGGTTTGGCCAATATTGCAGTGGGTGCTTAAGATGCATTATTAGACGACTGGTTGAATTTTTCAAATCAATATACAATCCGGTTTATCTTCATATCGATTATGAGTTTGATAGGGCTTGGAATGCCGGATACGAAAGCACCTCTAGTTACCTCTCAGCCTATCGTCGCATTGCCGATGTATTGCGTGAAGACAGCGTTAGCAACGTTACTTTTTTTGGCAGGCTAGCGCCTCGCCAGTGTAGGATGTTATTGAAGAACAATCAGAAAATATACAGAACTGGTACCCTGGCGATAACTATGTCGACTGGCTGGAACTTTCCTGGTTCTTACCGCCTGATGAAGTAGCAAAGCCAGTTAAAAGCCAGAGACAGTTAGCCAACGAAGTATTGAACTTCGCTCGAGAAAAAAACAAAAGCGTGATGATTGCCGAGGTAGCCCCGCAAGGATATGACCTTGAAATTTTGACGCGAGCAAATTCAGGTATTCTGTGGAATGTAATGGATGCTGATGTTATTTGGAAAGAATGGCTTTCGCCATTTTTCGAATACATAAGTGCCAATGATGATGTAATAAAGGCAGTTGCCTATATCAATATGGACTGAGATTTGCAGCCGATGTGGGCCAAGCCTTATCACCGGGGACACTGGGGAGATTCACGAATACAGAGCAATATGATAATCCGCCAAAAGTGGCTGGGCGAAGTAAGCGATGAATCATTCTGGTTGCATGGGGAAGCGATCTTGGTGGTTTTTTAGTGAGATAATTGTCGAAACTTAATCCTTGTCTATACTGTCCAGAAAAGATTTTCTAGCCACGGCATCCAAGGAAGGACACGGATAAAAGAAGGTAGTAGGGTGTCATTCGTTAGGCATCAATCGCACTCCAATTCGGTTATCCGACAGACCCTAGCTAAATACCCGTTTAACCTTCGCAAATAATCCCTGCTGCTCAATGGCTTGTGCATACTGCCGGTAAGTCTCATCCCAGCTTAAATGCCTTTCTTCGGTCTTCGCTCGAATGTAATAGATGATATTTACGCCAAGTAACATAAGGCAGGCTTGCAGGCTGGCGGTATAATTGTTGTTTACAAAGATAAACGGGATCGCAATGAGCCACCAGCTCAGGTTTTTACTGATATAGGCTGGATGCTTGCTGTATCGATAGGGGCCATTGGTGATGATGCCGCGATGGGTCAGATTTGAGAAGCGGATACCGAAAGCAATCGAAGACAGGCTGTAAATGGTGATTAATATCAGTATCGAACTGCCCCAGAATAGGTAGGCGGTTTCGTTGCCACCTAGCCAACTACCCCAGCTATAGTTGTCTTTATTATAGGCCAGGTAGGATGCTGATACTGCCGCCCAAAATGGCTCGTAACAGACAATAGCGGCTACCCAGCCGCCTATGGTTGGTTCTGCTGTCCGAATATGCGAATCGAGTAGTTTGAGCGTCAACAGATAACCGACAGTGACGATGATTAGGTCGATTGCAAAGATTAACTCCCAGGCAAATTGATAAAATAGGCGAAAACTGGAAAACACCTTTTCTGGATCTGCGCTGACAAAGTAGCGAGTCGTGTTGTACATATATACAGCCATCAACGGCAGAAAGAAGAGCTTTACTAACCAGCCGAGAAAGTGATTCCTGATGATGGCGGCCTGGCCGTCTTGCCTGGAACCTATAATATAAAGGCCTAATACATAGTAGCTGTCCTTCGAGTCTTCGATGAATCCATCCGCCAGATAGAAATAGGGTAAGCTGCCGATGAGCACGATAGGCCCTACCACGCGCATCAGTTCCCAGTAGGGGCTGTAGAAATTGCTGTGATATTCGGGTGCTATCCAATAAACCAGTGCAACGATTGACAGAGTGAAATAGAGTGCTAGAGTTTTGATTGTGGATCGTCGGATGTCGAGTCGGCTGGGGTCAAATTGTTTTAGCCGCCTGAAATAAAAGTATTCGAGTATGATAACAGGCAGACTCCAGCAGAACATCAGAAAGCACATTTTTAGAACCAGGAAACGGGTATGGCTTAGCCCGAAATCCGGACCCTGATAAATGTTTATACAATATAGTCCAGACAGTAAACACACTAGCGCTATTAGATTGAGGCGAAACGATGTGACGGATTTTGGCAGAATAGCTTTAGTTGTTTTCGCCGATGGTACTTTTATGGCTGGTTTCATTTTCGATCGTTTCATTCGTAAATCTTGTTCTACCGTCTGTGAATGGTGTCTTTGATTTTTTGAAAAAATCTATGGTGAGACTCGATTTAGACTATAGCCATTTTGTCCTCAAGGCGAGCACAAGTCTCTCGTATCACTAATCCAGCGAATAAAGCAACATGCCTGTTCTCCAATGTTTTACCAACGATAAGGCTTTCAAGCATGTTGAAAGAACAAGCAGCGATCTCGTTGATGGGTGCTGAAATAGTGGTTAGTGGTGGAATTATCTGGTTAGCAATTACTATGTCGTCAAAGCCTATAATGCTGACGTCCATGGGCACGTTCAATCCGGCTCCATGTAACTTGTTAATCGCACCGAGTGCCATAGAATCATTAGCGCACATGATTGCGGTAGGAAGATTGTCGAGTTTGAGAAAGTAGTCAGCGCCATCAATGCCAGACTGGAAAGAATAATCGCCTCGAAATACCAGTGCTTCATCTGCTTCGATGCCTTTTTTACTCAAGCCGCTTTTGTAGCCTTCATATCGATCCCGTCCAACATCCGAATCTTCTAGACCTGTCATGAAGCCGATGCGCTGATGCCCAAGATTGCACAAGCACTCTACTGCTTGGATCTGGGCACTAAAATTGTCAATAATAACGGATGGGATAGTTTTATCGGCCGCGCTATTATCAATTACCACGACCGGGACGATGTCTTTTATAGTCTGGATCACAGGTTCTATTCGACGAAAACAGCTGACTATAACACCATCCAGCTTCTTGAGTACGCTCGTGAGTTTAGTGCCGTCATCTTGATCACTAAAATATACTAACGAGTAGCCATGTCGAGTGGCTTCTTTCTCAAGGGCGTCAAAAATCAGCGAATAGTAAGGACTGGACAATCCGGCTTTGATACTACTATCAAGAAAATAACCGATAGTTTTAGTTTTTGGCTTTAATGTCTTTGGGTCAGCAACATACGTGCCTTTGGTTGGAATTTTATACAAAACCCCTTCGTTGACGAGGTTGTCGATGGCTTTGCGAATAGTCATGTAAGAAAATCCCAGTTCCCTAGCAAGGTTTCGTTCACCGGGTAGTTTATCTACAACTTTCTTCTGTTTAATGGCCTGCCTGATGTGTTCCTCAACCAGAATATACTTGGGAGTGTTGATTTCTAAAGTCATCGTTTGATCCATCTTGTTTAAAAGTGTGGCATTTTGTCAAAGTAAACTTTCAAGGACCCTGGTTGACGATAATTTAGAGTATCTCACTATCATGGGAAAATATTACTATAGCAGAATGCAAGATGCTACATAGCAACTATACCATATTCTTCTTCTTGCTGATGTCGCTTTATTGCTTGATGGTAATTGTTCTTAACCATTTAAGCCTTTTTCATTGACAATAATCACT
>CAWVZP010000007.1:0-35018 GCA_963934675.1 uncultured Gammaproteobacteria bacterium | reverse complement strand
CGGCGCTCAGCGCGTAACGATAGTTGCCATCAAAATTTAAAAATTCAGCCTCAACTACGGCAATTTCAAACAGGCCATTGGTATGTGGGATTTTCGAATTCTCAGCCTTAACGGGTCTACTTTTTTTGCCCCAGACGACCGCATTCGCCTCTTTGGTATCGGCATAATTTGATACGAACCAGTCCATTTTTTTAACTCGAAGATCGGAAAAAATCGATATATCCTGACTAACCAGAGTTAACATTTGTTCTGGGTCATTCAAATATTTTTTTTGTATTAGGTCTACGGTTTGTACGATATGCTGCATGCTATTGGCTGGCAAATTAGAGTCGATTCGGCTTTCATTCAACTGTTTGTATTTGGCCTTGTATTTCTGTTCGATTAGAGCTGTATCGATGGCGGTGCTTTGATAAAGCCAGCCCTTAATGCCACTATTTATGGCTAGACCAAAACTGACGGTTAATATTACGACACTGCAAAATTTGAGCGCAAGGCTCGCGAGATGGTGATGGTAATACTTTTTTTCTTTTGGCTGAGCATAGTGGTTGAGTCGTGTTTTTTTAGTCGCGAGATGACAAAATAATGCTGAACTAAGATCTTGATCTTCGGGCACTTGAATTTTTTGATTTTCTAGTACTTGATCTATTTCGAGTATTTTGAAATCGAAGGTTTTGGTTTCAGCGCAACGAATGGTCAGTTTATCGAAATGACGCTTGTTAGTTAAAATATGAACCTGAACTAACTCAGACCTTTCGACAATACGCTGACTGATTAAATACCGTTGCGTGCTTTCAATATCTTGAACAACGTCATTGGCGTACTCACTCTGATAAAAACTGGCAATAGGGACCAGTCGGCTCAAAATCAGATGGCCGTCGACAAAAACAGATTGCCGCAGGTTACTTGGCACCTGCTGACTTACCAGGATGACGGTCTTGCTGTCTGACTTTAAGCTTTGTGTATAATCTTCTGATAACAATGGCAGGCTAATGATGCCAGACAAAGGTGTACGAGTTTCTTCAATAATTTTCAACCAGGGTTCAAGCAAGTTATCGTTCGTTAAGCCGATGAGTAATAGCTTTTCTTCCTTGCGCTTTTTCTTTTCAATGGATTGAGAAGTAGCAAAACGATATTTCGCGTGACGAAAATATTTGGTGTAATTGCGAGTGATGATTGATTGTCTGTCAGAGCCGCGTAAAAAAGGAATTTTAATCAGTCGAAATTCTTCTTCGATTAAGTCGACCAGTAGCCTAACGGGTTCATTCCTGAATGATCTAAGATAATCGCTAAACAAATCAAGACCTTGTTCGTCCGGTTCGAAGTAGACATCACTTTCCAGCTTATTACCGAACCATACCTGGGCAACCATTCGATACCCTGTGAAATAGAGCACTCTTTTCATATTTTCGCCACTAGGGTAGCTGTCAGTTTAAATATACCCATTAGAAATCAATTGTGCTGATGGTGTCGTAAATAGGCCCCATAACCGACATGGCTAACCACAAAACAATTATTCCAATTGTCGCCATTAGTGCGGTCTGGATAATCGGTTCCATTTTATCTATGCTGTCATTGATATCGCGATCAAAAAAATAGCTGACGTTGCTCAACGATTTATCCATTTCTCCGCTCGACTCACCTACCCGTAACATCCTGATCACCAAGGGCGGGAAAATGCCGATATTTTTAAAACTCTCACTAATGCTGTTGCCTTCGGAAATCTGCTGCCTCGCTCTTTCAATGCCGTCTTCCAACACGCTATTGTTGACCACGGTTTTGCTTAAGTTGATGGCATCTAAAACAGTAATACCTGAAGCAAACATTAAGGCAAAATAACGCGTGAATCGAGAGATTTTAATTTTTTCGTTGACCGAGCCAAACAACCAGATTTTCAATAGTAAATTATCCAGTTTAAAACGCGCCTTGCTATTATTGTTATAAAAGTAGCGGAGTAAGAACGACACCACAAATGGCGCCGCAATCACCAAATACCAGAAATTAACTAAGAAGTTTGATACCGCGATTAGAGCGCGAGTTTCGATAGGAATGGCGCCGCCTAACGCAACAATTGCCTGCATAATATCGGGAACTACAAAAATCATCATGAACATGATGACAGACATAATGAGTGATCCTGTGACCAGTGGGTACATCATGATCTTTCTGGCTTTACCTAACAGCTCATCTTGCCACTTTAAAGTTGTCGTAATATCGACCAATACGTCATTCATTTTGCCACTTCGTTCGCCCACTTTAATCAGGCTAACAAAAATGTTATCGAATACTTTAGGATACATCCCAAGCGCCTGAGAGAAGGTATTGCCGCCTTCGATAGCTTCGATCACGCCAGAAACTATATCGCGAAAAGTCGGGTTTTCTTCGCCATCTCGCAAGTCAGACAAGCCTTCCAAAATCGGTACGCCAGCCTGTGTGAGTTGTTCCATATAGAAAGAAAAGTTAATTAAATCTCGGCGGGTGATTTGATTGCGACCCAATAAGTCGACCCCTGGCTCCTTTGGTTTAAAAGTAACCAGGTCCATATCCATTTTTACCAGACGGTTTTCCAAATCCGATGGGTTGCTAGCGTCGAGGCTGCCTTGAATGGACTTGCCGCTGGCATCAATCGCCTTGTATTGAAAAAGTGGCATGACTAACTCATTCGCTCAGTTAAGTCTGTAACGCGGGCAACTTCCTCTAACGAGGTAATACCGTCCATAATATGACGAACACCATCATCCGCTAGTGTGAAAAAACCTTGTTCGTATGCCGCTTCTCGTATTTCTTTGGTCGTGGCACCCCGTGCGAGTAGGTCATCAAGATCCGAATTCATTTTCAAAATTTCTAATAGAGCAAACCGACCCTTATAACCTGTTTGATCACAGGTAGTGCAACCCTTGGGCTTGAATATTTTTTTGGCTACCAGACCTGCTCGGTTACTCAAAAGTTGTAAGTCCTCAGCAGTCGGTCGATGGGCCGTTTTACAAAATGGGCATAACTTGCGCACTAGCCGTTGTGCGATGACGCCGATAATATTGCCCGCCATAATCTCTGAAATAATGCCAATATCTCTTAATCGCGGTAGCGCGCCAATCGCCGAATTGGTATGTAAGGTGGTAAACACTTGATGACCTGTCATGGCTGCCCTAAAGGCCATTTCAGCTGTTTCGGCATCACGCACCTCGCCGACCAGGATGACATCGGGGTCCTGTCGCATTAGAGATTTAATGCCATTGGCAAATCCCATTCCGGAAGCTTCATTTACCGAGGTTTGGCGAATCAAAGGAAAGGGATATTCCACCGGGTCTTCCAGAGTCATTATGTTGATTTTTTCGCTACTGATGTAGTTCAACAGGGAGTAAAGTGTGGTTGTTTTACCGCTGCCCGTTGGGCCCGTGACCAAAATAATACCCTCAGGTCGAGACATCATTATTTTTAGCGTGCGCAGTGACTCTTGGGGTAGTTCGAGTTTTTCTAGCGGGATCACGCCTCTCTCTCGATCCAGCACACGAAGTACAATATTTTCACCATGTATGGTGGGTTGCGATGCAACACGAAAGTCAATGGGTCTACCGATGATAGTACGTGATATGCGGCCATCCTGCGGTGCGCGGGTCTCGGCAATGTTCATATCCGCCATAACCTTTAATCGTACCGCAATGGCGGGCCAATAGGTTTTGTGCAAACTACGAATTTGACGTAACACTCCATCAATACGGTATCGTATTCGAAGGAAATTTTCTTCTGGTTCAAAGTGAATATCGGATGAACCGCGTTTCACAGCGTCGGACAACATGACGTCGACAAGCCGCACGAGAGGTTGGCTGTACTCTTCAATGTCACCCTGGTAATTAGTGTAATCAGCTTCGCCAGTTTCTATTTCACGTAGAATGCCGTCAATAGATAGCTCATAGCCATAAAACTGATCGATCGCACTGGATATTTCAGCTTCACCCGATAGCATCGGCCTCAGCTCTACATGCTGACCCACCTGTATTCGGATTCGGTCGAGAGAAAAAAGATTAAAGGTATCTGACATCGCGATCGTTAAGGTGCTGCCAACCGGATCAAAATTGAGCGGTATTACTTTATGTTTACGGGCGATGTCTGAGGTGATCATTTTGATCGCGTCTGGATCAGGTACGACATGTGAGAGGTCGACACTATCTTGTTCTAGCGCTTCGCCAAGGGACGATCGCATGATGGCTTCGGTAACAAAACCTAAACTAACCAGCAATTTACCCAGCGGCTGATGGATTTTCTTTTGTTCTGTTAGCGCAATATGGAGTTGATCTTTGGTGATAACACCTTCGCTAATCAGTATTTCGCCTAGATGTTTAGGTTTAGGTTTATTTTCAGCGATCATAACTGCTTTAATATCTCCACTCGCTTATCGACAACTACCTTGTTAAAAGTTGCCTTACCGTTATTAAAATTCGCTAACGCTAACTGATAGTAAACTATGGCTACTTTGGGTTTAGCAATATGCTCAAGACTCACGGCCAGATTATAAGCATAGTTAGGATCGTCTGGATTGTTCTCAAGTGCTTTAAAATAATGGTTTTGGGCCTCTTGCCAACGGTTTTGGGTACCGTATATATTCGCTAAGACAAAGTTCAAATGAGGCGATAAAGGTTCGTCTCTCATCATTTTTTTTAATTGAGATTCTGATTTTGACGGGGATATACTTGCAACCGAAATCAGTGAAGACATGGCAAATGAGTCTTTCGGGTTGGCAATTAACAAGGTTTGATAATCCTTAATTGCTTTGACGTTGTTATCACTTTGAACATTAATTGCGGCGCGTGCTAGCAAAGCATTGCGGTTTTGAGGGTCATCAGTCACCACGCGATTGTATTTTTCTAACGCCGCATTGTTGTCACCACGTTGATAGGCTTCAAAAGCCTCTTTTAGGAGTCTATTTTTTGCAGATACTGAGCGCTTACTCGTTAACTGAAAGGGTTGTTTTATGACGTTCTCAGCTGTCGTGGTTATCGGATTTGATTGTATCGTGGCCGCAACTTCATCATCGTCTGATTTGATGGTTCCGCTGAATTCTGCGTCGTCGGCAATCGCTTCTGTTGTTTGCGGCGCGGCGCTGACTGAGCCACTAGCGTTGTTCAAAAGCGCGAGTGTTTTTATATCGACATCGGCGCCTTCAATTGGCATAAGCAAGCTTGCCTGGTCTTGAATACTTGATTGCTTAGGCAAGTTTGGCATTGGATCGCGCTTTAGCGCTCTCAGGCTGTCATCAATAATGATCGATTTCTCTTCATATTCAAACAACCCGATTATGAAGATAATGAGCAATAGAGTAGCGGCCACACCGGAATAAATTTTGTAGTGATTAAAGCGCTGTCCTGATGATTGACTAATAAATACTTTTTGCGCGTTCTCGGGTGTCATCAACACAGCCGATTCTGACTTCATGCCGGCAAAAAATTGAGAGGCATCACCCTTATCAGTTTTGATCAAGGTTCGACCGTAGTTATCGGGAGCATAGGTTCGAGTTGAAGCCGAACCTCGACGTGTTACTGGGTTTTCATTGGCTAGCTCATCAACAGCAGCGGGTGGTTTGAAGATATCATCGTCTGAAGCGTTATCTTCTGGAATATCGATGCGCTTTAGCTCTACTGCCAAGTGGTTATTTTTTGAGAGTGGTAGAACCTCTGTATCAGCAGCCTGTGACCCTGTTATCTGCTTTGCAGTTGCGTCGTCACTTTGAGTTTTGGATAATGTAGGGTCGTCTATTTCTATTAAGGTTAATGACGATTCTTCTAGCTCTGTATTGTCATAGCCTTGCTGAGGAGGTTCTAATACGGTCGCTTCTAGCCTGTCATCAGAACCTAAGGCGTCAGGTAATCGGGTAGGAATGACCGTCTTCCCCGATAAATCAAACCCGCCCATGAATTCAGTTATATCTTCTTGGGTGAATGCTTCAGGCCTGCTGTCATCCATCTGAGCCAAATAGGCTGCTTCAACAACGTTTCTATTATCGATGGTTACTTCAGCGTCTAACGATTGCTTTAAATCTAGTGACGTTGTGACATCTTCAATTTCCAGAACAGTGTTGTCTAAATTCGAAACCTTCTGAACATCACTTGCCTGCTGTTTAACTATCTCGGTAGCATCGTAACCATCCGAAATGGTGGTAATGTCTACATTATCGAGAATTTCAGTTTGATCGACATCGAATTGAGTCAATTCGATTACCTCGACCGCTGCCATTTTACGATCTGACTCGCTATTACCAAGCATGGCTAAAGGTACCGTCTGGTCTTCCTCATACTCGGTTTGATCTTCATCGAAAGCAACCGTGTTATCAATCACGAATTGAGTGTCATCCAGCATAAGGGGGTCGTCAAAGGCACTGACGGTTTTTGTGACAGTCGAGTCCTCTTTTGCTGCCTTTTGCTCAGCGGCTTTTTTTAGCGCATCTAATAGTAAACTCATTAGAGATTCCTACTGTGACACATCCATTAATGCCTCAGGTTCCAAAAAACGTTTGAAATCTTGCAAACTGGTATCGAGACTTGCGTTATCAATAATTCGGGGCCTGAGAAAAATAACTAGCTCAGTTTTAGCCAGTCGTTCACTCTGGGTACCGAACAAAAAGCCAATGCCGGGGAGATCTCGCAGCCCAGGAATGCCCGAACTAGCATTACTCGCCGTGTCTTGCATCAAACCACCGATCACCGCCGTGTTTCCATCAGCAACTCTTAATACTGATTCCATTTCACGGACTTGAATTTCAGGAATTAAGCTTTCAACACTCGCAGCCGCTAGCTGTGGATTCGGATCATTAACAAAACGTAATATACGAGAAATGGTGGGTCGAATGTTTAAAATAATTTCTCTATCGTTTGTTATGTATGGGGTTACATTCATAACAAAGCCCACAGGAACAGTTTTGATTTCAGTGGTAACCACTATTGATCCACCCACACCATCAACAGGGGCAACGACAGTTGCATCTGTCGAAAAGTAAACCCGATTATCAACTACCTTCAGTATTGACGTTTGATTGTTAAGCGCCATGATCTTAGGGCTAGACATTACCGATACATCGCCAAAAGAGTCAAGCGCCTTGACAGCCGCTGAAACATTTCTTTCAGCGTTATTGTTAGCATAAGTTGCAGAGGTAAATGGTGCGGTACCCAGCGCTCCAGCCAGTACATTTTGTTGGAAGTTCCAGCCATCGCCATTAGAAATGCGAGACCAGTCTACACCCGCCTGAAAATCATCGTTAAGCGTAACCTCAACGACAGTCGCCTCTATTAATACCTGCTTCCTCGCACTACTAATAACCTGATCAATAAACTGCTGAATATCGGCATGTGCAACAGAATTGGTACGGACTGAAATAGTACCGGATTCACGGTTTGATATGACCACACCTTTGACGCCATCCATATTAGCCAGCTGACCAATATTATCTTCTAGACTTGTCCAAAAGTCATTGTTCGATTCATTGGTTACTGTGGTCGAAGAATTACTACCACCATCGCCACCGCTGGCATCACTGCCGGTCGATGCAATCTTGGTAGCAATGTCAACACTGGATGAAGTGCTTCTGGATATATTCAAATAATCAACCCGATAGGTACGAATAAATGGGCTGTCTTTTTCAATCACTAGATTAGGACCATCTAGGTAATACCTCAGCGATACCTGTCGTGCAACACGCTTTAAGATTTGGGGTAGCGTTTGATCAATCGCGTTGATACTAATTTTGCCGCTAATTGAAGGGTCAATATCCAGGTTTAATCGCGCATCTCGTGCCAGTGCAAAGAGTAACTCGTTAGCCGGCACACCAGTTGCAACTACAGTAAAAGTTTGAAGCTTTTCAACTGGTTCAGGCGCAGCAATTATCGGCACTTGTTGCACCACTGGTGGAATGTTGGTAATTGCAGAGCCAGCGACAGGTATGGGATCATTGACATGCCCGGTTGCTACCATTTGGTCATTTTTTAGTTTGACCGTTTGGCAGGAAGCCAAAAATATCACTGCAATTAACAACACAAATCTTTTCATTATTTTTTCCGTTTTAATCCAGAAGTCATTAGTTTAGCAAAGATGCTTGCATTTGATAAACTGACTGCAAATAGGGGCCATTCAGTCTGACTGACTCTGGTAGTTGCTTTATGACCCGATACCCTTCAGTCATCGAATCAAATTCACGATAAAAAACACGGTAAATAGCTTGCGATTCTAATTGAACCTCGTATAGATAGGTATTTTTCAAATCTAAGGGCCAATCGTTTTTTAAAAAAAGCACCAACTCTCTAGCCGCCGTTTTGCGTCGCATCATTACCTGAATTGAGACATTGTCTTTGTCAGCCTTTGCCAACCACTCTCGGCTTGTATTTATCTTTGTACTGAGCCATTGATTGTAATCTTCGGTCAAGCGCTCATTAGCTAAACTATCGCCTGCACCAACTATTGGGTTAAGGTCAATTTCCTGAATTTTTTCAATCGTTTTTTTTAAGACTGCTTGCTCTAAAGCGACCACACTAGTGGCAGTCTCTGAGCTCGTTTTTTCTTCACTATCTACCTTTACTGCTGACACTATTTGCTCCGTCGGAGAACTAGCAACATCCGCCGTCAGTGTGTTAGCTATTTTTGGTGCCACAACCTTTGATTCAGTCGTTATAGGCGTTTCAAATAGTGGAATAGTGTTGGTTAATTTTTGGCGCAAGTCTGTGATCAGTGTTGCAATTTCAATTGGTTTTTTTATTTGGCCCACTGGTGGCCCCAATAAAAGTGTTAACCACTCCGTTTTAAACTGTTGTTGGCCCAATATCAATGCAACAGTCAATACTAATGCGGTTATTAACCATCCATTATTTGTTTTGCTTTTCTCAGGCTTAAAACCACTATCATTGACTGCAGCCATGACGTGCCTGACGGTGAGGTTATGCGTGCTTTCAGCAAAAGCTGCCAGCAAAACCTTGTCTGCAATGATATTTATCCGACGCAGTAGGCCGCCCGAATATGGCTGAATTTTCTTTGCTATACCTTTGGTTATTAATTCGGGCCCTGTATATCCAACTTCTCGCATTCTGAAATTAAGGTACTGGTGGATCTCTTTATTGGATAAGGGTAGCAGTTGAAATGAGTGGGTGATTCTTTCGCGTAGTTGGCGAATCGACTTTAAGGCAAGATTTTCATCTAGCTCTGGCTGACCAAATAGAATAATTTGCAATAGTTTGTTTTGATCCGTTTCTAAATTAGATAACAACCGTATTTCTTCCAATGTATCCAACGGCATGCCTTGCGCTTCTTCGATGAATAATACGACCTGTTTATTTTCCGTATGCCGCTGCACCAAGTAGTTCTGCAACAAGTGCATAACTTCATGTTTCGATGCCTGCCTGGGAAAGGGTAATTCGAGTTCAAGGGCTATGACGAAGAGTATGTCATCGGCTGAAACACTTGGGTTGGCGATGTAGATAATATCTACTGATTTTGGAAGTTCTTGCTGCAACATCCGACACAACATGGTTTTGCCGCTGCCTACTTCACCCACAACCTTGATAATCCCTTCACCGCGATGAACAGCATAGGCGAGTGCCCTGAGGATATCGCCACGCTTGCCGCCACCAAAAAATAGGCTGGTATCGGGCGTGATTTTGAATGGTGGTCGGTTTAAACCAAAATATTCTTCGTACATGGCTTTAGTCTTTAGTCTCCACTCGATTCATTCTGCCGTAGAGCGTCGTTCGGTTAATGCCGAGCATTTCAGCAACCTTACTCATATTTCCATTATGTTCTGTGATTGCCATATCGATTATCTCTTTTTCAACTAATTTCAACATTTGATCGAGTTGAAACCCTTCGGCATAAAGCCTATTTTTGATCCAGCTTTCACTTTCGCTGGGAGGGCTATTCCTTTTTAACCCCGTCATTTCTAACTTTAACACTTTACGCTTGATTACCTGGCCTGAATACTTAGCGGAAAGACGTATAACGATGTTTCGTAATTCTCGCACATTGCCCAGAAAAGCATACTCGCCCCAAACCTTTAAGGCGTCTTCATCAAGGTGGAACGTTGATACCTGCCCAGCCACTTGCTGCTTAAAATGATCAAGTAATTCGAACTTGTCATTCCCTCTTTCGCGTAGAGCGGGAATACGTATCGTCAACACGCTAAGCCGGTGGTAGAGATCCTCTCGAAAAAGACCGTTTTCAATCGCAGCCAATATATCCCTGTTAGTTGCGGCTAGAACCCGAGCAGTTGAGTATCTGGGCTGAGTCTCGCCCAGTTTATAATACTCTCCGTCTTCTAGCACCCTGAGTAACTTAGCCTGCAAGTCTAGCGGCAAATCAGCTACTTCGTCTAGCAGCAAAGTACCCGTGCCAACTTCTTCAAAGAAGCCTTTCTTTCTGTCAGTTGCGCCAGTGAAGGCGCCTTTTATATGACCAAACAACTGTGATTCAAGCAGCTCTGCGTTGAACGCCGCACAGTTTAAAGTCAGGAAAGGCTGGTTGCTCCGTGAGCTGCATAAATGCAAGTGCCTGGCAGCCACCTCTTTGCCGCTGCCTGACTCTCCTTCTATTAACAATGGATAGGGCGAGCTTGCGAGCTGGATGATTTGCATCCTTAGAAGCTCAATCGGCTCACTAGACCCCACGATACCGGTCAATTGGCTTCGCAGCATACTGGTGCGACCGCTGCCTTTTACATGCTTGATTAACCGAGCTTTTATTTGGGCGATATCACAGGGTTTATCGATAAAATCAATTGCACCAGCTTCTTTTGCCAAAAGCTTATGTTTTTTACTATCCTGTCCAGACAGAACCAAAATAAGGGTAGAGGGGTGTATTTTTGTAATTTTTCGAATAACCGCCAAACCGTCGTCAGGAGTGTGAATATCTGGTGGCAAACCTAAATCGACAAGGGCTAAGGTAGGTGAGTCTATTATTCGATCTAACAGGTCGAAACTGGTCTGGCGATCAACCGCACGTACGATGTGATAATCGTCGCCCAACATGTACTCAAGGCTATCAGCAATAATTGAATCGTCGTCAATTAATAACAGTGTTGGTTTTTGTGCACTTGTCAACGACATTTGGCCATTTTTTAAAAACTTTGCCAATGGAGAGGGACAGTATAATGTCTAATTCTGAACGATTCAATTGTCACTTTGGCAACGCATAAACTAATATTAATATATAAATATTGTACGGTCTGTTCATTCCAGCCCTGCAATTATGGTGGCGACTCGGAAACTGAAGCTTCCATTAAACGAGAAACATAATCCAGGGTGCCATAATTGCCTGTTTGGGCCACAGCTCTCAATTGAAACGTTTTAAAGTCTGTAGATCTCTCAGTATGGGCCGACTCAGTACAAGTTACCGTAATGGTAAATGCACTAAGCGCCGCATCTGGCGCTTTAAAAACAAGATCAGCCGTAGGGCATTTGTTGTCTTCTAACGATCGATCAATGCCCCACTCAATACCTGTACGGGCCGCTTGCATTGCGCGTGCGCCTTGTACACCAAAAACCAATGTTTGTTGTTGGACGTTACGTAAATTCAATATGTACACGCTTAACGTAGCAACAACAACCAACAGGAATATAGCTGTTATCAATGTAAAGCCTGCCTGCTCGTTATTTTGCGATAAAAGATCGATTCGACTTAACCTCACGGCACATTGACCACATGTACTTGATGCAATAGCGTAACGCTTTCACCAGTATCATCACTGAGGGTAATGTTCAATGTTACAATTCCACCTCGCTGAGCAGTGCCAGCGTCATAGGTTATAGAACAGGCGGTAAGTTGTGTTGCCACATCTCCTTGTCGAACACCAGGCAAGCCAGACAGGGCTATATCAGTTGTTGGCTGGTCGACCTGAAATGAGTAGTCAGTATAACGCGTCATTTTCGTCTGCTCCAACGGGTCACAAATATAGCTGACCGGTCCATCAATTAAAAAAGAACGTTGACCAGGTGACGGATCAGTAAATTCAAATGCTGGAGTTATATTTAAATGCTGCTCAGTGCCATTTTGTGACAAGGTTAATGTCGAATTGGCTGGCGTTACAATGCCAACATTATCATTTGAACTGGCGGCTGCGTAAAAATTAGTGGGTGCAGTACTGTAAATTACTAGACGTTGACCTGCTGGTATCGTCGTTATGCCAGAAACTAAAGTACCAAGAAAATTAAAATCCGTATCAGCTTGGTTAAAATCTAACATGTCAAATGGCGCTGTAAACGTGCCACCCACTTCGTCACGATATCGTGCACCCGCCACTATGTTCACCATTTCTAAAACTGTGACACCGGTCGCCATGTTTTGATTAGTGCGGATACTATTAGGCAACGCTCGGCGAATATCGCGGGCTATTTGGCGCAGCGACATCTCAGCCATGTCTACCAATTGCGTTCGCCTCAACTGGTCGCTATAGGCTTTAATCGGTGTCGTGATTAACAACCCTGCGCCACTGGCCAATATACCCAAAAGCACAATCACTAGGATCAACTCTAGTAAAGAAAAGCCCGTTTGTTTTGAATTAACTTTCATTAGTAGTTAGTTCGGTAACCAGAGATTGCAATGGAACCAGCGACTCGGTGGCTAACTGTAATATCGATTCGCATTGAATCGTTAGCCGGAATTCCGTTCAGCTCAGCACCAGCCACCGTGACCGTCACTTCATAGTCTAACAACTGGTCAATTACGTTATTGTTTTGATCCCTGACTTTTTTGTCTTCAATCTCGTTATCACCTAGCCAATTATAATCCTGTACGTCGTCATAATTGACTCTAGTTTCCCCCCCTTCCCTGCTACCAGTTTCTCCGTCTTGCGGATCACTGAAGTTTTTCAACAATATTTCTTCCATGTAAGCTTCAGCGATAGAAATAGATTGTTGTTGAATCATTGGGTCGGCACTGGTACGAGCCGTGCTGGTGAATACACTTAATAAAGTAGTTCCGGCAATGGCCAGAACAACGATAGTGACGATTATCTCGATCAGCGTGAAGCCATGGGCATTGAAGGGACGGGTATTAGGGAACATTGACTAATCCTGTTTGCCCGAATACGGTGAAATTAAAACTACTGCTTGAGCCAGTGATGCCATCCGATACGGTATAGGTGACATTGTCGCCCGAATCAAGTACGCCACGCGCATTGAATATCATGGAGGTCAATGGGTCGCTTGCCGGTACCATACTAACTTTGAACCCAGTGCCCAGATTTTCATAATCTTTAGATCGGTTAACGGGGTTATTAACTAACACGTCAAAGTTATTCGCTGTACAAGCTGAGATACCCGGGTTGGTCGAAATGGCCGAACTGCGAAGCAGTTGGTAACCTGCTACGCTCATCTTGACCTGTACATCGCAACCGGTTCCCACCGCCAGCTTTTGCGCAAAACGGACCGCATTGACGGTGTCGTTGAAAAAGACTTTAACCGCAAATTGATCGGGGCTCATTAATCGGCTTACAGCAAATACAGATAATATGCCAAGCAATACGATGACCGTTATTAGCTCAATCAAAGAAAATCCTGCAGACTGTTTATATTGGCCTATAGTCATGATACTTCTGTTATAGTTTTTTAAAATAAAGTGACCTAAAAGTCTTAATCATTATAAAATTAAAGTACAATCTTTATAGTTGAAAATAATAACAGTTATAGTGGCTTTTTACAGTACATACTCTTTAAACAGGATATTAAATATGAAAAACTCACAATCTGGATTTACCCTCATTGAATTAGTTGTGGTCATCGTACTGCTAGGTATTTTAGGTGTAACCGCTTTAGGTAGATTTCAGGATCTATCAGGACAGGCACAAGATGCTGCCAATGGTGGAATAGCAGGAGAATTAAGTTCGTCAGCTTCGCTTAATTTTGCCGCTAGATCTTTAGACGCTACTCAAGGGTTTTCAATCAGTGGCGGAACTAGTGGATCAACATGTGACGAGGACGCAGACGAGTTACTGGTAGTTAAGCCAGATGGCTACACATTTGCGGATGCCACAGATTGTACGGTCGCGGGTACTATTAAAACATGTTCTATTACTCACACCGCCGCTCCGACCGGTGTTGCCGCAACTGCCTCATTGATCTGTATCGATTAGGAAAAGATCCTTCTATCGACTTTAAAGCATTTTGCCACAGCAGTGATTCATTGCTATGGCAACTAACCAACGTTCCACTTTAAAGAGTTATCAGCAGTTTCTCTCTCTCTATATATAGGATTGATTAGCATCTCGATAACTTCGCTCAGTTTTAAATTAAAAAGATATTCTTTAGCCAAATATTTAAGATGCCTGTCCCACTCGACAATATCAGCCAGACCAACAGTCACTCAACTTTACACCCTTAATTCATCAAAAAAAGGTCAAACTCTCATATTTTAAACCAAGGGTTAGTGGTTGAATTAGTGATATGTAATACCGCACTGGTGCAAACATACCATACAAGCTTGACGATCATTTTTCCGGGGTTATAACAATCCTCGTCAAATGTTACGAGGTGATTTGGCTATCAGGCTGGTTCAATCTAAACAACTCACCTGCGATTGAATATTTAGTGAGTAACAATTTGAGTCTACTATTGATTGTATTATTAGTTCACTGAATTGAAAAATTCTCAATTACTATCGATATTTTATTGCTCTAGCTCTAGGAGTCTGCCGGACTTAGGTAATCGTAGCGAGGGAAAGTCATTTTGAGTTAAATTTTTTGATCGAATGAAGCGAATAGTGGCCCTATTTAACGAACTGAATCGAGATATTTGGCCAAAATGGCTTTTCCGTAGTAGATTTACCCTAAGTCCGACAGGCTCCTAGAACACTAGCAAAGAAAACTCACCACTATTACCCTCATTCACATGCACTTATCGTCCTGCAAGTTGAGTAATGTCCCACATAGGCACAAATATACCCAGAGCTAGTACCAGCACCATTGCACCAATGGCGACATAGATCATTGGCTCGAGTTTATCAGACAGAGTCTTAACATCGTAGTCGACTTCTTCTTCATAAAAGTCGGCGATAAATGTCATCATTTCTTCGAGATTTCCGGCTTCTTCTCCGACGGCAAACATTTGCATAACCACGGGCGTAAACATGCCTGTTTGTTTGGCCGTGCGCGTTAACGTGTCTCCCCGCTCAATACCTTCCCGCATACTATTGACATGGCTCGAAATGTATTCGTTGCCAATAGAACGAGAGATAACGCCCATCGCAAGCACAATCGGAACACCAGCACCGTACGCCATTGCAAAAGAGCGAGCGAATCGCGCCATAAAAGCGCGATGTAATATACTACCAATCACTGGCACATTGATGATCAGCTTATCCCACTTAAGCCTTCCAACCGGGGTATTGATATATCGCTTAAATGCGACAAAACTACCAATCATTAGCGCCAAAAAAGGTAACCAATAATTAATGAAGAGCTTGGAGGTATTCAGTAAAAATAATGTTTGCCAGGGCAGGGCCAAGCTGTTGGCCTCAAAAAATAAGGCAAACTTTGGGATAACTAACAAATTGACAATTCCCATCGCTATGATGATCGCTATCATAACCGTAGTTGGATAACGTAAAGCGGTTGAAATATTATTCGATATACGTCGATTTCTATCGATGTATTCGCCCATCTGTGCAAAAGCCTCATCGAGTCGACCCGTGTTTTCACCAACTTGAATCATGCTGATATAGAGGTTTGAAAATACTTTCGGATGCCTGGCACAAGCGATAGCGAGGTTACGACCCGATTCAAGCTGGTCTGAAATATCACGCAGAGCCTTGATCAACAGTGGATTTTCGATGGACTCCAAAATGCCCGCGATGGCTCGCGTAATGGGTATGCCTGCTCGTATTAGCGCACCCATTTGTCGAGTGAACATAAGCTGCTCTTCAATACTGATACTATAAAGATCGAATTTGTCTTTAATCGCGTTTAATGCATCAAATTGTTCTTTCTTTTCAAGTATAGAGATGGGTGTTACACCCTGATCCATTAATACGGAGGCGACTCCAGAGTTGCTGACGCCTTCGATTTCGCCATCGACTAACTGGCCGTTTCTACCTCGCCCTTTATATACATAGTTAGGCATGTTTAATTATCCAGATCCAATGTTAACGTTTCTTCAAAGCCATCTTCTTTCAATTGCCCTGCAAGACTGAGCATTTCATCGATTGTTGTCGATCCTGCAGCGGCATGGTGATGGGCAACACTGATAAGTGGTTCATACCCAGGCGCTCGCACAGCTGCATTGACAAAACTCTGAGAATCTCCGCTTCGCAATGCCTCTGCTAGTTCTGTGTTCATGTCGAGCAATTCATAAACGCCCATTCGTCCACTGTAGCCATCGCCACTGCATTGCTTACAGCCTCGTCCTTTCTTGTATTGATGGTCGTGGGCATTCACTTCAAGGTTATCTTTAAGCCACCCTGTCTCAAAAGTATCTGGGGTGTAGTCCTCAATGCAAGTCTTGCAAATTTTTCGAACCAACCGCTGGGCAATAATGGTTCGTAAGGTACTGGCTAGTAAATAGCCTTGAACACCCATGTCCATTAATCGCGTCGCTGTCGAAACGGTGTCATTGGTATGTAATGTTGATAGCACCAAATGACCGGTCATAGCAGCACTGATTCCTATTTCGACTGTTTCGGCATCGCGCATTTCGCCGACCATTATGATGTCTGGATCTTGCCTTAAAGCTGTTCGTAGAATTCTCGCGAAGCTTAGACCTATTTTGGTATTCACTTGCACCTGATTGACTCGGTTAAGGCGATATTCAACGGGGTCTTCTACTGTTATTATTTTTGTTCCAGCCTGATTCAGCTCTGATAGCGCGGCATACAAAGACGTTGTTTTGCCACTACCGGTTGGGCCAGTAATCAGTATCATGCCATTGGGCAAGTGAAAGTTTTTACGAAAACGGCGCAATAAGTCAGGCGGCATGCCTAACTTTTGAATGTCCAGAGCACCTTTAGTTTGATCCAGTAATCGCATCACGACAGATTCACCATATTGCACTGGCATGGTTGATATACGGACATCAATTTCACGATTACTCACCACCATATTAAAACGCCCATCCTGCGGTAAGCGCTTTTCTGATATGTTCAAGCTTGCCATTAACTTGAGCCGTACGACAACCGCTGACGCAATGTGAATTTCTTTCATTATTTGTTCGTGCAAAACACCATCAATACGCTGACGTATTCGAATGACTCTTTGGTCAGGCTCGATATGAATATCCGATGCACCGACTTGAACCGCATCTTCAAAGATAGACCGAAGTAACTTAGCGACTGGCGCGTCCGTCATTTCGGTCTGTAGCAGATCATTTAAGTCACCAGCGCCATTGGACAGGTCTTGACCTAGCTCTTCTGCCAAAGCGTTAATTTCTTCGGTTCGACGATAGACCAAGTCGAAGTTTTCAACCAGTGCAGCTTCGCCAACAATAGCTTGTTTTATTGGTTTGCTAAGTTTGGCCTGTATCTCATCGAATGCATATATATCGGTGGGGTCAGCCATGCCGACTAAATAATAACTGTCTCGATCATCAAGCACCATGGCTCGATGACGACGAGCGATGGTCTCAGGCAGCAACTTGGCTACATCGTCATTGTAATGATAGTTATTTAGATCGATGAGGGGAATGCTGAGCTGACTCGATAACAATTTAAGCATGTTGTTTTCTTCGATCATACCCAGGTCGATTAATGTCCGACCCAACTTTCGCCCCAGCTTCTTTTGTTCAGACAACGCAAACTTGAGTTGATCTAGAGTGATCAACCCTTTCTCAACAAGCAAATCGCCCAGACGTATTTTCTTAGAGAAAGCCATTAATTAATTACCTTCTCGAGTATGCTAATTCGTTGTTCTACAAACTCTGTCAATTTAGAATTTAAACCGCCTTGTTTACTGGCCGAACGATAAGCCGAAAAGGCTTGTAGCGGGTTGGCATTGTGCTCTTCAGATATACCAAGTGCTATCCAGTTCCTGGGATGGCCTGCTTCGATTCGAAGCGATTGGCGGTAGAAATCAGCAGCGGG
Organism: uncultured Gammaproteobacteria bacterium; assembly: GCA_963934675.1. Classification (GTDB taxonomy): domain Bacteria; phylum Pseudomonadota; class Gammaproteobacteria. Next base: position 16,991 of record CAWVZP010000007.1, on the reverse strand, counting down.
TTGGTGCTGATCTAATCGTTGATAGCTGGCACCAATGAGGGCTAGTTGCATCACATTCAAATCAGACCGGATTTGCAAAAAGTCGATAACGCTTTGATACTCCTTTAATTGAAATAACGACTGGGCGTGTCTCGTCTTGAATATAAGGTTCTGTGGATAACGCTTCATTGATGTCGTCACTAACTCATTCAGCCGACTCGGGTTTTTATTGCGCTTATAGACGATCAATAGAAACTCTCTGGCAGCTAAATCTTGAGTGCTTCCAAGCAATCCCGATAGTATAGGTTCGGCCAAATCAAACTGTTTTTGCTTGATGAAGGCTTGTGCGCTTTTTAGCTGCCGAAGGACATCGCTATTCGCATCTCTAGATATTATTTCCAGCTTCACTACTTTGGTTTCAAGACCAACATTACCAGTGTCTAACATACCCTCATCCAGCTGAGTTATTGCTTCAACTTTAACGGCTTGATTTTTTTGAACTGAAACCACAGGCACTATTACTTCAGGAGCTGGCAGCTTACTTAATGTGATTGCCCAGACTATTTCCTCTCCCAATCGTTGCTGCTGAGTTTCTACTAAAACGTTGGCCGAAGTAATGAGGTTAATATCAACGCCATCTGCCTGAACGCTCATCACCAGTTGCTCGATCCAACGATTATCACGAATGACTGGCGAAACAATGTCGCTCTGGATATCTTTAAGATGGTACACGATGCGTTTGTCGCTTCGTTCCTTAAGATAGGAAACTACTTTTTCGCGCAAAGAGAACTCCAAGCTAATGGTTTTGTCTGACTCTCGTAACTGCATGCCAATGATTTGATTACTTAATTTTTGAACGTCGGCTACAGGTAATAAAGAAACATCTTCGACAAGTCGTTGTTCACTGATTTGTATCTCTTTAGACTTATTATCACTAACAACATCTGAATCATGTTGCGATGCCTGATAAAACCAAAACACAATACCAATAGCGACCAGTAAAAGGAAAGCCAGGATACTCGGTAAAAATTGACGTAATCTCGATACCGCTGTTGTTCCTGTCGAAGTAACGTCTATCGCTGTAAATTGGCTGGAGCGTGACTCCAGGTCCTTCAGCACATTATTAATAATGCTCATGAGTATTGATTGATTAGTACGGCCAGAACCAATAGAAGGCAAAGCATGATCGTTTGAAACCATTTACCTTTGGATAATTGGTTAAAACCTAGCCCTATCTGACTATCGAGCGCTGCTGCTTCAATTTGTTTTTTACCAATATAAAATTCGCCATTAGCATAAGACTGCATCATGGCCTTATTGCCCAAAACATTAATAATACGTGGCACACCCTGGCTTATTTTAAACAATAGTTTTATCGCTTTTGCATCGAATAGTTCTGGTCCACTATATCCGGCTGATCTCATTCGATGGTGAATATATGATCGTATAGATGATTCATTGAGTGGCTGTAAATGATAGGCATGCATGATTCTTTGCCGCAGTTGACGAATACTAGTTTCTGCCAACCTGTCATCGAGTTCTGGTTGCCCAAACAGAATTATCTGTACTAACTTTTCCTTTTCAGTTTCAAGGTTGCTTAATAGGCGAATGACTTCGAGACTTTCTTTAGGGAGTGCCTGCGCTTCATCCAAAATAATAACGGTTGTTTTGCCATTTCGTGCTGTATCAATCAGAAATTGGTTGATACAGGCAAGATAATTGTCATTTTTAAGCCTGTCCGAAATTCCCATTTCAGCTAGCACAGCATCGAGCAATGCATTACCGCTCATATAGGGGTTAGGGATGTAGACAGTGCTGTATTGTTCATCAAGCGCATCGAGTAGTTTTCGACATAACAGTGTTTTACCTGTTCCGACTTCCCCCGTGACCTTAATGAAGCCATCACCAGATTTAATCGCTATCAGTAAAACATTAAGCACTTCCTGATGTGACACGCTCTGATAAAAAAAATCAGTATCAGGCGTCAGGCTAAATGGCTTTTCTTTGAGGCCATAATATTGCTGATACATGATAGGTACTCGTTACTCGTTGTCTTGTTTATCTTCCATCTGTTGGATTCTACCAGCGCTGTCTTTAATATAGTTCGACCAAGTTTTATTACTATCGACAACAATCGGACGAAGCAGAATAACCAGCTCGCTGCGAACATTAACTCTTTTCTTTTGCTTGAACAGATTGCCTATTATAGGAATATCACTTAACCCGGGTAACCCGCCATCTTCGTTGGCGCTACTGTTTTGCATCAAACCACCAATGACCACAACCTGACCGCTTTTGGCTTTAACGACAGAATCCGATTCTCGCACCGTGCTCAAGGCTAAAGGCAGTTGTTGAGTCTGACCGGCAACGGTAATTACTTTAATTTGATCAACTACTTCACTCACACTAGGATGCACATGAAGAATAACATCATCATTTCCACTAATCTGCGGTGTAACATCGAGCGCAATACCAGAGAAAAAGGGGGTAAGGGTAACGTCGGGCGATGTTGTTGTGCTGGATGAGTTGGATGACGTACTAGATGAAATATTGGTAACAAAAAACTCGTCGGAACCTACTTTTATGACGGCCTTTTGATTGTTAACCGTAGAAATACGTGGGCTCGACAAAACCTGTACCTCACCTTGTGTACTTAACAACCGAATCAGCCCAGCGAAATCAGAAGATGAACCACCGACGGCAAACAAATTGCCCGAGGTAGTAGGACCTGGCAAAATCGTCGCTGAGGCCGAATTCCCGGCAATAATGTCCGAAGCTGAACTACTGTTGGCACTTGACGTACCAACAAAAGTATCTCTATTGCTGGAAATCGCAGTCCAGTCAATACCGGATTGAAAGCTATCACTGAGCTTCACTTCTATAATTTTCGCCTCAAGAATGACCTGACGCTGAAGGCTGTCTTCTGCATCGTCTAAATAAGCTTCAACGTCGCGCAGCTCTCCTGGCATTCCTCGCACAATAACCAGACCTGCATGCGGGTCGACGACGACCGAACGTCCTTCGCTATTGCCGACGATTGCGACAATGGTTTGATGCAAGCCTGACCAAAAATCAGACTCAATTGTTGTATTAATACTACTGGATTTAGACGTAGTTGAAGTGGTGCTCGATGACGAAGTGTTTCCGTTATTACTATCACGTGATGTTGAGCTACCTAGTTGGCCAGAGCTTACCGTCATCGATGATTCTCCAGAGCGATTAACATTAAGATAATTCACCGAAAATATTTTTGACTGAATCCTCGCCGGTAAAACAATATATCCATTCGTAGACGCGCGAAATTCGTAGCCATAGACTTCTCGGGACAGATTCATTACCTCGGGTACAGTGACATTTTTAAGATCCAGTGAAATTTCACCCACTACGCTAGGATGAACGACCATATTAATATCAGTATCTTTCACCAGACTCATAAAAAACAAGGTTGCTGACACATTAGATACTGAAATATCGAAAGCTGCTTCCTGTTCTATGCCAACATCTAAATCAGTTATGCTGCCTAATCCAGGCACTAGTTGATCCAGTATGTCAGATGATGGCACGTCAGCTTCAGCGATGGTTACCTCACTCGCTGCCTGCAATTCATCATTAATATTTTGACCAATTTGTTGCGTATGAGATATGGTTTGATTAGACGCGCAGGATGCTAGAAAACAAACGCATGCCATGAGCCAGTAAGCCTTTCGAGTCATCATTTTTTCTTGTCCATAGTTTTCTGCACAACTGTTTTATGAATATGTTTGGATTGGTTTAAAAGACGCAAATTAATGGCCTTACCATTCCTAACTAAGCGCACGCTATTTTTTTTAATACTGACAAGCTTTGCGCCATTAATGGTGTCGCTAACACTGAGCATTTTCTCGTTAATAATCACAATTTTTCGAGTTGACGAATACAAAATGGAAGTCAGTAACAGTGGTTTTGATTTAACCCGCTTTTTTTGAACAACAGCAACCTTTGGTTTGTTTTTACTTTTTTCCTGTTGGTATTGTTGTAACGCGAATGCTGGCGGTTGCATCGGATTATTGGTCGAATTACTGAGTTCGTTTGCCGTTAAAAGCAAGGGTTGAATCAGTAAAAGCCCCAATATTAGTAGTAGAAACAATCTATACACCGACCCACTCCTTTCTCGTGCTTAAGGTCGAAATAACGACTTTTACATTGAAAACTGGATACTTATCACTAGAAATTTTAATTTCTTCCCAAATGAGCTTCCAATCGAGTGACTCTAATGCTGTCAGGTAAGCTAAGATATCTTCATACTTTCCAGAGAATTTTACTTCCAGTACATGTCGATAAATACCATCACTATTTTCTAGCCCATCGGTAGGCTCCAGAGCTGGCTTAACAGCTCGACGCTTCAGGCTTAATAATTTAAGCATTGATTCCTTATATATTAATCGCGTCATGAGTTGAAACATCTCTTCAGGATCAACCAGTTCGGATGCTTGTAATTGAAGTTGCTCTTCTACTGTTATTAATTCTTGCTTTAATCGCGCTAACTGTTCTTTCTTTTCCTTGTGTACGCCCGCTTCTAAACGCGCTTTAATTTGGTTAACTGACTGCTGAGCACTACTGTTGCTGTCATTTATTCGTTTGTTAAAAGCTTCCAGAGCTTCAATCTGCGCCATCGCGGGGGCTGCAAAAAAGTGCCACCAAGAAAAGGCTAAGACGGCTAAAAGAGTAATCCCAAACAGAACCCGCTCGCGAATACTGAGTGCATTAAACATATCTATATTAGTTTTATAAACTTTGTTTACCATGTCATTCTTCACCAAAGGCCTCTTCGGTCGCTATAGTAAAATCAACTTTCCAATCAGTGTCTGGTTTTCGGTCTAATTCAAATAATTGAAAACGTTGCCCACGAAATACGTCCTCTTCCCTGAAGCTAGCAAAATAGGTAGGAATTAAATCTGCCCTAAGCGCACTGCCTCGGATTTTTAAAAATGAATCTGACAGCAAAATCTCATCCAACCAAACATCATCTATTTGCAAATTCGACAATGAATTCAGATAATCGGAAAAACCTTGACCCGAACCAAACTGATTATTTTCAACAAATCGCATAACTTGCTTTCGAGTTCGTAACTGCTTGGTTATATTGTTAACTTGGTTTGTTATACGGTCATCAGCCAGTTGTCGATTAAGTTCCGCAGGGATTACCGTTAGTTCGTTATTAACCGAAGACTGACTAGCCTTTAACGTCAGGTTTTGTTGCTCCAAACCATTCAGATTAGCGCCAATCAGATAAGACCAGCTCGCCATACCGAATAACATGACCAGTAGCAATATCATTACCTGGGAAGCGGATGCAAATAGCCTCTTTTCTTTGAATTGGTCCTGATAGAAATTAATTTGTTGTTCGATCACTGCTTTATACCCCTTAGCGCTGCTCCATAGGCATGAAAACAATGTAACTCTAGAGCATCGCTTGCGTCTGGATCGCTCTCAGTCACAAAATCAATATCAAAAGTGGTTAAATTTTGTAAGTACTTGGTCAGCTTTTCAGTTGATGGTATCTTAGGAAAGAGAAGTAATTTTGATACTGAACCTAAACCATAAAAACTTTCAAAATAATCCATCGAACGCTGGATTTCAAGTAACAACGAATCATAAGTCCATTCATCGTCAGCAGTCACCTGTGAGAGCTTACTAGTACCTATTTTAAAGTCTCGCGATACATATAAATCAGTATCGTGAAAAATATTGAGATAACCAGAAAACTCAGTTAGCGATAGAATAGCTAGGGTTTGCCCTGTTGCCTGCTGTACTTTTTTAAGGTTAGAACCGACCAGACTGGGAACATCGATAGCCACCAACTTTAAACCACTTGATTTAATGCACTCAACATAGGCCGCTACCGTCGAGTCTTCTGCTGTAACAACACTCAAATGCTGTGTATTATTTTTATGCGAAATAGGCATTGGATAAAAATCGACCACCACCGAGTCAACATCGTAACCAATCAAATCTTTGATGCGCCAAGTTAAGGCTGGAATAAGTTCTGCATCATCTACCTTGGGTTTTTCGACTTGATGAATATTAAAGTCATCCCTTGACATTAAGCAAACACAGTTGGATTTTTGTAAATTTTTCCTATGCACCCATTCCTGAAGTGCTCGTGCCTGAGCTTGCTGGCCAATTGCGGGTAAAAAGTCACTATTGAGCAACTGCCCTGATAACTTTTTACCCGTATGAACCTGAGCAATAGCAACGCCTGCAGGCAGAAATTCAATCCCAATTTGTCTGTCATTATTCGCTGACGAAAATTTTTTCACCGTGCAGTCCTTTCAAATTACAATTAGATACTTGTAGGCCTTCGCTCAGAAAATATTTGAGTGACTCTTATTATTGTTTGGGTTATTTTTGATAAACATTCATAACTTCTTGTGATCAAGGAATAGTCTAGCTTATAGTTTCTATTTAACAAGTCATTGTCACGAATATGTTTAACATAGTACTTTTCGAGCCCGAAATACCGCCAAATACTGGCAACATTATACGTCTCGCGGCTAACACAGGCTGTAAATTGCACCTAATTGAGCCGCTCGGATTTAAACTGAATGATAAACAGCTAAGAAGGGCAGGACTTGACTATCACGAATGGGCTGAAATCGAATTGCATCAGTCGTATGAAGACTTTATAAAAGATTGTAATTTCAATCATTTATATGCATTTACGACAAAAGCAAAGCGATCCTATAGCGACGCTTGCTTTGCTCAGGATGACGCACTTCTCTTTGGACCAGAGTCTCGTGGTTTGCCAGCAAACGTGTTGGATTTATTGAGTAGTGACAATAAGCTGCTCATCCCAATGGCTAAAGACTCAAGAAGTTTGAACTTATCAAATACGGTTGCTGTTGGTGTTTATGAGGCCTGGCGTCAGCTCGACTTTAGCTAGAGGTATCCACTAATTCCTCTAAGTTAATGACACCTGCTTATTGACTAAGCTCTGAACGCTGAGGTCGATCCTCCAACGCTTTAACGGCATCGCGAGGATTTTTGTTGTCGTAAAGCACATAGTAAGTCTGCTCCATAATGGGTAATTCTATCGACATCGCCTGCGCGATCAAATAAATTGCCTTGGCTGCTCTTAAGCCTTCGACGGTTTCCTTGACTTTAACCAATGCCTGCTCAACCGTTTTTCCCTTTCCGATGGCTAAACCAAAACGACGATTCCGACTTTGATCATCAGTGCAAGTCAAGATTAAATCTCCTAGCCCAGCAAGACCCATGAGCGTTTCCTGCCTGGCACCCAACTCTTTACCAAGACGCATTACTTCAGCCAAGCCTCTCGTCATTAACGCGGCTCGGGTATTCGCACCAAAGCCTAAGCCATCTGAGGTGCCGACCGCAATTGCAAGGATATTTTTGAGTGCACCGCCTAATTCAACACCGATAACATCATCCGATGTATAACAACGAAAGCGGCTGGAGTGCAAAAGGCTGGCAAAGTACTGGGTTGCAATATCATCATTGCCTGCACAGGTAATGGCAGCTGGCAGGCCCTTTGCCACTTCGGTGGCAAAGGTTGGGCCGGACACCACACCATAGTTACGACCTGGCAGCTCTTCTAAAACTAGTTCGTGCAGCAATTTACCGTTCTCAATTTCAAAGCCTTTACTGGCCCAGAAAACGCTGATGGCAGGATTAATGAATGGCTTTAATGATTTAAGAAAAGCTCTAAAAGCTTTGCTCGGTATTGCAATAAGAACAACATCAGCATCTTGCAAGCAGTCTTCAATCGAAGCAGTTGGTTTTATATTAGGTTCAAGTACTACCCCTGGCAGATAGGCAGCATTCTGGTTGGTGCTGATCAGGCGATCAATATGTTCAGCCTGATGCCCCCATAAATTCACTATCGAACCATTGCGAGCGAGCTGCATTGCCAACGCCGTACCCCATGAACCGGCACCAAATAAAGCAACTGTGGATTTATTATCCATAAATTAAAAAATAATCAGTCACTTGTTTTGGCTAGCAGGCTAGCGAATCAGAGCTAGTGCTTAACAGCGTCGTCGGCACTTGCTTGATCTTTCTGAGTCTGAGCTTCCGGTGTCACCTCAGCTTGAGCCAAACCGTCTTCGGTCAAAGACTCTGCTGCTTGGTCTTGCTGCTCTTTCAGATGCTGTTGATATAGGGCATCAAAATTAACGGGAGCAAGTAAAAGAGGTGGGAACCCACCACGTGTCGTTATATCAGAAACGGCTTCACGAGCATAAGGCAATAAGATGCTCATGCACTGACTGCCTATCAAATAGCTCAGGTCCTGATCATTAAACCCTGTTATTGCGAAGATACCGGCCTGCTTCACTTCAATTAAAAAGGCAGTTTTGTCATCTTGCTTTACGGTTGCAGTAACCGTCAGCACGGCTTCATACATCTGCTCATTTAAGCGTTTGTGCGAATTGTTAATATTGAGCTCTATTTTAGGATCCCATTGCTTGAAACCAAACGCTTCTGGCGAACTCGGGGACTCGAAGGAAACGTCTTTAACATAAATCTTTTGGATAGAAAAATGGTTTTGTACGGGGTCTTTTTCAGTCATTAGCTCTGATTTCACGTTTTAAAAGAATAACTATATCAGCACACTCGAGCGAGTCATAGGAATCTGATTCAACTAAAAACAAGTTTGGTAAAAGCTGCGAGTGTTAAGTGTCTTTTATTGAGTCACTCACTGATTCACTCAGGTGCTTGTCGGGACTTAAGAAATTAACTTATAGAAGTTTGCCATCAACTATTTTTTACCAATAGGCAGATGCGCTTCCTGCCAAGAAATAATACCACCTGTCAAATTATATACGTTACTAAAGCCATTGCTGATCAGAGCATTACAAGCAATGCTCGAACGGGTGCCTGTTTTACAATAAACCACAACAGGACTATCTTTATGCTTTTTAAGCTCTGCAACACGCTCCTTGACTGAACCGACCGGAATTTGAATGGCTTTGGTTATTTTACCATTGGTTGTTTCGCCAGATTCACGTACATCCAGAAAAACCACATCATCATTATTGTTCATCAATTGAACAGCGGCACCAGGTGAAATTTTGGTGAACTTTTGCCCTAGATTTTTGACTTCATTAAATATAATTACGGCGATCAAAGTGAAAAATGCAACCACTAGAAGGATGTTATTCGTGGCAAATTCAGTTAATTGTGTAAACATAATATTGATCAATAATGTTGGTTAGGAATGTGGTTAGTAGAAATGATTAGTGATAGTAACTTAGTCATTAGACGGGACGGAATTTTTTTAATCAGTGGGCAACAGGAGGATACTGATTTGGATGAATACAGGTAGCTCGTAAACGGCCCAAACTGTTTTGTGAAGTATACCGCTATTCGATTTAATTGCGAGAGGCTTATTCAACACTAGCATTCACCTATAATAACCCTAAGTTAAACAATCAAGCAGTTAACGCTAGCATAAATTAAGCGTTCAAGATCGTTTCAGCCGATAAACGTCAGATCGATGACAAAGTAATAGGCCGACAAAACTAGCGTCTGCTCTATACGTTTCTTAGCGTCCTTGCGCATGCTGATAATCTAATGTCAGCTGAACTGTTTAAATAAAATATTGGCCGACATGACAAAACAAACTATTACGACGATAGGCCTGATCAGTGCTGAGCCTTTTTCGAGTGCCATTTTTGCGCCAAAAAATGCGCCAATCAATTGCCCTGCTATCATCACTAAACCCATCAACCAGAACACTTCGCCAAAGACCATAAAATATAACAGCGCCGACACATTGCTGGTGAAGTTCAAAACCTTTGCGTTTGCTGTCGCTTTCGACAGGCTATAGCCACAGAACAATACAAATGATAGCGCCATGAAACTACCCGTACCCGGGCCAATAAATCCGTCGTAGAAACCAAGCAAAGGACAAATCACGATAGCAAATGCGGTTAAACTGAGTTTGCGTTTTCGCTCTACATCACCGATGTTTGGCGAAAACAAAAAGTAGAGCCCCACTAAAATTAACAATACCGGCAGGTAAGCCAACAAAACGCTGGCATCTATTTCTAATACCAGCCAACTACCAAGCATCGATCCAATAAAAGTGGCTAAAACTAGACATTTAATCTGTTCGAGATTAACCGCCCCTTTTTGAATAAAGTAAATGGCAGCGGTGAGAGTTCCGGCACTGCTCTGTAACTTATTAGTTGCCAAAGCCATAGCGGGAGGCATGCCGACCAACAACATGCTAGGTATGGTCAAAAGGCCACCGCCACCGGCGATACTATCGACCCATCCAGCGATCATGGCGACAAAAAACAAAAACAATGCTACTTCTGTACTAAATTCCATCAGGCCAACTCATCATGTTTTAAACTGTTCGATTCTTATTAATGTAGGAATGACAAACCACTGCGCAGACAATACGAAAATAATTTCAACAATCAACTTTATAACCTGACGTTAAGCAATTGCGGGAAGGCGCTTCGCTTTTCCAGCCTGCAGGTTAAATTTCATTAAATCGATTCAATGGTTAATTTTTTATTTTAAGCTGATATTAAACTTTAAAGTGAGGATTTAGCGTCGAACAATTGGCACCAAATAGGGCTGCCTGAACAACCCTTCACCATCAGCAAAAAAAATCGCTTGCACTCGAAATCACTTCGTAGCACATTGCTTTCCCTCGCAATCTATCAATCTAATTTCTCAGTCCAAATAAGTAGGTAATGTCATGCAAAATAATCTTAAATTCTATATTAATGGTGAGTGGGTAGACCCAGTAGAGCCCGCCGTCATTGATGTTATAAACCCTGCCACCGAGCAGTCCTTTACTCAGATCAGCGCTGGCAGTTCAGCTGACATCGACAATGCAGTAGCGGCGGCTCGTGCGGCCTTCGACAGTTATTCACAGTGGAGTGTTGAGCAACGTCTCGACTTACTCGAGCGTATTCGTACTGTCTATAAAACACGCTTTGAAGACATTGCGCAGGCCATTTCAACTGAGATGGGTGCGCCAATCGACATGTCTCGCAGCTCTCAAACAGTAATTGGGATGGGGCATATTAAAAATGCCATCAACATACTAAAAGACTTTGAATTCGAAACCACCGAAAATGGCATGATAGTGCGTCATGAACCTATCGGTATTTGCGGCATGATTACGCCATGGAACTGGCCGATTAATCAGGTTGCTTCTAAAGTAATGCCAGCACTTGCTGCCGGTTGCACTATGGTGCTTAAGCCGAGTGAGGAAGCGCCTCTCGATTCCATGATTTTGGCTGAAGTTTTACACGAAGCTGGTCTCCCAGCAGGCGTATTTAACCTAGTTAACGGTTATGGCCCGGTGGTCGGCGAAGCCATGTCTAACCACCACGATATCGACATGATGTCGTTTACCGGCTCAACCCGTGGTGGCATTGCGGTTGCCAAGGCATCTGCTGATACAGTTAAACGCGTCGGCCAGGAGCTCGGCGGAAAGTCGGCCAACATCATTCTTGACGATACCGACATTGCAACAGCGGTTGCCGATGGTATCGACTACTGCATGGATAATACCGGACAATCCTGCAATGCACCGACTCGTATGCTGGTACCGAATGACAAAATGGAGATCGCCATCGAAGCAGCCCGAATCGCGGCTAATAATATTAGTATCGACGACCCAACCAAAGCAGGTAATCACCTAGGGCCTGTCGTCAATAAAGTTCAGTTCGACAAAATCCAGGGACTGATTCAGACAGGTATCGACGAAGGGGCAACTTTGATTGCCGGTGGCACAGGTCGACCCGATCACCTGCCTACGGGATATTATGTCAAACCGACTGTTTTCGCTAATGTGAATAACCAAATGACCATTGCCCGTGAAGAAATATTTGGGCCAGTCATCGTTATAATGGGTTATGAAGACGATGAGCAAGCGATTGCCATTGCCAATGATACTGATTTTGGACTAGCGGGTTATATCAGTTCAGACAATATGGAACATGCGACAGCCGTAGCGCGTCGAATTCGCGCTGGACAAATTGCCATTAATTATAAAGGTGGTAATGCCGGCACACCTTTTGGAGGCTATAAGCAATCAGGCAATGGTCGCGAAAAAGGGCGTTGGGGATTTCTAGAATTCCTCGAAGTGAAGGCCATCACCGGTATCAAGGCTGATTAATCAGCAATAACACCAAACACGCTTTCGGTCACGGCTGAAAGCGTGTTTCACTCCAAGCATCAACCCTACAGCAATACTTATAGTAAACGTCGTATGACATTATAAAACTTCAAACTTAGGATTGCTGTCATGCCAGAATCAGTTCGACTTTTAAAGAGTAAACGCTTTTTACCTTTTTTCTGACTCACCTTTTAGGCGCTTTTAATGACAATCTCTACAAAAATGGTTTAACCATTTTTATTGTCTTTCAGGCTGCCAACATTTCTAAAGATGCCAGTAACGCACTGGTCAACATAGCCGCCGCCTTATTCATACTGCCCTTTTTTCTGTTCTCACCGATTGCCGGACAACTCGCTGATAAGCTTGAAAAATCGATTTTGATTCAACGTATTAAGCTTCTAGAAATCGGCATTATGTCACTTGCCGCCATCGCGTTTTATTTGCAAAACTCTGTACTTTTAATCGTGATTCTATTTTTGATGGGTACTCAATCTGCCTTATTTGGGCCCGTAAAATACAGTTTGCTTCCACAGGCATTAGATTCTAAAGAGCTCGTCGGTGGTAATGCGATGGTCGAATTTGGCACTTTTCTGGCAATATTAATGGGGCTGATTGCGAGTGTTTTTATTATTAGTTTCAGCACACACCTATTGTCGATTGCAATCGTTATATTCGCCATTATTGGCTACTGGGCCAGTCGATCTATACCATTGCTTGCAGCGGCTGCGCCAGAATTAAAAATTAGTTTCAATATAATCTCACAAACCCGCAATATCATGTGTGACGCTCGCCAAAACCGCACAGTGTTCTATTCGATCATGGGTATTTCTTGGTTTTGGTTCATCGGCATTACCTACGTTACCCAGCTGCCCAACTACGTACGTTATGAATTAGAGGGCAACGAACAAGTTTACATATTATTGTTAGCGATGTTCTCAATTGGCATTGGCGCCGGATCATTCCTCTGCGAAAGGCTTTCGGGCCGAATTGTTGAACTGGGACTAGTCCCGATGGGTGCACTCGGCTTGACTGTTTTTGGCGCTGATATTTATTTTGTTCAATCGGTTGTGGCTGGTACCCCATTAATCGACAACGCACTCATCAACAGTGCCCTTATCAGTCCCATGACCTTTATCACTAGCGGCAACAGCCTGCGCGTCATGTTCGACATTGTTATGCTCGGTACCTCGGGTGGCATCTACATCGTGCCGTTGTATGCTCTGGTGCAACAACGAAGTGACGAAAAAAACGTTCAAAAATCATAGCTGCCAATAATGTTTTGAATGCACTGTTCATGGTTGCTGCTTCGTTATACGGATTGTTTGCCCTGTCTGCAGGCGTTTCAATTCCGATGCTATTCTTAATCATGGCGTTGATGAATGCAGCGATCGCTCTCTTTAATATTCAAGCAAGTCCCTGAATTCATTATGCGTTTGGTAATTTGGCTGCTAGTCCACAGTATTTATCGAGTCAAAAAAATCGACCTCGACAAAATACCCAACACGGGTCACGCTGTTTTAGTCTGCAACCATGCCAGCTTTGTTGACGCGTTAATCCTGGCAGGCAGCATTAAACGTCCGATTCGATTTGTTGTGCATTACAAAATATTTAAGATACCCATGTTATCGTTTATATTAAAGACCGCCAATGCGATACCGATTGCAGACGCAAAAGAAGACTCAGCCTTAATGGAGCAAGCCTTTGACAAAATCAGTCCGTCATTAAAAGGTGGTGAACTAAATAGCTTCAAACCTGATATTAAGAAAGTGCTCGACCGTGATCCAGTATCTGTAGTGCCACTGGCTTTACGTGGACTATGGGGCAGCCTTTTCAGTCGAAAATCCAGCAATGTCTTGTTGCGATTTATTCCGCGTATTTTTTATAACCGCATCGCACTCATCGCCGTCGACCCGATTCCAGCGCGTGATGCCTCATTAACAACTTTATACGAAACCATATCAAAGCAACTATGAGTTTAATGGTGGGTACACTGCTTGCTAAATACCTTTGCCATTACCTATACTTTAGCATTATAAACCAACGCTATTTAATACGACCGGAACCTGAAATGATCACATTAAAATTTCGACTCATTATCATTGCTTCAACATTGGTTTTCACTGGCTGCACCCAGGGAAAGTTTGACGCTGAAAAAGCAATCATAGTTGGTGCCGGGGTCGCACTAGCAATCACACTCAATGAAGATAGCGTCAAACAAACCGCAACCTTAGCCGCAAAAGAATATGACGGTAAACATCAGGTAGCTGGACCCAACGACGCCTATAGCAAGCGTCTGTTTAAAATGACCAATAGCCTGAGAAACTACGACGGGCTTCAACTCAACTTTAAAGTTTACAAAGCCGACGACGTCAATGCCTTCGCCATGGCTGACGGCACAGTCCGAGTCTATACCGGATTAATGGATGCTATGACAGACGACCAGATACTGGCAGTCATTGGCCATGAGATTGGGCACGTCAAACTCAGACACAGCTACCACCAAATGCAAACCCAACTACTCACCAACGCCACTTTACAGGCAGCTATCGGTGTCGGCGGTGTTGTAGGCGCACTCAGCGGTGGCCAATTAGGCCAGTTAGCCTCGGGCGCGGTATCAGCTCAGTTTTCACAGCGTGACGAATTGTCGGCCGATGTCTTCGCGGTTAAGCTATTAAAAAATCTGGGGAAAGATCCGCGCGCTATGATTCGTTCTATTCAAACACTTAAAGCTAAATTTGGCACAGGTGGTGGATTTATGAGTAGCCATCCTTCTAATGATGAGCGTATGTCTAATCTTGAGCGGGCTATTGCTCAAAGCAATTGATTAATGTCAAAGCTCACTCTACTAAAAAAATAAACCCTCACTGATCCATAGCCAAACTGTCGCTATCAGGTACATTAATATTGCGTAAGGCCAATTAGATGTAGCAGCTTGCCAACCAGGGACGCCATAGCGTCCCTGGAAAATCAACTGGATGCCGGATAAAGGGCTGGCGCAGGTACCTAGATTCCAAGCCAATAGATAAGTGGCCGCAAGGAAACTAGGATTAGGGTTAAGCCCCATTATCAATGGAGACAAGCTGGATATGAGGATCACGGGATGAACGCCAACAGCGGCAGCCAGCATGGTAATGCCTAATACCTGTGCTGCAGTCGTGCTATTAAATACGGTGAACGGATTATCCACAATACCTAACTGCATCACCGCCACCATACCGGCTGCTAACAATCCCGCAGCCTGAAACAATAACAATTCGTTGGCAATTTTTGGTAATCCATCATAGACATAGTTATGCAAGCTGCTACAGCCTGCAATCAGGCCGCGACGTAAAAACAAAGTAACGGCCGTCACCATCAGTGCACAAGAACTAATCACTACTAACATCGGTGTCTCTGGTAACCCGTATGAAAAAACCACAACACTGACCATTATAATAACGGGCATTTTTAGTGTACTGAGGCGAATTGGGTAACCGACAAATTCATCAAGCTGCTTCGAATAACGCAATCTGGCCTCGACATACACCACAATAAATCCAACAATCGTAAACGGCAGGCCTATCTTCAGTATCGACAAAACCTGAGCACCTTCAACATAGGTTAAGACAACGGCCATGGCACCAAAAAAAGGGGACCATGACGATACTCCACAAAATACACGGACGATGGACTGAGCACTAAAACGCGTTAAAGGACGATGCTGATGAATCCGATCTGCAATTAATATCGGTGACGTAATATTGATGACTGAACTGGTAATGTTGATTCCCAGCAAAGTTTGCAGATAAGCTTTATGGCCTATGGGTAATGTTTCATTTTTATCTCTCTCAGGTAAGGCGACTAACCGTAAAAATCCGACAGCGGCAATCATAGTCAGCAAGCCTGAGTTACCTCCAACCGCTTTTCCAATATCGATACTCGCGCCCTGACTAAAGGCATAACCAGCCAGACATAAACCAATTAAGCTAATCAGGCCAACCTGTATCTGAAGCATTGCCTTGGTATCGGCTAACAATAACAGTGCCGCAAACCAGCCTAGGCTTCCGGCTATCACCAGCATCGCGCCTGAGAAATCATTGTCGATAAATCCGATCTGGCTCGCTAGCCCCTTCAAAACTATGACGACAATCATTGCCAATATTGATAAGCCCGCTAAACGATGGCTAAGGCTAAATTTAGACCGAACTAATGAAGAGGTGCTGATAATGAGGCAACCGTTAGGGTGTAATCGCTAAAGAGAAAGTAAATATTGCATACCATACAGTGTCAACATGCCGCCTACCGCAGCCCCAACCACTGAGCTCAATCGAAAGCCAATAAAACAGGCCACCGCCGCTGCAACCAAACGAGACGGATCAGTCTCACCGTTGTTCGCCTCAGGCCAGAGCACCAGCGGCGCAATCAATCCTGGCAAAACAGCGGTTGCCACATAGCGCAAATGGCGCAGGCACCATTCGGGTAACTGGCGCCCACCAATAATCCCCAGAAACGAGAAACGGATCAGAAAAGAGCCTAAGCCTAGACCGATAATGACCAGCCAAATAGTGGCGCTATTCGCCATCATGGTTTCGTTCCCTGTCTTGCTTGTATCATAATTTCGGTTTTAGCACCTGCCATCATCGCCAAGATCGCCGCAACAATAAGCCACAGGTTGTACGGCATCCAGGCCAGCAATAAAGCAGCAAAAATAGACACCAGCGCACTCACCAGATGTGGCAGACTTTTCAGCATGGGTGCGGTTATCGCGATAAAACAAATGGGAATAGCAAAATCGAGCGAGTATGAGCTCGGGATTGAATCACCCAGCAAAGCGCCCAATAGGGAAAAAACATACCAGAAGGGACAAACTGCAGCAGCACACCCAAAG